>NZ_JBRUGD010000002.1:0-222506 GCF_053206145.1 Streptococcus hongkongensis
CGTTCATCAATAGAAATAATAAAATCAATCATCCTAGTCACCTCACTTCTAGTTTACTACTTTGACTGATTTTGTCATTATGAATCTTGATTTCTGAAAACAAAGCTTTCTTCATGCGTTTGTCGTGCATTGCACTCCGATTATCTCTCGATTTCGACCTGTCCTGTTTGATAATTGACTTTTAATCCTTTTTGAATATTTGGAACAAAAACATTAAATTCTAATTGACCATCATCAGACTTTGCTTCTAAATGACTACCCTTTGCTAAAATATTAGAGCCTTCATAGATTAATGTCACACGGTAGCGGACCCGTTTATTTTGATCGAGTGCGCGTCGTACTAGCGTCTCATAATAATTTTGCCCCGTTGAATTGTCATCAGCAGCCTGATTAGCCCATGATAACTGGGTTGCAATGTTGCTTTCATTACTTGTGGAGGCATCAAATCCTTTAAGCCCACCCACTAAGGCGTAACCAATCAGGTGACCTCTGTCCACCGCATGGTCATATTGCCCAGACAAGCCATGTAATTGATGCCAACCTGCCGGTTTCCAGTTGGTATACCCATTACCCGTCTGATTGCGATCACGATATTGTCTAGTTGACTTTGCAAGGAGAGCATTTGCTACTGTAGGAACCTTACGTCCTTGGACTATTTTAGTTTGATTGTTAGCATATGGTGCACTAGATACTTTAGCATTTAAGTCCGTCTTATTCTCATTGATAATAAATGCTCCTGAACCATTCCAAGTAATCTTGCCAGCTATTTGATTTTTGACATGATTCGTCATGACTGACAATGCCTGAGCTTGACTTGGCGTATCTGGATTACTATAGGCATCTTTGATAAAAGGTTTCCCGTTCGTTTCACCAGTTACTTTTTGATAAACTTGCTTTATGGGATTACTATCAGCAAGTTGATTCGTTTTACTAAGATACGATCCTGCTAAAACAAGAAGCAACAGGATTACACTTATGCTACTTTTCCATTTTTTGGAAGATTTATTCACTCTTTTTCCTCTCATATAAAAAGTAGGCGAGAGCCTACTTTCCAGTAAATTTATTAATTAGTTCTGTCCATTTATCCACTGATAATATTGAGGTTGGGTGTTGACCATCCCCCATAAAACTATATCCAATCATTAATCCTAATGCTAAGAATAGGCAAGCTAATAAGGTAACAACAATAACTAGGACAATTTGCTTTAAGACATATCTCCATCCTTTTGTCATTTATTAATCCTCACTAACCCGTTGAATACTTGCTCCAAGCATTTTTAATTTTTCATGAAATTGATAATAGCCACGATCTAAATGACTTAATTGTGTCACAGTCGTTTTCCCCTTAGCAACAAGTCCAGTTAGAATTAGGGCTGCGCTAGCTCTTAAATCAGTCGACATAACAGGTGCACCTTGTAACTCATGCCCACCATGAATCATCGCTGTATCACGAAGTATTTCAGATTGTAAGCCCATACGACGCATCTCTTCTAAATGTTGGAAACGATTTTCAAATACTGTTTCAACCATTGTAGACTCACCTTTTACAGTTGCCATTAAAGCCGTGAATTGCGCTTGCATATCTGTTGGAAATCCTGGATGAGGTAGCGTTTTAACTGTTACAGGTTTTAATTGAGTTGTATCTGCAGTGACCCTGATTCCCGATTCTTCTTCTGTAACAGAGACACCCATTTCCATTAATTTTGAAATCAAAGGACGATTATGTTCCCAAACAGCATCCTTAACTAGAACATCACCAGATGTCATCGCTGCAGCTACCATAAAAGTACCTGCCTCAATTCTATCTTGTACAACGTCATGTTCGACCCCATGTAAACTATCAACACCTGTAATTAACAGTGTTTCAGTTCCAGCACCACGAACTTTCGCTCCCATTTTGTTTAATAGCTGTGCTAAATCAACAATTTCAGGCTCTCTTGCTGCATTTTCAATGGTTGTCACACCATCTGCTAGCGTTGCTGCCATCATTAGGTTTTGAGTTGCCCCAACAGATGGGAAATCCATATAAATAGTTGCACCTTTTAAGCGCTCTGCGGTTGCTGTAATATCACCATTTTTCTGAGTGATTTTTGCACCCATAGCTTCTAGACCTTTTAAATGCAAGTCAATTGGGCGACTTCCAATCGTGCAGCCACCTGGCATTGATACTTGAGCATGACCTTTTCTTGCTAAAATCGGCCCAAGGACAACTATTGAAGCTCGCATTTGACTAACGTACTCATATGGAGCAACATCTAAAATATCTCCAGAAGCATCCACAGTAACTTCATTTGATGATTCATTAAACACGACATCAATATCCAAACCTCTTACCACATTGTTCATTGTATAAACATCTGATAAGATTGGAACATTTCGTAATATTGTTTTTCCTTGTGATGGTAAAACAGTCGCTGCTAACAAAGGTAATACTGCATTTTTTGCACCTTCAATTACAATTTCACCTTTTAGTCTGGTTTGACCACCTTCGATAATGATTTTATCCAATTTCTTCTCCATTCTTCACCATTCACTAATACTAGAATTATAACATATTTTATATTTTGAATCTTTAACCAAACACCAAAAAAAGACTCTGTCCCATTTGAATCAATTCTAATATGAAATGACTTACTAAATAGCCCATGATGATAGCAATAAAGAAGACAAATAATTGAATTTTTCCTAAATTTTCAGTTCTATTTTTTATTAATTTCGACCAGTCAAATAACGACATCAATAATTGATAGCTAATACCAATAAAAAGTAAGTGACAAAACAAAGCTAATAATTTATTAATATATTCCATAAGCTTATTATATCAAAACAAGTACCGTAAGAGAACAACTTTAAACATAAAAAAATGACCGACTAGCTCTATTACAATCGTCACATTTCTAAAGTGAAACGACTGAAACAAATCTAGTAGATCAATTTTTATTTATTACCAACTTTTATACGGTTTAATGCACGTAATAATGCAACCTCTGCACGTTTAACTTCATGAATATCATTTGAGGTTTTAGCTTCCTCAATATCACGTTCGGCACGTTTTTTAGCACGTTCGGCACGACTGATATCAATATCACGCGCACGTTCAGCCGAATCAGCAACAATTGTTACGACATTATTTTTTATCTCAATAATTCCACCATTAATAGCGATCCAGTCCACGCGTTTGTCGTCATCTGTTCGACTAATTTTCATTTCGTGAATATCTAGTGGCGCAATTAAATTGATATGATGTGGTAATATCCCCATTTCTCCATCTGGTGTTTTAACAGAGATGAATTTAGCGCGATGGTCATATACAATTCCATCTGGTGTAACCACTTGTACAGCCATTTCTGTCATGATATCACCTCATTAATAGTTCATTTTTTTTGCTTTTTCAAGAACATCTTCAATTGGTCCTACTGAACGGAAAGCATCTTCTGGGATATTATCATGTTTACCATCAAGAATTTCCTTAAAGCCACGGACAGTTTCACCAACTGGTACATATGAACCAGGTTGACCAGTAAACTGTTCTGCAACGTTGAAGTTTTGTGACAAGAAGAACTGAATACGACGCGCACGTCCAACTAGAGTTTTCTCTTCATCAGAAAGTTCGTCCATCCCTAAGATGGCAATAATATCTTGTAATTCACGGTAACGTTGAAGAACACGTTGAACACCAGTTGCCACTTCATAATGCTCTTTACCAACAATTTCAGGTGAAAGAGCACGCGAGCTTGATGCTAGTGGGTCAACTGCAGGGTAAATACCAATCTGTGTTAATTTACGTTCCAAGTTAGTTGTTGAATCCAAATGGGCAAATGCTGTAGCTGGCGCAGGGTCAGTATAGTCATCGGCAGGAACATAAATTGCTTGGATTGAAGTAACGGATCCCTTTTTAGTAGATGTAATACGTTCTTGTAATTGCCCCATTTCAGTAGCAAGTGTCGGTTGATAACCAACCGCTGAAGGCATACGTCCTAATAAGGCTGATACCTCAGAACCTGCTTGCGTGAAGCGGAAAATATTATCAATGAACAATAGAACGTCTTGGCCTTCTACATCACGGAAGTATTCAGCAATTGTTAAACCAGTTAGGGCAACACGCATACGTGCTCCCGGTGGCTCATTCATTTGACCAAATACCATTGCCGTTTTCTCAATAACACCTGATTCTTTCATTTCACCATAAAGATCGTTCCCTTCACGAGTACGTTCTCCAACACCGGCAAAAACTGAAATACCACCATGTTCTTGTGCAATATTATGAATTAATTCTTGAATAAGAACGGTTTTACCAACTCCGGCTCCACCAAATAATCCAACCTTACCACCTTTCAAATAAGGTGCAAGAAGGTCAATTACTTTAATACCTGTTTCAAGAATTTCTGAAGATGTTGATAGTTCATCAAATGATGGTGCTTTTTTGTGGATAGGCTCACGTTTTGCATCTGATGCAAATGGCTCTTCCAAGTCAATGGTATCACCAAGAACATTAAACACACGTCCTAACGTTTCTTTACCAACTGGTACGCTAATTGCACGACCAGTATCTAATACTTCTAATCCACGTGTAAGCCCATCAGTTGATTCCATAGCGATTGTTCTAACCATTCCATTCCCAAGTTCAAGGGCAACTTCAAGAACAACTTTTTGTTTTTTATCGCTATCTTTATAAACTATCAATGCATTATTAATCTCAGGTAATGTTGTACCGTTATCAAACAAAACGTCAACAACAGGTCCAATAACCTGAGCAATTTTGCCTGAGCTCATTAATTTCTCCTTATTTAAGTTGAAAGGCAAGAACTTAAAAAATTCTATCCCTTTTAAATGTAATCAATCAGATAAACTATTAGCTAATCAACTAGTCATTGTTATGCAATCAATTGATTATTCTAGAGCGTTTGCCCCTGCAACAATCTCTGTAATTTCTTGCGTAATTGCTGCCTGACGTGCTCTATTGTATTGAATTGTAAGATCGTCAATAACATTTTTAGCATTATCAGTTGCAGTCTGCATTGCTGTCATCCCAGCAGCATGTTCTGCAGTTTTTGCATCAACAATGGCACCATAAATCAAACTTTCTGTAAATTGTGGTAATAATTGATTTAAAATCATATCACGACTAGGCTCCAATTCAAAACCATCAACCCCTTCTTCAGCAGCTTCTTCAGAAACTAAATCAGAAATAGGTAGCATTCTTTGAACACGGACCTGACTAGTTAAACTATTAACGTGATGATTATAACACACATATAATTCATCAAAAATTTCACTTTGATACATTTCAACTGACTTTTCAATAATTTTTCCAACTTCTTCATAAGTAGGCTGATCATTGAGTCCTCTGAGTTCAAAAGACACATTCATGCCTCTAGCTCTAAAGAAATCCGAACCAATACTTCCAATTGAAATAATCGAATAGTCTCCATCTTTATGGTACTCTTCAATCATTTCCAAAATTGATTTTAATATTTTTGAATTATAACCACCAACAAGTCCCTTATCTGAAGTAATGACAATATAGCCAGTTTTCTTCACAGGACGAGAAGCCAACATGGGATGATTTGTCCCTGGTGATAATTCTGATTTAAGAAAGTCAGTTGTAATCTGTCTAATCTTTGCCGCATAAATTTGAAAATTACGAGCTGCTTGCTCGGATTTCACAAGTTTTGCAGAAGAGACCATACGCATGGCACTAGTTATTTTACTTGTTTTCTCTGTTGAATTAATTTTATCTTTAATCTCACTTAGAGAGCCTGCCATACCAAAATCCTCCTATTTCTTATTTAAAGTTGGACTGATCTTTAAATGCTTGAATAGCATTATTTAATTCAGTTTCTTCAGGAAGATCTTTAGTTTGACGTATTGTTTCAAATAAATGATCATAGTGGGTGTCAAAGTAATCATACAATGCTTCTTCAAAAGCTAAGATATCATCAACTGGCACATCATCTAAGAAACCATGGGTTAATGCATATAAAATAACAACTTGCTTTTCAACTGGTAATGGTTTATGAAGTGGTTGTTTTAATATCTCAACAGTACGACGACCACGATTCAATTTTGCCTGAGTTGCTGCATCTAAATCTGATCCAAATTGCGTAAAGGCTTCTAATTCACGATAAGATGCTAAATCTAAACGCAAAGTCCCAGCAACTTTTTTCATTGCTTTAATTTGCGCAGATCCTCCAACACGAGATACTGATGATCCAGCATCAATTGCTGGTCGAATACCTGAATTAAAGAGATTTTCTTGTAAGAAAATTTGACCATCTGTAATTGAGATAACGTTCGTTGCAATATAAGCTGAAATATCCCCTGCTTGTGTTTCAATAAATGGTAAGGCAGTAATCGAACCACCACCTAGCTCATCTGAAACTTTTGCAGAACGTTCCAATAAACGGCTATGCAAATAGAATACATCCCCTGGATAAGCTTCACGACCTGGAGGACGACGAAGTAAAAGGGAAAGCTCACGGTAGGCTACTGCTTGCTTTGATAAATCATCATAGACAATTAAAACATGCTTGCCATTGTACATGAACTCCTCAGCCATTGCTACACCAGCATAAGGTGCGATAAAGAGTAACGGAGATGGTTGTGATGCAGATGCTGTCACAACAATAGTATAATCGAGAGCTCCGTATTTACGGAGGGTTTCAACTTGTGTTCTAACAGTAGATTCTTTTTGACCAATCGCAACATAGACACAAATCATGTCTTGTCCTTTTTGATTCAAAATCGCATCAATTGCAACCGACGTTTTACCTGTTTGACGGTCACCGATGATAAGTTCACGTTGACCACGACCAATTGGTACCAAAGCATCAATAGCTTTTAAACCAGTTTGTAGTGGCTCAAAAACTGATTTACGTTGCATGACGCCAGGAGCGGGTGTTTCAACTGGTCTAAATCCAGTCGTTTCAATATCTCCTAGGCCATCAACGGGCTGACCAAGTGGGTTAACAACACGACCAATTAGGGCTTCACCAACTGGTACTTCCATGATTTTTCCAGTACGTTTAACAACATCCCCTTCACGGATGCTTGAAAAATCACCCAGAATAATAATACCTACGTCATTAGACTCTAAGTTTTGAGCCATACCGAAGGCACCATTTGAAAATTCTAGAAGTTCACCGCTCATGGCATTATCTAATCCACGAGCCCGTGCAATACCATCACCAATATAGGTAACGACACCAGTTTCAGTGACATCGAAATTTGGCTGGAAGTTTTCAATTTGCTTTTTAATTAAAGCGCTAATTTCTTGTGCATTAATTGCCAAAAGTCACACCACTTTCTATAATAAATTCATTTTAAATTCTTGCAATTGACGACGAATGCTTGTATCAATTACCTTATTATTTACAGTTAAGATAAAGCCACCAATTAATGACTCATCTATCTTTTCAATTAAACAATCGGTTCTAAGACCGAACTTACTTTCAACAATTGCAATAACTTTTTGTTTTTGTTCTTCAGAAAGTGGAACGGTACTAGTTATTGTAACATCGAATTCTTTAGTCTCTTGAGCAATGACCGTGATAGTTTTTTTCAAAATCTCATGAAGTAAGGCTTCACGTCCATTTAAAATAATCAACTCAAGAAAATTATTTAAATACACTGAACTAGGATCTTTTAATAATCTGATAAGTTCTTGTTTTTCAGCTTGTGAAGCAGTTAAACTTGATAAAATAGTATCAAGTTTAGTCACATCAAAGGTTTCTAATAAAGCAAGAACATCTTGCTTTATTTGGTCAACAACTTGATGCTCATTAGCGACCTCAACAAGGCTTTTTGCATATTGCTCTACAAGAGCCTCTTCCTTTTTGGTCATTAAGCTTCTCCTAAATCATTAAGATAACCATCAATTAGCTTACTTTGAGCTTCTTTATCAAGGTTAGTTCCCATAATTTTTTCTGCCAGAAGAACTGATAAATCTGACATTTCTGCTTTCACACTTGCTATAGCCTCTGATTTACTTTGGGCTATATCAGATTCAGCTTTTTCTTTAAGTCGACTCGCTTCTTCAGAAGCTTCGGCAACAATTTTGTCACCTTGTGCTTGTCCAACTTCTTTTGCATCAGTAATTATCTGACTAGCTTCTACTTTAGCACCAGCTAATTCCGTTTGACGTTGATTTGCCAAAGACTCAGCTGCTAATCGAGCATTTTCTGCACTATCAATATCATTTGATATTTTTGCTGCTCTTTCATCTAAAATACCAGTAATCGCACCCCATGCAAATTTCTTTAGTAAAAGATACAAAACAAGAATTGAACCTGATACTAAAATAAAATTTCCAATAAGTTCACCAACTGTTAATTCCATAACGGTTCTCCTTTCTTATTCTTCTTCTTCGTTTACTTTTTTACCAAGGTACATAGAAATTAACTTAGTAAAAACATAAGCTTGCACACATGAAATAAAGACTGAGAATGCTACCCAAACAATATTCAGTGTCATTGCAACTGGAAACCAAAGGACGTTTGTTGCTATCATTTTCATCAATAAGCCCATAACGACTTCACCGGCAAAAATATTACCATAAAGACGAAGTGCCAATGATAGAACATTTGTAACTTCTTCCAAAAGATTCATCGGAGTCATAATTGAAGGTGATGCAAAACGTTTTAAATATGGAATAAATCCACGTTGACGAATCCCTTCAACCTGACAAATAATGGAAATCAAAAGTGACAATGCTAAGTCAAAACCCACATTTGCAGTTGGTGACGTCCATAAATTCATCTTATGTGTAGTTTCCAACTTAGTAACTAATCCTAAATTATTAGCTACCATTACGAATAGAAAAACTGTAAAAAAGAAAAGAGCATAACGATTTCGAAAAGGCTTTTCGACATGTTCATCAGTCACTCCAGATACAAAATCTAGTAGAAACTCTAAAATTGTTTGTTTACCTTTGGGTCTAATCGCCATATGTCGGCTAGCTGAATATACAAATGCAAAAATAAGTGCTATAGAAATAACACACATCGCAAGCAGGGTCAAATTGAAGGTCACTGGACCTAATGTCAGTGTTGGAGTAATTTCTTCCAACTTCTTCCCCCCCTTTTATTCATTTCGAAAGATTAAACACGTTTATTTAGTTACAACGCTGTTTAAATCTTTATTTCATAAACTTCAGCCCTATTTTAAGATAAATGCCATTGCAAGTGTTACGAAGAAAGTACCTTCGATAAATGCAATTCCCAAAATCATAATTGAACGTAACTGATTAATGATTTCAGGTTGACGAGCAGCAGATTTGAAAAGATTTGCAATCAAGAAACCTTCTCCTAGAGATACACCAAAACAGGCAAATGCCAATGCGAAAATAGGATTCATAATAGAATTCTCCTTAAAAATTTTTTTTACTTTGCTATTCTATTCCTTAATATAAAGAATGTCAACACAAATTTGTAGTTGAGTGTGCTTTATTGAACCATTACTTACCAAAGCTCTAATTAATGACATTTTCCGTCAATTAAAGCAACTAATAGCTATCCTCATTATACCAGTAATAGAATCGTTTATCAAAGATTGCCTTTTAACAGAAAAACGACTTTCGCCGTTCTCTGGTTTTATCAGATTTTTGATAACTACATTATTTTTCTAACTGCCAAATTTCTTTAGCATACTCTGTTATTGTATCATCTGATGTGAATTTATCAGATGTTGCAATGTTGGCTAGACTCATTTGAGCCCAACGTTTTTTATCACGATATAAGTGATCAATTTGTTCTTGTGCAGCAATGTATGATTTTAAATCTTCTAATAAGAAGTACTCATCATTGTGCGTGATTAAAGCTTCATAAATTTCTATTCCTTCATACTGACAATTCGGAATCGTTCCATTGACAAAGCTGTCGACGATACGACGGATTGTTGCATTGGACTCATATAAACCACGCGAGAAATAATCATGTTTAGCATAATGGTCATAAACAGCATCCTTATCCATACCAAAGATGATAATATTTTCATCTCCGACTTCATCTTTGATTTCAATGTTGGCACCATCTAGAGTAGCTAGAGTGAGGGCACCTGTCATCATGAATTTCATATTTGAGGTCCCAGAAGCTTCTTTAGAGGCTAGTGAAATCTGTTCTGACACGTCAGCAGCTGGAATAATTAATTCAGCCATGCTAACATTGTAGTTTTCAAGGAAAACCACTTTTAGTTTGTTTTGAAGACTTTGATCATTGTTGACAAGATTGGCTATTTCATTGATAACTTTAATGACAGATTTGGCAAAATGATAACCCGGCGCTGCTTTTGCCCCAAAAATAAAGACTCTTGGAACCATATCTAAATCAGGATTTTCTTTCAAGTCTAAATAAATCTTCATGATGTTTAAAACGTTTAACAATTGACGCTTATAGGCATGAAGACGTTTTACTTGAACATCAAAAATAGCATCTGTCGATAAGACTACTCCTGTTTTATCAAGGACATACTTCGCTAATCTTTCTTTAGCCACTTGTTTGACTTGATAGAAATCGTCCAGAACGGCTTGATCATTTTGATATGCCGACAATTTACGTAATTGGTGAATGTCTTTACGCCATTCCTTGCCTATCGTCCGGTCAATTGCTGCTGATAATTCAGGAGCTGCAATTTGTGTCCACCTTCTTTGAACAATCCCATTGGTTTTGTTATTGAATTTCTCAGGATACAAGGTATAGAAATCCTTTAAAGTATCTCTTTTCAATAACTCCGTGTGGAGTTTCGCAACACCATTAACTGAATGCCCACCAATAATGGCTAGGTTGGCCATGTGAACCAGATTATCTTTAACGATGCGTGTATTTTCAATAATATCAGGACGGATACCTTTTTTAGCCATTTCAGCAACAAAACGGTTATCAATCTCTAAGATAATTTGGTAAACACGTGGTAAGACATTTTTAAAGAGATCAGTATCCCATTTTTCAAGTGCTTCTGACAAAATCGTATGATTTGTGTAACTCATTGTCTTAATCGTTGCTTGCCACGCCTCTGCCCACTCCAGTCCATAGTCGTCAATTAATAGTCGCATAAATTCTGCTGGGGCAACAGCTGGATGGGTATCATTGATATGGACAGATACTTTTTTATGAATCTCTTCTAATGGTAACCCTTGCTTAAGATAAGATTTTATAATGGTTTGCAATCCAGCACTTGTCATGAAATATTCTTGGATCAGTCGTAACTCTTTTCCATCATAACTCGTATCGTCAGGATATAAAATGGCTGTAATATCCTGAATGCGCCGTCTTGACTCCAAAGTTGGATAATCTAATTCGTATTCCTCAGGAATTTCAACATCCCAAAGACGCAAATTATTAATGACATCATTTTCAAAACCAATTTGTGGCACATCGTATGGAATGGCATTTAAGATTTGTGCCCCCTCGTAGACAGGTTTTAATTTACCATCATCGTCAGCTTTTAAGTAAACATTCCCAAATAATTTTACTGTAACAATACCATGATCTTTTCTGACTTCCCAAACATTCCCGCGTGAGCCAAACCAAGCATCTGGTAATTCTACCTGGTAGCCATCAATGATGCGTTGCTTGAATAAGCCGTATTGGTAGCGTAAGCCATTACCAAATCCTGGATAACCTGTCGTTGCAAGTGAATCCATAAAGGCAGCTGCTAAACGGCCAAGCCCACCATTTCCTAAAGCCATATCGTGCTCAGCATTTTTTACCTTTTGGAAGTCTATCTCTAACTCATTAAATGCTTCTTTGGTTAAATCTAATAGCCCCAAATTTAATAGATTTGTTTCTAACATGCGACCTGGTAAAAATTCAATTGAAAAGTAATAAGCAACCTTTTGCTTATTATCTGTCAACTGACGATTGCGATCAATCCAAGTATTGGTATAATATTTTTTGACCAATTTTGCCAAGGCATAGAATAATTCTGAATCACTAGCAGCGGGTATTTTAGTTAGTTGTTCCTCGTGTAAGGTATTTTTAAAATCCCGTATAAATTGTTCTTTTGTGACTTGCATTTCTCTCTCCAACAGATCATTACATTAAACTATTATATAGTTTTAAATAAACAAGACTGGCTGTTTTCCATGAAAAATCACTGGTCATCGCATTTTTCTGAATAGTTTTCCAATCTTCTGGTTGATTCTTATACACATCTAAGGCATAAAGCAAGGTATTTGTCATCCAATAACCCGTAAAATGATTGAAACCAAAGCCAGTACCAGATTTGTCATAAACATTGAAGGGTTTGACCGTATCCTTTAAACCACCAATTTCATGAACAACTGGTATCGTACCATATCGCATGGCCATCATCTGTGATAAGCCACAAGGTTCAAAAGCACTAGGCATAAGGAACACATCTGAGGCACCATAAATTTCTTGAGCTAATCCTAAATCGAAGGTAATATTAGCTGATAATTTTTCTGGATATTGCTGTGCAAACCATAAAAAGGCTTCCTCATATTGATGGTAACCAGTTCCAAGAAGAACAATCTGCAACTCTTGTTGTAATAAATTATCTAGTTCTTCAACGACTAAATCAAATCCCTTCTGGTCAGTTAACCGTGACACAATCCCAATCAGTGGTACTTTGTCATTGACCGGTAAACCGACACGCTTTTGCAAAGCTGCTTTGTTAATGGCTTTCCCAGATAAATCTGAGACAGAAAATGGTTCTTTAAGGTAAGGGTCATTTTCAGGATTTAATAAGTCAGTATCAATTCCATTCACAATACCAGATAACTTACCAGATTCCATCCGCATGATGTGATCTAAACCTTTACCAAAAGCAGGGGTTTGGATTTCTTGAGCGTAAGTTGGTGATACAGTTGTTATACGATCAGCATATAAAACTGCTGCTTTCATCCAATTGAGGCAATTATTCCAGCGAAGCGTCCCATCATCGTAACGGTCACTCCCTACTCCAAATAAATCACCGAGCATTTCTGGCCCAAATTGACCTTGAAATTCAATATTATGGATGGTAAAAACTGTTTTAATTTGCTTATAAGCATCAATCCAATGATATTTCTCTTTTAATAAGAAGGGAATCATTGCAGTATGATAATCATTAACATGAATAATATCTGGAATAAAGCCAATTTTTTCCATTGCTTCTAAAACTGCTAATTGGAAAAAGGCAAAGCGTTCACCGTCATCCCAATCACCATAGACATGACCTCTAAAAAAATAATATTGGTTGTCAACAAAGTAAAAAGTGACGTCATTTTCAATTAGTCTTTTAATGCCTACAAATTGGTGGCGGTAACCGACGTTGGTATAAAATTGAGTGACCTCTTCAATTCGATCTGAAAATTTTGCATCAACCATATCATAATATGGCATGATAACAGAAACGTCATGACCATTTTTTACTAAGGACTTAGGCAATGCCCCAATAACATCGCCTAAACCACCCGTTTTAGCAAAAGGTGCACCTTCTGCTGCTACAAATAAAACTTTCATTTAATATGATCCTCAATAACTTGACTACCTTTTGCGACTACAAGTGGCTTATCTGGTGTGCCTTTGATAGTAACACCGGCTGCAATAGAAACTGATTTATCGATAATTGCGTATTCTATTAGAGCATCTTTACCAATTGTAACTTTTGGTGAAATAATACTATTTTTAACAACTGCTCCTTCTTCCAGGTAACAATTTCGAGAAATAATTGAATTATTTACTGTTCCTTTAATCACGGAACCAGATGCAAACTGTGAATTATTGACAGTTGATGTCTTAGCAAAGTATGTTGCCTCTTCATTTTTTACACGTGTATAGATCCTTTGGTTGGAATAAAGTAATGAATAGAATTTGTGGGGCTCCAACATATCCATATTGGCATCATAATAAGATTTTACTGAATGGATATTAGCCATATAACCTGTATATTCGAATGCTAATGCCCCCTCATCAACAGTTAAATCTCTCAATAAGAAACGTAATTTTTTAGGATGTTCTTTTTGAGCTTCTGCTTCCATCTTTTCAATTAACCAATTAGTATCAATGATGTAGATACCTGCAGACATTTTTTCAATGCCTTCTTTTTCATGAACACTACTTCTTCCAATTACAGTATCAGTTTCATCTATTTCTAAAATATCATTTTCTGGCGAAATTGATGACACTGGCGTTTTTTTATAGACAGCCGTGATCTTACGATGATTGGCATTGTGTAAGTGAATAACTTGCTCTAATTCAATATTACATAAAATATCACAGGACATATAAATGGTTTGATCTGAACCAGAACGTTTTAAATATGTTAGGATTTGCTCATAATAATCGCCGTCTGCTTCTTGGTCATTTTCTTTAGTGTTGTAAAATCCTAAGAAGTAATGGCTTAATAATGAATTTAGCCCCCATTCACGTCCACTTCGAATGTGGTCAAAAACAGAACGAATATTTTCTCCTCGGAAAATACCATAAATACTTCTGATTCCTGCATTTGCTAAATTTGACAGATGGAAATCGATCAAACGGTATTTCCCATCAAATGGTAAGTTGGCTAATGGACGTTTGTCTGTCAATCCTTCCATTTCAGGAAAACCAATGGCACTACCTAAGATTGCTGAATATTTATCACTCTTCATTTGAAACCCCCACAATTTCATTATAGCCTACAACTTGAATCTCATCACTTCCATCAATAACAACATTACTACCAATAACAGCACCTTCACCAATAATAGCCTTATAGATTTTAGCACCTTCACCGATGGTTGCGCCACTCATAATAAATGAATCTTTGATCTCAGCATCTTTTTTAACTTGGACATTAGCGGATAAGATAGAATGCTCAACTGAACCTGTTACAAAGCACCCATCAACGACTAAAGAATCACTTACTTTTGCTTCTTCAGAAATAAAGTTTGGAGGTGCAATATGATTTTTTGAGTAAATTTTCCAAGAGCGATCACGACTATCTAATTCATTGTCCTCAGCAACATATTCCATGTTTGCTTCCCACAATGATTCAATAGTACCGACATCTTTCCAGTAACCCGCAAAATTATAGGTATAAACACGTTCACCAGATTCTAAATAAGCGGGTATGACATTTTTACCAAAATCTGACATATCAATATTATTCTTCTCAGCATCGACGAGCATATTTCTTAACCGTTTCCAGTCAAAAATATAAATACCCATTGAAGCCTTGCTTGATTTGGGATGCTCTGGTTTTTCTTCAAATTCAACAATGCGATTGTTTGTATCTGTGTTCATAATCCCAAAACGACTTGCTTCTTTCAGGGGAACATCAATAACTGCCACTGTTAAACTTGCCAGATTATCTTTATGAGTTTGGAGCATGTCATCATAGTCCATTTTATAAATATGATCACCAGATAAAATTAGAACGTATTCAGGATCAATACTATCAATATAATCAATATTTTGATAGATGGCATGACTAGTCCCTTGGAACCATCTATTGCCTTCTGTTGCTGAGTAGGGTTGTAAAATTGTAGCACCAGTATCAATACCATCTAGGCCCCATGAAGACCCATTCCCAATATGACTATTCAAAGCCAGAGGTTGATATTGTGTGATGACCCCAACATTATGAATTCCAGAATTGGCACAGTTTGATAGGGCAAAATCGATAATACGATAACGACCACCAAATTGCACGGCAGGTTTAGCAATATTTTGAGTCAATTTTCCTAAACGGGTACCTTGACCACCTGCTAGTATAAGTGCTAACATTTCATTTTTCATGTAATTTCCCCCTTTGGTTTTCAAAAAAACCAATAACAATTGATTAGCAAAACATTATTTCAACTCTGGTATCATCTTCTCTTAATCCGTCGTTTGACTTTCCAAATACTTGCACCTAAAGCTGGTAGTGTAAAAGTCAGAGTCTCTTGATAAGATTTCCATTGTTCTTTTTCAGTTGTCTTGATTGGATTATGTTCTTTCCAGACTCCTCCAAATTCAAGCATTTCTGAATTAAATATTTCTTCATATTGACCTACCAGAGGCACACCAATAGTAAAATTGGGGCGCTCAACAGGTGTCATATTAAAGACACAAACTAATAAATCTCCCTTATCATTCTTACGACAAAATGAAAGAACAGATTGATCCACATTATCTGCATCAATAATGTCTATCCCGTCATAGGTTTCATCGTTCTGCCACAGACTATTATTGTCTTTGTAAAATTGATTTAAGGTCGCTGTGAAATGTAACATCTTTCGGTTAAAGTCATCATTTAAGTTATCCCAAACTAACTGATCATCGAATTTCCACTCCAAAAATTGACCAAATTCTGATCCCATAAAAAGTAATTTTTTCCCTGGATGACAGATTTGATAAGTCAGAAGATTTCTTAAACCTGAAAATTGATGATAACGATCCCCCCACATTTTATGCATCAAACTTTTTTTACCGTGTACCACTTCATCATGAGAAAATGGTAAAATAAAATGCTCATTGAAACAATACATAAAACTAAAGGTTAGTAAATTAAAGTGATATTTACGATAATAAGGATCTTCTTCATAAAATCTAAGGACATCATTCATCCAACCCATATTCCACTTATAATCAAAGCCAAGACCGCCTTCTGAAATAGGCTTAGTTATTGGAATATCAGATGTTGCTTCTTCTGCAATCATCATAACATCGGGATAGATTCCTTTAATGACCTGATTAAGCTTTTGCAAAAATGCAATTGCTTCTAAATTATGATTACCACCTTTACTATTGGGTTGCCATGGCCCTTGATCGTAATCAAGATAGAGCATATTGCTCACGGCATCCACTCGTATTCCATCTAAATGATAAGTCTCTATCCAAAACATTGCACTTGAAATTAAGAAGGATTGAACTTGATTTTTACCTAAATCAAAGTTTAATGCACCCCAACCATAATTATTAGCTCTATGAATATCTTGGTATTCATAGGTAGGTGTCCCATCAAAATAAGCTAATGCATCATCATTTTTTGTATAGTGACCAGGCACCCAGTCTACTAATACGCCAATATTATTGAGATGACATTCTTCAACAAACTCTTGAAAATCTTCTGGATTACCAAAAGTTGATTCAAATGCAAAATAACCCATTAATTGATAGCCCCAACTCATGTCCAAAGGATGAGCCATCAATGGCATGAATTCCACATGCGTATAATTCATTTTCTTTAAGTAAGGAATCAGCTCTTCCTTTAAGTCTTTAACCTGATAAGGTTGACCATCTTGCTTATGTTTCCATGAATTTGCATGCATTTCATAGATCGAAACGGGTCGCTTTTTAAATCCAAACCGTTTTCGCCGACCCATCCACAATCCATCTCGCCATTTCTTATCAGGAAGTGTCTTTACTTTAGCACCAGTTCCAGGACGATTTTCAAAAGTAATGGCTACTGGATCAATTTTTTCAACAACTTGTCCACCTTGTCTCTTGACTAGATACTTATAAATATGATTTTCTTTGGGTAAATTAGTTACAACCTCCCACACACCAGCTGAATTGACCTCCATTGGAATAGGATTTTCAAACCAGTTGGTAAAATCGCCAATTAAGCTTACTTCTTTAGCATTTGGTGCCCAAACTCTAAAGACATATGCTTTTTCACCATTATGACTTGTTTCATGTACACCAAAGTAATCTTGAATATGAAAGTTTTCCCCAGTACCAAAAGTATATAGATCTAAGTCATTTGTCATTACATCACCCTTTCTCGCTTTAATCAGATGATAAGAATGAATTTGATAGCAAAAAACCTGAATTAGTCAGGTTTTTCTGTGATATCAAGGATCATGGCTGTCAAATTATTAATAATTAAATCATTATTCTGAAAGCGCTTATCATTAGATATGATTATATCACTATATTTCATCTCTTGCAAACGTTTACCGTAAATACTGAAAATAAATTGATATTTTTTTGAATTTTTTATCGTAAAGCTGATAAATCCACTACCTTTGGTGGCGCTCTCAATATATACATGACGCCTTATTTCATCATACGATGAAAATGAAAATAAGTCTGATTTTGTTTTCAATAAAATCAATTTTTTCACAAAATTTATAGTATCTTTTTCAAAAGTAATTAAATTCCAATTCACCTGATTGACGTCATCAGAGGCATTATAAGAATTCATTGCGCGATGTTTGTCTTCTTGGGTTAATTCATTTTTAGGACCTGTTGCAACTAATTTTGTTCGTAAAAACTCTTGTCCTAATTGCATAAAACTCACACCCTGCATTACTAAATTCATTGCAGTTGCTAATTGGACTCTCTTAGTATGGATGATACTGCTATCATTCGCATTTAATTCCAAAAATAAATCATTAAGATTATAATTATCATGTGCTTCAACATAATTAATGACCTGGTTTGGACTTAAATAAGAATTCAATTCGTCACTTCCTAAAAAGGCTTTGGCAAGAATGTCTTCCGTTGCTGCTCCAGAGACAAAGCCTTCAACAAATGCCCCATAAACTTCTGCTCCTTTAACGGCATTGCGTTGTGTATCATTGAAAAAACCAATGCCAGGCATTAGGTGAGCATTTTCCTTTTTTGCTTTTTCATGACTGGCCAAACCTGTTCCCATATCCCATCCCTCACCATAAAGAATAATTCGTGGGTCAATCTTGTCAACAACCTGTCGAATTTGGTTCATCGTTTCGACATCATGTAATCCCATTAAGTCAAAGCGAAAACCATCTACATTATATTCATGAATCCAATATAAAATAGAGTCAATCATATATTTTCGATACATTTCTTTTTCACTTGCTGTCTCGTTACCACATCCCGAACCATTTTGAAAGGTCCCGTTTGGATTCATTCGGTAATAATAATCTGGAACAGTTAATTGAAACGCTGAATCTCGAGAAGAATAGGTATGATTAAAAACGACATCGATAACAACATTAATTCCAGCATCATGATAGGCTTGAATAGCTTCTTTTAATTCTAAAATACGGCTGGCTGGCTCATGAGGATTACTTGCAAAACTAGCTTCTGGAACATTAAAGTTTTCAGGATCATAGCCCCAATTATAGGCATAATTTCCATCGTCATTTAGACTCTGATGATGATCAAAAATCGGCTGCAACTGGATATGTGTGATTCCCAAATTGGTGACATAATCAAAACAAGTCGCATCACCATGGATATTCTTAGTTCCTCTTTCAAAAAGACCTCTAAATTTCCCTCTATTTTGAGGAGTCACCCCAGAGGTTTCAGAGGTTGAAAAATCTCGAACATGCATCTCATAAATAACGGCTTGGTTGGGATTGTCTAGACGCCAAGTTGCCTCCTGATTTTGTTTAACTGAAAAACCTTCAGGTACCAAATGCTCTGGATTAATGACTATAGACCTGCGACCATTGGCGGTCGTTGCAATTGAATAGGGATCTCGTGATTCTACAAATGTTCGTTTCCTATAGTGAACACGGTAAACATAAGACTGATAATTATGATCACCATATAAGGTTACTTCCCAAACGCCATGTCTATTGAGAAAATGATTGTCTGGATTAACACATTTTCCACGCGCCATATGGTAAACCCTATGGACACTAGCATTTTCGTCAGTCGAATCATAAAGAACTAGATCAACCCGTTCAGCTGTTGGAGCCCACAATCGAAAACTGGTTTGATTTTCTAGGTAACGATAGCCAAGCCAACCAGAAAACCCCCACTTTTTATCAAAACGACTACTATTAATAGCCATATCGTAAGAATGAGCGTTGCGGATGCGATAGTGATGACTAGAGACAGCTGCTTGTCTGGAATAATAAAGAGTAGAATCCCCATCAACAATCCAAACTTCACTTTTATCTAGGCCATACTCTCTTTCAATTCGATAATCAATAGTTTTATGCTTCCAAAATTGATCCTTTACGATAACATAGGCATGACTTAAGAAATAGGGAGCTTGATAATCCAGAACGGCAACTGCCCCAAAACTATCATATCTTGAAAAATAAGCATCCTGTCCCAGTTTCCCATCTTGCCACTGCCATAAACTCAAGTCGAAATAGCGTCCCGATTGACTGTGATAATGAATAATGACAGTGTTTCTCATCAATCAATTATTCCCCCAATTTCCCTTCCATATCTTCAACTTCATGCGCAAATTTTTGAGCAATTTCTTCCATTTCAGCTTCATTATCAACTATGCTATAAGCATCATTTGAAATTAAATCAGTATCTGCAAAAAATGTAATATGGTTTTTTAAGTTAACTAAAGTTAAGGGAGCATCGCCACCATATTCGCCATCCAAGTTTATCATCATGCGGTTTTCAGACAATGGCTGGATATCAACCTTACTAGTTTTAATGTATTCAATGCGGCGATCAGTCACATGTTTCCCACCATCAATAATAAGACGTAAGAGGTGTACGATCTCAAAAAGGTTAGCTGTTTTGACGAGAATCAAAGTAAATTGCCCATCATCTAATTTGGCATCTGGTGCAATCATTTCAAAACCACCTACAGAATTGGTAATGGCCGCAAAAATCATTGAAACCTTCCCTTCAAATACACCATCATCATAGCTGATTCTTACAGGAACATTGCTAACACGTGGTAATAATTCAACACCTTTAGCTAAATAAGCTAGGTAACCAAACATGGTTTTCAATTGACTAGGAACACTGTATGTTAATTCAGTCAAGCTTCCTGCTGCAGCAATATTGATAAAGTAATTATTTTCTCTTGCCTGACCAATATCCATTTTAATAGTTTGATTTTTTCCAATTATTTTAGCAGCCTGAATGGGATTTGCCCGAGGAATCTTTAAAGCACGTGCAAAATCGTTAGTTGTACCTGTCGGTATAATGGCCATCATTGGTCGTTTTTTTAATGGTGCAATACCACTAACGACCTCATTAATAGTGCCATCACCACCAGCAGCTATAATTAAATCGAAACCCGCTTCTCCAGCTCTTTTGGCTTCATTTTGAGCAGAATGGTGGTCTGCAGTTGTCTGGAATGCTGAGGTCTCATAACCAAATCCCTCAAGAATGTCCAAGACATCAGCTACATTTTTTTTCATTATTTCTTGGCCAGATGTTGGATTATAAATTAATCTAGCTTTTTTTCTTCTTTTCATTTCTCACCCCATTATGACAAATTTACTAACCAGTTTTCATCTTCAATGGCTACGCCTAGACTTCTGGCCTTGTCTAATTTCGACCCTGCATCACTTCCAGCAATTAAGAGGTCTGTTTTTTTAGAAACACTAGAGGTGACTTTTGCCCCTAGACTCTCTAATTTTGCTTTTGCTTCATTACGTGTTAATTGCTCTAATTTTCCTGTAAGAACAACCGTCATTCCAAATAGCTTAGCATTTTTGTCTGTTTTCTTCCCTAAATAGTCAAAATTTAAGCCAGCGCTCTTTAATTCTGACAGAAGGATTTTGGCTTCTTCTTTTTCAAAATACCGTGCTAAGGAGTTAGCTATAACACCTCCTAGACCATCAATCTGACTAATTTGCTCTTGATTTGCCTGCACCAGCGATTCTAAATCACCAAATTCTTCTAATAACAAACGGCTAGCCTTTGCACCAATATGGCGAATTCCTAAACCAAATAGCAATTTATCTGCTGAATTTCCTTTAGAATTAGCTATAGCTGTCAATAATTTTTCGGCTGACTTTTCCTTGATGCCTTCTAAAGCCAAGAGGTCCTCTAAGTTTAGCTTATAAATATCTGCCACATCATGAATAAGGTTGGCTGCATAAAGCTTTTCGACAATTGCAGGTCCCAATCCAGCAATGTTCATTGCATTGCGGCTAGCAAAATGTTCTAAGCTTCGTTGAATCAAATTAGGGCAGAGTGGGTTAATACATCGCAAAGCAACTTCATCTTCAAAATGAATCAATTCGCTTTGACAAGACGGACACCAACTTGGTATCGGCATTGAAACTGAATCTGTTTGACGTTTATCAGTTACGACATGTAGAACAGCTGGAATAATATCACCAGCCTTGTAAACAATAACTGTATCACCAATACGGATGTCTTTTTGTTCAATGTAATCGACATTATGTAAGGTTGCTCGACTAACAGTGGTTCCGGCTAATTGAACCGGTGTTAGGTTTGCTGTTGGTGTAACAACACCTGTGCGACCCACAGTCCAATCGACAGATAAAATCTCAGCTTCCTTTTCTTCTGCTGGAAATTTATAAGCCACAGCCCATCTTGGCGCTTTTATTGTAAAGCCTAGTTCTTCTTGCATGGCTAAGCTGTTAACTTTAATAACGATGCCATCAATATCATAAGATAATTGGTCTCTTTCAGCTTCAATTTCTTGAATAAAGTTCCATATATCCTCCATTGACTGACTAATTAAGCGGCGAGAGTTAACGGAAAAACCTAAATGATCTAGCTTTTCTAATACTAACTCTTGACTTAAGACATCCGTAGGACTTGCTTCTTGATAAAGAAAGCTAGCAAGATCTCTCTTGGCAACAATGGATGTATCTAGTTGACGTAAGGTTCCTGCTGCGGCATTCCTTGGATTGGCAAATTCTGTTTCACCATTTTCTTGTCGTTCAAGATTAATTTGTTGAAACGAACGACGTGACATATAAGCTTCACCACGCACAGTAATATCTATTTCGCGATCTAACTGATGAGGGATATCTTTAAGACGTTTGATGTTTTCTGTAATATTTTCACCAATACTCCCGTCACCTCGTGTTGCACCTGTGACCAATTTTCCAGCTTCATATGTTAATGAAATTGACAAGCCATCAATTTTTAATTCTGCAACATACTCTGCCTTTGGAAATTCCGCTTTTATGCGTCGATCAAAAGAAAATAACTCTTCTTGTGAAAAAGCATCTTGTAAACTGTAGAGAGGGTAAGGGTGTTGAAGTTTTTCAAAACCTGTCAAAATTACCCCACCAACAGCTTGTGTGGGGCTATCTTTCATAACCAATTCAGGATAGTCAGTCTCTAGTTGGACTAATTCGTGATAAAGCTTGTCATAGTCTTGGTCACTAATACTTGGACTATCATTTGTATAGTATTCTTGACGATAGTGATTTAGTAAATCTGTTAACTCTTTAATTCGTTTTTCCATATCCTTATTTTATCACAATTCACTTATTTTGCTACAGTCTACACTTGACTTCAAGGAAATACAAAAGTAATCTTCAATACAGTGAAGATTACTTTTACATTTTAAGTGATAATATTTTTTAGTCAGTCAATTTAGTTGGTTAGATTCATACGTTTTGACAATTTATCAATAATAATTGATCCAATAATTAAGGAAATAAACTCTCCCAATGCCGTTGTAAACCAAGTCAATAAAAATGGTGAACCGAAGAAACTTAGTTCAATAGCAACGGTAATCATAGATAAAGCAAAAAAGATTGAAAAGAATACAAATGCCTTGTTTAAAAGTCCATTAAAGATATATTCAGATCTATATTTGCTGAATAGATAGACACCCAATGTTACAAAAATAAGGGTTGAACCACCACCCACAAAGACATCAATCAAGCCAAAACTATAAAAGTTAGCAATCATACAGCCAATTGTTACAGCAATAATATACTTTTTGTTATAAAAGGCTAAAAAGTTCATCATCTCTGAAACTCTGAATTGATACATCCCATACGATATCGCATTTAATGAGGGGGTAATTGTTAAAACCACATATAATGCTGCTACTAAAGCAATATGAACATAGTCTCGAACAGTCAAATTTTTCATTATTTTCTCCTTTGGCGTCACATAAAGTTGATACTTCAGTGCGCGTATAATATGCTTGGTGAAAGGAACTTAAGCACCAAGGGTTGCTTTGCAACTCCATTATTATAGCATATTTAACCAAAGAAATATATGCATTCAAAAAATAAGTGACATTGTCATACAATCACACTTTTTAGCTCTCGTCTAAGACATTACTTTTCCCAATTCCACTGTCATATTTAGTGAATAAAGATAGTTTGGCTTTTTCCTACTTAATCGATTTCTTCATTCTCAGCCATCCTGGAAATTTTCGGAAAATTCAATCCAACTTACTCCTTCAGCGTGAGCCATCAAATAAAAAATGAGAGCATCTTCCGATGCTCTTTAATGTTTGCCTAGTCCTCTTTTATTTAAGTAGTCTTTCATAAATAAGCGAGGTAAATGAATTAAGGTTTTAAAGGCTATGTCAGACCAACTTTGTTTGAGTTGTCCATTAGTACGTTTAAGGTAATAATCTTGACTGATTTTTTCATATGCTAGCGTATTAGCAAGGGTATCTTTAGGATATTGATTTTTATGGTGAATGGCTTCTGCTGGAAAACGAGGTTTCTTATCATTTCTAGTTGATGGATACCCCACCGCTAAACCAAATACCGGAAAAACATAATCAGGTAAAGGTAATAAATCTGAAATAGCCTCAATACCGTCTCTTATACCACCAATATAACAAACTCCCATCCCCATTGACTCCGCTGCAATAGTCATATTTTGTGCAGCAAGACTGGCATCAATTGCACCAACTAATACTGAATCTATGCCGCTGACAGTCTCTTCGATCGCAATCGCCTTCTCTTTTGCAAAATCATGGTGTCGTTTGAAATCTCCACAAAAAATAAAAAAATGTCCGGCTTCTAAAATAAATGGTTGTAAACGCCCTACTTTTACTAGCTCTTTTAATAATTTCGGATCGTCTATACTTATAATCGAATAGGCCTGCAGAAAACTTGCTGAAGAAGCTGCTTGTGCCGAAGAAATTAATAAATCAACTTCTTCTTGACTAAGTTTTTGATTTGTAAAATTTCTCACAGATACATGATTTAAAATAGTTTCTATTGTTTGGTTCATGATATTCCTTACTACTTATTTTTTCTTTTTATTAATGACACTACTATTAGACCAGCTAACAAACAAAAAAGAACAGGCATCTAGGACTCCTTTACAATTAAATAATATCTAAAAAAGTATTCTAATAATTAAACTATATGTAGCATATCACTTTCTTAACAGTTTTCCCAATAAAAGAGAGCATGCCCCAAAGCTAGAATGATCAGCTAATGTGACGCATTAACTTTCAATTCACAGTTCCTAAGGACATGCTCCATTTCATAAGGAGGGTGTTGATTTACTAAATACCGATTGATTAGTTTCACATCATTTCAGGAGATTATTTGACTTTCATGATTCGCACTAAATTCGAGCGTTCAGCTTCTTCTAATTTTAATTCAATATAGTGTATTGTTTCTTCTAATTGGGGGATTATAGCATACTCTAAACCATTTACACGTCTTCTGGTTTTTTCAATTTCATCAGCCATAAGCTGACAAACTTTTTCAACTTCTGCTAATCGAAGTAAGTTATCCATGATAGCTTCCATATTTTGAATGGTATTATCCATTTCACTGTTGGACCTTAGAAAACTATAGGAAAACTCACTTTTGTCATCATTGTCATTCTCTTGAATGTGAAATTTCGGAACGTGAACACTCATAACATTTTCTTCTTCAATATAGAGCGAGACATCACGAACTGGTAATGAAAATAACTCTTCAACCATGGCATCACTTTCAATAGACTTGGCCAAAACAAATTCTTGCATATTTGACACTAGACAAGCTTCAACATCTTGTCGCAATTCATCATTTTCTCTTATTAATGCGATAAAGCGACGCATCAGTTCATCGCGTTTATCCTTTAATAATTTATGACCTCTTTTAGCAGTTTTTAACCGTTTTTTTAAATTGTTAAGTTCCATGCGTGTGGGTTTAACATTTAATCTTACCATATGTGATAAACCTTTCTGTCAATGGAGCTAGTCATAACCTATTCATGTCCAAGGTATTGATCTAGCATATCATCTTTGATTCGTTTTAATTCAGTTCGAGGTAGAATGGCTAACAACTTCCAACTTAAATTCAAACTTTCTTCAATACTTCTATTTTTATAAAATCCTTGATTGATATACTCTTTTTCAAAACGATCTGTAAAGGCAACATATAATTTATCTGTTTCAGACAATGCTGATTCCCCAAGTACAACAACCAATTCTTTAGCTTGTTTTCCTTGTGCATAAGCTGCAAATAATTGGTTCATTGTTGCGGAATGGTCTGCTCGGGTTTTACCTTCACCTGACCCTTTGTCTTTCAGACGTGATAGCGACGGTAAAATATTGATTGGGGGACGAAAACCACTATTGTAGAGCTCATGCGATAAGATTATTTGACCTTCTGTAATATAACCTGTCAAATCAGGAATTGGATGTGTGATATCATCTTCAGGCATGGTTAAAATTGGAATTTGCGTCACTGAGCCTTTTTTACCAACCAATCGTCCAGCACGTTCGTAAAGGGTAGAAAGGTTCGTATATAAGTAACCAGGATAACCACGACGACCTGGTACTTCACGTCTTGCTGCAGAAATTTCACGTAATGCTTCACAATAGTTGGTCATATCCGTCATGATAACTAAAACGTGCATATCTTTTTCATAAGCAAGATATTCAGCTGTTGTTAATGCAATGCGAGGTGTTGCAATCCGTTCAATAGCCGGGTCATTAGCTAAATTCATAAAGAGGACAGAGCGATCAATGGCCCCTGTTTCACGGAGGTCATTCATAAAAAATTCAGCCTCTTCAAATGTGATGCCCATGGCTGCAAAGACAACAGCAAAATTATCATCCGTATTCAGAACAGTTGCTTGTCTTGCAATCTGCGCAGCCAATTCATTATGGGGAAGACCTGATCCTGAGAAAACAGGTAGCTTTTGCCCACGAACTAAGGTATTAAGGTGATCAATGGCAGAGATACCCGTTTGAATAAATTCATCGGGATAGTCACGCGCTACAGGGTTGATTGCCTGTCCGTCAATATCAAGGTATTTTTCCGGAATTAAGTCCGGCCCACCATCAATTGGTTTGCCCATGCCATCAAAAATCCGTCCAATCATATCTTCAGAAACAGCTACTTCTAAAGGATGTCCAGTAAATCTAACTTTTGCTTTGGCTAAATTAATACCACTTGATCCTTCAAACAACTGCACCATTGCCTTATCTTCATGGACTTCCAATACTTGACCTTGTCGTTTTTCACCATCATGCAGTTTAATTTCAACAAGTTCATTATATTGCACTCCTGAAACCTGGTCGACAATCATCAGAGGACCTACAACTTCACTAACTGTCCGGTATTCTTTTATTGCTGTCATGTTATAGTCCTCCTTTCTCTAAGACCTTGTGAATATCTAATGTCATTTCTTGTGCAATGGCAGTAATCTTATCCAATTGGTCTTCTGCAATATATTTACTTCGTGCAAGTCTATCTCGAACAGTGACTGTACCTGTCATAATTTCTGAAAAATACGCCCCCAAACTCAAAGCTTTCTTAGCTTCTTCATTAAATGTTAAGATATTTGTTAACATGGCATCTTGCTTTTTAAAGGATGTAAAAGTATCCACAGAATCGAAGGCATTTTGCTGTAAAAAGTCTTCACGAATTTGACGGGCAACTGCCATTGTCAGTTTATCTTGTTCAGATAAGGAATCAAGGCCTACTAACCGAACTATTTCTTCTAAACTAGCTTCTTCTTGTAAAATAAGCATTGCTTGATTAACTTTTTCTGACCAGTTTGTTTTTTCTTGTTGACTAATAAATTTACCTAATTCGTCTTTATAAAGTGAATAAGAATTCAACCAATTAATTGCCGGGAAATGGCGGCGCTGAGCTAACGGCGCATCAAGCCCCCAGAATACCTTAACAATACGCAAAGTATTTTGAGTAACCGGTTCTGAGATATCACCACCTGGAGGTGAAACCGCACCGATTGCAGTGATTGAGCCTTCTCGCCCATCAGAACCAAGAACTTTGAAGCGTCCAGCGCGTTCATAATATTCTGCAATCCGACTTCCAAGATAAGCTGGATACCCTTCGTCACCCGGCATTTCTTCCAAACGACCTGACATTTCTCTAAGTGCTTCAGCCCATCTAGATGTCGAATCAGCCATAATGGCCACAGAGTAGCCCATATCACGGAAGTATTCTGCAATTGTAATTCCAGTATAAATTGAAGCTTCACGCGCAGCAACAGGCATATTAGACGTATTAGCAATTAGCACAGTTCTTTCCATAATTGATTGACCGGTAGTTGGATCAATTAGTTCCGGGAACTCATTCAGTACGTCTGTCATTTCATTTCCGCGTTCACCACAACCAACATAAATAACAATATCCACATTAGCAAATTTTGCAATTTGGTGTTGAACAACTGTTTTACCTGCACCAAATGGACCAGGTACTGCTGCAGCGCCACCTTTTGCTACTGGAAAGAAGGTATCAATAACACGTTGACCAGTTATTAGTGGTTCAACAGGAATTAATTTTTTCGCAACTGGACGACCACGACGTACTGGCCATTTTTGCATTAAACCACCTTTATAAATGTTGCCATCTTCTTGTTCAATTTGATAAATACAATCATCGACTGTGAATTGTCCCGAAGAAATCGCAACTAATTTTCCTGAAACTTTGTTCGGTACCATAATACGATGCTCAATAACCTTGGTTTCTTGAACAGTTCCTAAAATATCACCAGCACTAACCAGAGTACCTATTTCTTGATTAGCGACAAAATCCCACTTAACATCTCTATCTAAACTTGGTACCTCTGCCCCACGGATTAGAAAATCACTTTTTGTGACGGTTTTAAACCGATCAAGTGGGCGTTGGATACCATCAAACATTTCTGACAGCAAGCCTGGTCCAAGCTCAACTGATAACGGGCTACCTGTAGTCGTAACCGGCTCACCTGGACCAATCCCCGAAGTTTCCTCGTAGACTTGGATGGAAGCTAAATCTTTTCTCATTTCAATAATTTCACCAATCAGACCTAAGTTACCAACTCGGCAAATATCTTGAATATTAGCTTCTTCCATTCCAGAAGCCACAACTAAAGGCCCTGAAACTTTAATTACTTTTCCTTGACTCAAGTTTGTCTCCTTCTTAATTAACTTATTATTTCTTTCCCTTTTAGTGACAAGCTTCAGTGTTAGTCTCCATCTATGATTATCAACAAACATAGAAGTCTGTCTAAGCGTTCCTATAATATATTTTGACCAACTGCACGCTCTACTCTGTCCTCCAATAAACGACGACCAAGTGTTGCTTTTCCTTTGTGCGTCGGAATCAAAATGACAGCTGGTTTTAACTGATTATTATAGTGGGCAATGGTTTCTGGAATTTTAGCTGCAATATCCTCAGTAATATAAATAATGCCAAAATCAGCCATTGCCAATTTCCTCAAGATGTTAATAGCATCCTCTTCACTAATAACAGGATAGGTTTTAAACCCTATCATATGAAATGGAAGAATGGCATCACGGTTGCCAATGACAGCAATTTTGTAGGTTTTATTGTCCATAGATTGGCCTCATTCTTTCCTTAACTAAATCCATAGGTAAGTCATTTGCTATTGCAGAAATTAATAACCTCAAATTTTTGATTTCAAATTCTTTTCCAAGTAAAAATCCTAGTAATGGATAGGGACCTGATGTCTCAAATTGACCACTAGCAACTAGTTGGAATAAGAGTTGATCGAGAAATTTTTCAGTATCAACCAAAGACATTTTGCCACTTGCTAGTTTGTCTTGAGACTCTCTTATTGACAAGGAAAAAGCATCTGGATTCAACTGGTTAAACCAACTATCAATCGCGATGCCATCTGCTAAACGCTCATAATCACCTAAAGTAAGCCTTCCTTGATCAAATAAGATTTGCTTGATAAAACCTTGATTCTTTTGTAATAATTTGGCTCTTTTTACACTAATAAAATTGTAAAATTCAATAATCAAATCGACAGCTTGGCGAATTTTATCGTCATTTAACTGCTCCGCAAGTTTTACTAAATGCTTAAAATATGCTAAATCACACCCAACTTCTAAAACACGATAATCCTGGTAATTTAGGTAATCTTGCCAAATAGAAACCACTTCATCAACAAAATCAGGTAAAAAATAATCAGATGATAGACTTCTCACCAAATGTTCAAGATAAGAAAGTGGGTACTTTCCAATTGGGATTAGCAGATGGCTCAACTCTTTATGACTAGCTTTAGCTTTAAGCAACACCTTCACATTATGGTAGAGATAAGGCAGACTCACAAAATCTACTACGTCACAAGAAGGAGAATCTTGATAGGCCCATTGATAACACTTAACAAGTTTTGACATTAATTCTTCTTCAACTTTATTAAGATCATCGAGATCTGCTGCTTTCAAATCATATCCCTTCTCTTGTAAGAGATTTGCCAGTGCTTCTTTACTTGGATTAATGAGAATTTTTTGGAATTGCTCTGCTGAAATCATGTCTTTTTCTTTAATACTTATACTTGTATTGACTTGTGAAAATTGACCTTTATCCATAGCGCCTCCTAATCCTCACTAAACAGTTGTTGTGAAATCGCCGCACATTCACTTGTGAAAAGAGAGTCCACCAAATCACTGTAGAGATAGGTGTAATCCACTTGTCCAATAGAAATAACAAATCCAGCTTGGTTCATTATTGTCTCACTTGAAAACTGAAAATTAGGATAAGTATCTCGTAATTGCTGGTAGCTTTGCTCTGACAATTTTACTGCAGTCTTTTGTCCAAATTGAACCTGACCCTTATTACTTGTGTATTTATCAAGAATTAGTTTGATAAAGACTAGCTCTTCGTCTAACTCCCAATTGACCATTTTTTCCAATGCTGCTTTAAACAATTCCTTAAGCACTTCTTGCTTCATTGCGAGACTAGACTGGCGTTCTTTATTTTTTAATTGTTGCATGTTAACTTGATATTGCCGTTGTAATTCTTTTAACTGCAGTTTAGCACTTTCTTTTTTTTCAGCAATAATACTTATTTTTTCTTGATCGTATTGACGATCAAGAATTTGTAATTCTTGATCCAATTTTGCTCGCCCTTCTTGATGGGCTTGTTCAAGAATACCTGCTCTCAATTGTTCAATGTCACTCACAGATAATCCTCCTTTTACCATATGTTACCTCAAGGGCTAGTGTCTTATCTTCTGATATGTTAACCAACACGAAGGGTTAAAATGAATGAAACAACAAATGCTAAAATAGCATAGGTTTCAACCATAGCAGCTAAAATAGCCCCTTTCATAAAATCTTCTGGCCGTTTTGCTAAAATTTGCATTGCTGAAACAGATACATTTCCTTGGTGTTTTGCTGAAAAGTAACCAACAATAGCTATTGGCAGAGCAACAAAGAAGTAAGCGACGCCTTTTTCTAAAGATAATTCTGGACTTAATTGTAACCAAATCAGAATACCAATAACAAAACCATAAAGCCCTTGTGTACCAGGTAATAATTGTAAAATCAAAGCTGACGCAAATTTTTCTGGTTCTTCTTTAAGGAGCGCAGCTGCAGCTTGACCAGCCTTACCAACCCCATAAGCTGATCCCATTCCACTAAATCCAACTGCGATAGCGATTCCTAAAGCGGCAAAAAATGCCCCACCATGTGTTCCAAAATATGATGCTAAGTTTCCCATTTTTATTATTCCTCCAATTGAGTTTTTCTTTTTATTTTTATGTATTTTTCTGTTGATTTTAGGGGTGCAAAAGCTTTTCCACCACCTTGATAAAATTTTCCAAAAAATTCAACAAACATTAATCTAGCGCCATGAACATATCCTGATAATAAGGAAAGGAAAATGTTAATGGCATGAAGAAGGATGAACAAGGCTATTCCAACTGTAAATCTTCCGATAGGTGGAAAAATACCTACAATTAAGTTAAAGGCAGAGCCAATGCTCGCTCCTGAAAGTCCCAAAGCCATGAGGCGCGTGAAACTAACCAAATCTCCAATATAAGAACTAATATTATATAAATTGTATAAACCAGAGCCCAGCCCTGAAAGACTCTTTGATTTAACAATGGCAACAAGAACAATACCGATAGCATTGATAATAGCTAACCATTTACCAATCAGTACTAATACGGCAAAATTTGGTAATGATAGACCAATGGCAATCAATAATAAGCCAATTAAGATAAAGCACCATGCAAATCCAGACTGGTAAGCTTCACCATAATCTTTCATTCGCACCTGCTGCAGACCACCCAACAATAAGCCGACTATGACAGTGATAAATCCAAATACGACGGATAATATCAATATAGTCATAACATCTGATTGGGTTGATAAGATGACTAAAGGCATGGTGAAGCCAAAAAACGAGCCATAAACAATTCCCCATAAGGAAACTGCTACTCCTAAAATGTTAAAGAATTTCAAAAAGCGTTTTTGGTTAGCTTTCACGTTGAAGTTTCTACTTGCCCACCAAGTCACTAAAAATAGGAGTAAGCCATATCCCAAATCAGCAACCATCATACCAAAGAAGGCAAAGTAAAAAGGGGCTAACAATGGTGTTGGGTCTTTTTCATTATACTTAGGTAAAGCATACATTTCAGTGATCAATTCAAATGGTTCGATCAATGGATGGTTCCTTAATTTAATAGGAACTGATTCCCAGTCCTCTTCAGTAACGTCGTTATCCTCGATAATAACATCAGTTCCAAAGCTTGATTTGAGAGTTTCAATTAACCGATTAATATTTCTTTCTTCAGTCCATCCTTCAATTGCAACCAAATGCTCTGTCCTAGCCATGCCTTGTTTAACAGCTTGCAGAGAATAAGTATCTAATACCAAATCAGTTGCCATTTGTAAGGTTAAAACATCCTCTTTAGAAGACTGCAACTCATTTAATAGTATAGACTGATCTTTTTTGAGGATTTCCAATTGCTTCTTATTTTTGGATAAAACAACTGAAGGTAAGTCTTCACCATCATAGTCAAACAAAATAAATTGGTAGTCTTCAAGAGTCATATCTAGCTCTTTATTCCAAAAAAGCACTAATCCATATTCTGTCTCATCGTGGAATATTTCTTCAATTTGAATATCTGGATTAGCTTTTAATTGACGATAAAGTTTGTCATCAGCAGTACTTGGAACTGTTCCAATTTGTCCATTTAAATAATTGAAATCATGCAACTGATTGGGTACTATTTGCAGATTCTGCCATTTTTCAAGCGTCTTATTTGAAATGTCCAATTCTTCAATTGCTTTACTGATTTCAGCAAGACGGTCTAATTTGTGATTAACTGCAAACAATAAACGATCAATATGACCACTATCTTCTAAGTCAACTAATTGATCATATGTAACTGATGGTGTCTCCTTTTTCAGACTGGCCAACTTACCTACCTTAGGTAAGTATAAGCTGAGATTTTTGATAGCTTTTTCCAAATCAGCTTGCCTAGTCATTAGCAATTGCAACTCTTCTTGATTGTCAAAGTGACTAATTTGAGCTAGATTGTCTTGTTTTTCGAACAAGGCCTCCTTCCAAGTTTCCAACTGCTTGATATCTCTTATTTCAACAAGTTGCAAATCCTGTAATTTTTTTAATAAGGCATTTAGTTTATCTTTCCTTAAAATAAAGGAAAGTTTTTTCATTTGACTAATAGCCATATTTTTCTACCACCTTGTGTACAATTTGATTGATAATACTTTCTTTGTTATCTTCTAAAATTGTTTGGACTTTAGCCTGATTCTTCTCTTCAGTTGCACTTACTTTAGCTTCTAAAGCTCTTAATTCCTCCAATAAAGCGGTTTCATTTTCATTTAAACGAGTTCCTATTTCCAAATCATAAGTTGCCTTCAGTTGCTTCATTTCTTCTGTTTTTTGTAAGGTATATTCTTTTTTCTTCTTGGAATAGCTATCGCTGATTGCTTTAGCTTCCAATTCAATGTTTGTCATTGTTGATAAAATAGAATTCGACACTAGACTTCTCCTTTTCTGTTAAATTTTTATAATAATCTTACCAATTATTACTCAAACAATCAGTAAGAAAACACTAAAGGTATATCCCAGAAAGTGTATAAGAAAAATCCAAAATTAATGGTCCAACCGGTGGTTAAATTAAACCACTCAACTTCCCATAAAGTTTGGATCACTTGCAATCTCAAAAGTTTGGTTCAAACTCATCCGGGGGAGTCTGTAAAGATAAGCAAAACCTCCAATCATGCTTTCCTTACAGTAATAATTAATCATTTCCAGAGTAATTTGTAGTTTTCAGCTACAATTCCTAAAAAGTGTTTGTAGTCATTATGAAACTACTATGCAATAATAGTGAAACACCTTATTACTAACCAGTAACTAACTGATTAGAACAGCCTTAGACTAATACGAAACGAGATATTTTTAACACACTTTTAAGCTTATATAACTACAATACACCTTTTTTTGGAAAAAAGTAAGTCGTTCACTAATAAGATCTATGCTTTCTATTTGAAACAACTCAGACAATTGTCTGAGTTGTCAAATTTCTCGGAGAGTACCTAATGTGATTATCAATTTAATTATCCATTGCTTGTAATTCTTGCTTAGTAATTACTTTATAATTTTTAAAAACCGTACCACCAAGATAACCTGCAATTAAACTTAAAATAATACAACCTACTGCTGTAATTAAAACTTTTACCATTGGATTATAGGCAAACATTACTGCGAATCCAGCAATCGGTGTTGCTGTTCCTGGAGTGTCATTTACTAGCTTCATCAAAGCAATTAATACACCACATGCTGCGCCACCAACGAAGTTTGTAACATAGATTGGTATAGGATTAGCTGACGTCACATCGGCTTGTGTTAAGGGTTCAATTGCAAAGGCGATATTATCTTTTCTTTCACCAAGTTTAAGTTTATGGAATAAGACACCATTCATAAATGAAGACCCAAATACTGACAAGGCACCAATTGCCATTGGAATACCTGTTAACCCTAACATGGCAGTTAAAGCCATAGATGATAGAGGCGCAGTCGCCACAACAACAATTGTTCCACCAAGAATGATTCCCATAATAATTGGAGAACTTTGAGCAGTTGAGGTTAAAATTTCACCAATAGTTAGGAGGGTTTTGTCCACTACTGGAGAAATGACTTTAGCAATCAATCTCGTCATCGGAGCTGCAAAGATGATAATACTGATTAAATCCAATCCACCAGGGATTTTCTTTTCCATCCATTTAACAACAAATGACATTAAGTAACCCGCTACAAAACCTGGTAAAATACCAAAACTTGTAACTGATAAACCAATTAATACAGCATAACCTGGTGTTACACCAACTGCAATTGCTACTAAAATTGCTGCTGCGACACCGCCCATTGATCCATTTGATGCTCCAACTTCACTGAGGAATTTAAAACCTAATACCTGACCAAAAAATGAATCTTGGAAGGCTTCGACCAAAAAAGATGCACAAGCTGCTGCTGCCAAAGCTCCCATTGCTTTTGTACCATGTGGTGCCTTGTAGTTAAAAAGTGTAAACAAGGCTAACACGAGTAAGAGGAGACCTGTACCAATAATAATGTCCATAAAAAATTTTCCGCCATTCTTTATAATAAATTTTGTTACGATAATTTTGCCATAGCTTCTATTTCAATAAAAGCTTCTTGTGGTAATGCGCCTACTTGAAAAACTGTTCGAGCAGGATAGGGCTTGTCAAATAAACTAATCATTATCTGATTCAATTGATCAAAATATGATATATCGCTTAGATAAATGGTCAGTTTAAAAATAGCATTCAAATTAAGATGATGTTCTTTTAGAATACTGTTAACGTTATCGAAAGCTTGCTGACACTGTTCTTTAAAGTCATTAGATAGACAACCCGTTTCTGGATTAACTGGCAATTGACCTGAAAGGTAGAGCACATTACCCTCGATTCTGTAAATAGAATATGGCCCAAATGCATTGGGATACCCATTCATACGTGAACCTCCTTTTTGATATAGTTAAATTTTACATGAAATCGGATTCATAGTCAATAAAATTTTATTATTTTAATAATTTTTTATTATTAGGATAATTATTAATTGTCTTTTATTTGGAAATGTATTACTATAGTAATAATAGAACAGTAAAGGAAATTCATTATGAAAAGTGAACAATTAAATCATTGGAAAACCGTTATTGCATTTTTAAGTGGTGTTTTAGGTAAAAACTATGAAATTATTCTTCATGTCATTGATGAAGATGATATCTACATTGGTGAAATAGTCAATAATCATATTAGTGGTCGAACTAAAAGTTCACCTCTCACTACTTTTGCTTTAGATCTAATCAATAAAAAAGTTTTCTTAGAAAAAGACTATGTTACCAACTATAAAGCAATCGTAAGTCCAGAAAATAAAGAAGTCCGTGGGTCAACTTATTTCATTAAAAATGAGCAAGGTCAATTGGAAGGCATGCTCTGCATTAACCTAGATATCTCTGCTTACAAGAGTATTGCTACTAATGTTTTATCATTAGCCAATTTAGACCTAGGACAAATTATTCCTGATTTAGCGCCAAAGGCAACTATTATTACTCAAGAAGAACCAGTCGAAGTCCTATCAAATAATATTCAAGATATCATCAGTGAAATTATTGATCCCTCATTAATCAATCAAAATATTCAACTCAGCCAAGACGTCAAGGTAGAAATTGTTACTAAATTATCTGAAAAAGGCGTATTTCAACTAAAAGGTGCCGTTTCCAAGGTTGCTGAAATTCTGAAAATATCAGAACCTAGTGTCTACCGCTATTTAAAAAAAGTTGAAATAGATTAGTATATAATAGACAAAAAGACTCCTAGCCGGACTAAAGAATGCTCTGTATTCTAAGTCAAATCTAGAAGTCTTTTTTAAATCCACGATAATTAGCGAAACATAAAGGTGAGCCTATTTTGTGTTTTTTACAATGACAGCCTGTCCTTGGCCACCTCCAATACATAAGGTAGCTAAGCCGTATTGAGCATCTCGTTTATTCATTTCAGAAATTAAGCTGACTAAAATCCGCGCACCAGATGCACCAATCGGATGTCCTAGGGCAATTGCTCCGCCATTAACATTAATTTTAGTTGAATCAAAGTTCAACTCTTTTGCGACAGCCAATGATTGCGACGCAAAAGCTTCATTAGCTTCGATTAAATCAATCTGATCAATCCCTAAATTAGCTTTTGTTAAAGCTTTGCGACTTGCTGGAATTGGACCACAACCCATTAGACTTGGTTCAACACCGGCACTTGCCGTACTTACAATTGTTGCTAGAATAGGTAATTGAAGTTGCTCAGCTTTTTCACGACTCATTAAAAGTAAAGCAGCTGCGCCATCATTAATACCTGAAGCATTTCCAGCAGTAACTGTGCCATCTTCTTTTAGAAAAGCAGGTCGTAATTTTGCTAATTTTTCTAAAGTCGTATCTGGTTTTGGATACTCATCTTTATCCACTACAAGGTCTTCTCCACGACGTTGTGGAACAATGACAGGTACAATCTCATCTTCAAAACGACCAGCTTCAATAGCCGCTTTTGCTTTCTGCTGACTACTAAAAGCAAACTGATCCTGCTCTTGTCTACTTAAATGATACTGCTTGGCAACATTTTCTGCCGTAATTCCCATATGGTAGTTGTTAAAGGCATCACTCAAACCATCTGAAATCATGGTATCCACAACTTTGGATTCTCCCATCCGTGAACCCCATCTTTGATTTTGAATAACATATGGCGCCTGGCTCATATTCTCTGTCCCACCGACCAAAATAACATCTGCATCGCCTGATAAAATTTTGAGGGCACCTAATTCAACTGATTTTAAACCCGAACCGCAAACCATATCTAATGTAAATGCTGGAGTTGTAACCGGAAGACCTGAATGAAGAGCAATCTGTCTTGCGACATTTTGACCTAGTCCGGCATGGAGGACATTTCCAAATATCACTTCTTCAACAAGCTCCGGTGAAATGTGTGTGCTATCTAAAATCTTTTTAACGACTGTTACCCCTAAATCAACTGCAGAAACCGTTTTGAAGGCTCCTCCAAAATTTCCGATTGGTGTTCTATAGGCTGATACTACGACTACTTCTTTTGACATATATACTCCTTTTTTATTCTTAAAACGCTTACATAACTATTATATTATTATTTTTAAAATATTCGACTATAATTTTGTTATAATAGATATCACAAAAATTTATAGAATACGAGGCACTTATGAATATTTCCAATTTGTCTTATTTTATTGAAATTGTCAATTGCAATTTTAACTTGACTAAGGCAGCAATGCGATGTCATATCTCACAACCTGCACTTAGTAATTATATAAAAACAATTGAATTTGAGGAAGATATTACTCTCTTTCAACGAAAAAAAGGAAGACTAGTTGGATTAACATCAGTTGGAGAACGTTTTTATGAAAATGCTAAGTTAGTTATTTCATCTCATGAGCAATTAATGGCTGATCTAAGAACCACTTCAAAAAAATATAAAGGTCAAATCACCATTGGTATTCCTCAATTAATATCCGGCTTAGTTTTTTCAGATTTAATTCCCAAATTAATAGAAGATAACCCCGATATTAAGTTTACCATAATTGAAGCCGGAGCATACGAATTGCAAAAAAAATTAATTCTAAATGAAGTTGATTTTGCCATTTTACTCACGCCAACAGCACTTGATCCTTCAATTGCAGATATGTCAATTCTTTTAAGAGATCGCTTATGTCTTTACATGAGTCATTCAACTTACAAGACTAAATTTGGCGATGAGACGCCTGTCTCATTAAGACAATTGCATAACGAAAATTTTGTGATGTTTGATCGTAATTTCATGGTTCATCATCAACTAAAAAATTTATTTGAACAGGTTGGTGTTTCCCCAAAAATTAAATTCTTTTCATCATCATGGGACTTTCTCTTAAATGCAACACGCCATTCTAACTACTTAACCATTCTTCCTAGGCCAATTGCTCAATTTGCAAATATGAAGGGCATAACGGAAGTGTCTTTGCAAGAAGACGCTCAGTGGGAAATCGTATTAACATCTCTGAAGAAAAATAAGGCCAGCCACTTAAAATCATACATAAAAAATGCTATTTTGGATTACTTCTCTCACTATTCAATATAATAGCCTTTAATACACAAAAAGAGAGTGGGACAGACACTCTCTTTAAAATACTAAAAGATAGGTAATCACAACTAGAAAGACTAGACAAACACTTGGCAGTGTGTAGGCCACAATTTGATTAAATTTCAATTTAAAGTGCGACAAATAAGATAAAGCCCAGAATGGAACAATCAAATTTGTAGTGGCATCACCTAACTGATAAGCTTGTAAAATCTTTCCAAGACTATTACCAACTTCTAAGGTTGCAGGGATGATATAAGGTGCCTCAATGACAAATTTAGAGCCACCTGAAGGGACTGCTACATTTAATAAGGCAGAATATAAGAAGGCAAAAACTGGCCAAGTCGTAGCATTAGAGATACTCACAAAAAAGTGTGAAATTTCAAGACCAAGTCCAGTATTTTGAATAATGCCAAATATACCAGCATAAAATGGAAATTGCAGGATCAAGCCCCATGATGACATGACACCCGATTTAAATAAATTGCCATAGTAGTCTGGGCCTTGTTGACCACAGAGCAACAAACCTAATCCTAGAAACAGAAAATTAAAACTATTTAAATCTAATCCTGATAATCCAACTTTTGAAAAATGGAAGATACTATAAGTGAAAATAGTACCACCAGTCAGATACATGACAAGTCGTGAACTATTCATCTTTTCAGCAGGGGTATTCCTAGCAATATTCAGATGCTCGCCACTCTTTAAACTGTTATTGAAAATCTCATCATCCAATTCAGCAATTTTGTTATTCTCTTTAGGATGGGCATACAAAGCAAAGCAGATAGGAATCAACATACAGATCACTAACAAGCTTATAAATGGTAAATTTAAGACTGAGTCCGTCAATGGCACATTAACTGGAACTAGTTCCTTGTATGACTCAGCAACACTATTTTTTAAATAATTAGGAGTAGCTGCATAGAGCACAGCTGCACCAGACATTCCAGATGTCGCAGGTAAGAAAGTAAAAAATAAGGTAGCAACAAACAGCGGCGTATGCACTTTAATGCCTTTTAAACGTGCCTGAACCAATAACTCTTTACCAAAAACAATGGCTACCATCATTCCAAGCCCCCAATGAAGAAAGCCAAACAATGATCCAATTAAAACAGAAAAAATAATAATCTGTGCCCTTGTTTTAGGAATCTTAGCTAATGCTTTAAATATCATTTGAGCAGGTGGTGAACTTGCTACTGCATTACCAGTCGCAAGAAGAATCGTCATTTGCATCGCAAATGACAGCAAGCCCCAAAATCCGTTAACCCAGCCATAAATGATGCCACCCATTTTTTCATCACCGATCAAAGGTGATTTTGTCATTGTCAAAGCCATCGCTACAACTAGAAACGTTAAGATGAAGCAAATAAATAAAGATTCCGGCATCCATTTAGTGAAGCCGTCAATATACCGATCCATGAAAGATTTTTTTCTTATTTGATTATTCATGAAATGATTCCTTTCAATAATTCTGAAATAGCTAAAAGAAATTGTGTAAGGCGTTCAAGAAATGTTTGGTCAAGGTTTACCTATTTCAGTAGATAACCTAATCATAAAACCGTTTTCATTAAAATGCAAATTCCAATATCTTATCCTACCTATAATGAAAAGTTATGCTAGTTACTATCTTCTTTAACGAACACTTCACGAGACGGCAATAAACACCATTATTACAACCGAATCCCTTCAAAAAGCAATATACGGCTTTGTTATTAGCATTGCTTAAGCATTCAATAAGGAGTCAAATTTAAAAGTTCTAGTCTCACAAGAATCTAAACTGTAGGTAGTCTTATATCCCTAAAAAAATGGAACAAGACATCAAAACATAGCAAGTGATTATTTCCCAATCAACTGGGTAGTTGAAAATCATAACCACCCGTCAAACGGGTGGTTTGGTCTAGGGCTATAAGCCCAAATAACTAGCCAGCGCCTAAAGACGCTGGCTTTCACTTTGTTCAAGCCTTATTGCTTTTGACTCGTCACCAGCCTCTTAAAGAGGCATTTGTATTACTTGCTATTATCCCTAAAGGGATCCTCATATTCTTTCACACTCAATTTATCTAGTGCTATATCATGTTTTTCTTGTTCTTGAATATAATTTTTTTTATTGTAGCTTCATTTAATCCAACCTACTAACATAATAACCTTCTGCCCAAAAGTGTCGATTCCCAAATTAATATTTCAGATTGGAGTGCTTGTCGAACATCATAAGTGCACTCTTACCTTTTAAATATCCCATAAAACTTGAAACGCTTAACCTTGGTGGAATGCTTACTAACATGTGTACATGATCTGGCATCAGATGTCCTTCTATTATTTCTACACCTTTATAGCGACATAATCTTTGAAAAATTTCTCCTAAACTACCTCTATATTGATTATAGATTATTTTTCGTCTATACTTAGGGGTGAACACAATGTGATAGAACACAGCCACTTTGTGTGTGACAAACTATGTGCCTTTTGCGCCATATTTTTTTACTCCTCTCGCTTTACAATTGGCTTGAACACCTATATTGTAGCGCGTTTGGAGTTTTTTGGTAGTATAACTTTCGACGCGCACCCGCATAGCGGGTGGTTTTTTTGTTTCGCACCTGCGGAGCGAAACGGACTGAAAGTCACATAAAGAAAAAAAGCATCCTAGGATGACTCCCTAGAATGCTTTAAAATCAATGTTTCTAAACATTAATCAAATAATGAGATTATTTTTTTAAGTTGTAGAATGATTTGATTCCTTTGTATTGAGCAACTTCACCAAGTTGATCTTCGATACGAAGTAATTGGTTATATTTAGCAATACGGTCTGTACGTGACAATGAACCAGTTTTGATTTGTCCTGCATTAGTTGCAACTGCGATATCAGCAATTGTTGAATCTTCAGTTTCACCTGAACGGTGTGATACAACTGCAGTATAACCAGCTTCTTTAGCCATTTCAATAGCTTCAAAAGTTTCAGTTAATGTACCAATTTGGTTAACTTTGATAAGGATTGAGTTAGCAGCATCTTCTTTGATACCACGTGCTAAGTAATCAGTATTTGTAACGAAGAAGTCGTCACCAACTAATTGAACACGTCCGCCTAAACGTTCAGTAAGAACTTTCCATCCATCCCAATCGTTTTCATCCATACCATCTTCGATAGTGATGATTGGGTATTTGTTTACAAGTTCTTCAAGGTAATCAACCTGTTCTGCAGAAGTACGAACAGCTCCGCCTTCTCCTTCAAATTTAGAATAGTCGTATACTTTACGTTCTTTATCGTAGAATTCAGATGACGCACAGTCAAAACCAATCATGATTCCATTTTCGCCAGCTTCATATCCAGCAGCTTCGATAGCTTTAAGGATTGTTTCTACACCATCTTCAGTACCTTCAAATTTAGGTGCAAATCCACCTTCGTCACCAACAGCTGTAACAAGTCCACGTTCTTTAAGAATTTTCTTAAGCGCATGGAAGACTTCAGCACCCCAACGTAGAGCTTCTTTAAATGTAGTAGCACCTACAGGCATGATCATGAATTCTTGGAAAGCAATTGGAGCATCTGAGTGAGATCCACCATTGATGATGTTCATCATTGGAGTTGGAAGTACTTTAGCGTTGAATCCGCCAAGATAGTTGTAAAGTGGTACTTCAAGGTAGTCAGCTGCAGCACGAGCTACGGCAATAGAAACACCAAGAATTGCGTTTGCACCAAGTTTACCTTTGTTAGGAGTTCCGTCAAGAGCGATCATCGCACGGTCAATAGCTTGTTGATCACGTACATCAAAACCGATGATTGCTTCAGCGATAATGTTGTTTACATTGTCAACTGCTTTTTCAGTTCCTAATCCGTTATAACGAGATTTGTCGCCATCACGTAGTTCAACTGCTTCATGCTCACCAGTTGAAGCTCCTGAAGGAACCATACCACGTCCGAAAGCACCTGATTCTGTATAAACTTCTACTTCAAGTGTTGGGTTACCGCGTGAGTCTAAGACTTCGCGAGCGTAAACATCAGTAATAATTGACATTATAATACTCTCCTTATGAGTTTTAATTTTTTACATGTTAATAATACCACAAACTTAGCCTATTATCAACTTAAAAAGCGTACTTTTGAAAACTTGAATTCGATTTCATGAAAAAATGATTGTAGTATTTCAAATCCTAAGAAAGCCCTGAAAATACGGATTTTAATAGCTTTTTCTTTTGAAAATAAGTATAATGAACTTAAATGAGTGAAGGAGGCTTTTATGGAGTCATTAGATCAGAAGATATTAAAAGGTGCATTGGGTGAAACTAGACTTGATCCTGATCAACAAAGATACTACTTAGGAACTTATGCTGAACGTGTCTTGTTAACTATTCCATTAGTGGGAATTGAAGAAGAAATTGCCAAAAGTGAATTTGAACGTCTCTTGCCTTCATATGTCGCTGACTATTCCCCATTATCACTTAAGCTCTCAGCTGATTTAGATTCAGAATATCAAATGTTCTTTATGAAATTAGCAAGCAAAAAGGGTATCCCTTCAACAATCATAGATGAGACAGGCGCTACTTCTCCCTTCGCACTTGTTCTCCATACAGATCATGCTATTAATTTAGACCAAACATCAATTTCAGATGCTATTCCAGAGGATAAAAAGACTATACCTGAGAAAAAAACGTCCTTTTGGGACACTATTTTTGGTAAATAAATGTCTGGGACAAATGTTCTCAGACTCTATCTTTTATAAAGATTTATGTATGTAGCGTAGTGGTTGAGTGGGCTCTAATACGTTGAAAATCAACTGTTTCAGCTCTACTCAACTTTGTGGAGGTGGGACGATAAAATTAAATTTCTACGAAATTACTGATTTTTGTCCCACTCTTATTTTGCCTTTTTTTGATAGGCTAAGTAGTAACTAGTCTTGTAATTGCGGATGCTGACAAGCTTATACAATTTGGTTTTTATAAATTTTGCATGGTAAAATGATTGAGAATAAGCCTCTTCTTTTGCAATACTCCAATAAATTGCAAACTTGCCCACATGAATACACTCATCCTGCACCCTATCCAATTCAGCCATAAACTGTTTAATATCATTATCTGTTACACTTGGTAAGAAAAATAAGGCATTTTTCCTGAAGTGATCCTGATACCACCACTCTGGCAAGTGACTAAATTCATCTAAATATGATTGGTGTTGTAACACGATAAATGGAATGGGAAATGCGTAGCTTTGGGAAAAATAGGATTCTAACAGTTCTTGAATCTTTTCTTTAGATTTTTTACTAGTAAAAAAGAGATTACCACTATTAATATAGCTTGTAACTTGATCTAGTCCTAAATTTGTTAAATCCACTGTCAGCTCAGCCATTTTCACAGAATGGTTGCCACCTACATTTATACCTCTTAATAATAAGATATAGTCCATTATACTATCACCATGTCACTCTCATCAAAAGGCATCTCTGGATTCCAACACACTTCCCAAACATAATTATCTGGATCGGCAAAATAGGCGTGATAACCTCCCCAGAAAACATCTTGTGGCTCTTTTAGAATTCGAGCACCCGATTGTCGTGCCAAAGATATAGTTGATGCAACCTCTTCTTTGCTTTTGGTATTGTAAGCAAGTGTCATTCCATTAAATTGATTGGGTTCTAAGGTTGGTAGTATACCACCGAAATCATCAGATAGCAAGTCAATAGGATAAAGTTCCAGTTTAGTACCAGCGTTATTAAAAAAAATCACAGTCGGATTATCTTCTATTTCTTTCGTTTCAAACCCAAGACCATCACGGTAAAATGTAACGCTTTTTGCCATATCTCGAACGCCTAAACAAATTAAATTAATTCGGTTCATTATTTCTCTCTTTCCTCTAAAAATGTGATGGCTTCCATTAAATCACCTTTATTAATATGATATGGTGTAGCAGTTTTTACAATTTCTTTTGCACAAAATGCAATTCCAATACCTGCAGCTTCAATCATAGGAATATCATTTGCGCCATCTCCCATCGCAATTGTTTGTGCTATTTCCAAATTATTTTCAGAAGCCCATTTTCTTAGCTGTTGTAACTTGACCTCTTTTGTTACGATATCACCTTCGAGTAGACCTGTTAATTTCCCATTTTCTTTTCCTAAATGATTTGCCTTCACATAATCAATTCCTAATTCTTCAGCTAGGATATCAACTGTTTCATGGAATCCTCCTGAAACCAAGCCAACCTTAAAATGCCTTGCATGTAACGCATCTATTAGCTCTTTGGCTCCCTTATTAAAATGAATCTTTTTAGATACCTTGTCAAAAATAGTCACAGGAAGATTTTCCAATAAGGAAACTCTTTTTCTTAGTGCTTCTTCAAAATTCAACTGTCCATTCATCGCCAAGTCAGTTAATTGCGCTACTTCTTCCCCATATCCTGCTTCTTCAGCCAATAAGTCAATCACTTCTTCTTTGACAAGTGTTGAGTCAACATCCATTACAAATAAGCCTTCAACTTTTTCCATTTCTGATTTCTACCTTCCCACTTTAAGTGCTAATCATTTATCATATTCTACTAGAAATAGAGTAGTCCTGCAAGAATATGCAAAAAACTTGAGTTCAAACTCAAGTTTTTTAAAAACGAATATATTCTCTTGTTTTCTCATACGATGTGACAAAGCGACTTGTTACACCAGGTTCAACAGTTTCTAGTGCATATGATATCTCATCAAATGACCCTTGGTAATCATAGTCAATTTCAAAAAGGTGCATTGCAATTTCAAAAGAATTTTGAACACCTGCTTCGAAACTACGGTAACGATTTGAATACTGTAACAGTTGCTCTGTTAATGTCGCATTTTGAACTACTTGATAAGTATACTCTTCAAGGTTAGCAATTGATGATTTTGCAATGTCATTTAGACGGCCAACAGCATCAATATTAATCTTACCTTTACTTAACTCATCCATTAAGGCTTCAAGTTGTGTACTAGTTGTAAAAAATGCTGTCAAATAATCTTGTGGAATACCTGGTAAATGACGTTTTTCCATGAAGCGTTTAATCATATGCAATTGCGCAACATAGATATCAATATCACGACGCGCAGTCTCTTCTGTTTTTTCAATTCCCTTAATTTCTTCAAAAACATCCATTTGACCAGACTCAACAACTGCAAGTGTTTTGAGAGCTTTATCAAATCTCACTTCTAATTCTGAAAACGGAATTTCTTGTGAGCCAAATGATTGGGCATTTTCTAAAACAGATTCTTCTATCTTAGTGATATCCTTATCAAAACCTTTTACAGGAAGTGCTTGATTCTCATTTAAAATGTATTTGTAAGAAAGACGTGATAATTCATTTTTCAGTTTATCATTATTTTCTTTAACATGTGTCAAATACTTTGGTAAGATTTTACTATCTTTATGGGCATTTTTATGAGCTGCAATTTCACGTTCAAACAATTGATATAAAACATCAATACGTTCCTGTATGTGCTCATTATCTTCTCTAGCACGATCCAGATCCAAAGTTACTAATTCACTAGCATTACTACGGATTGCTTCACGAACTTCTTGAAAACGAACTTCAATATTAGATTCTGGAAAATGATAATTTTCTTCCAACAAGCGACGGTAACCAGATTCTAAGTCATCCATTTGCTCAGGGAAATCTTCTTCAAGTTTTCCAACAATTTCAGGAATTTGCTCAGTAATTTGACCTAATGCAATAGTGTGCTCTTCGGCTTTGTCTAAAACTTCAGAGGCTTCCACCGGGTCACCTGATGAATTGAGTGTAACAAATTGAGAAAATTCAGTTTCAATATTCTTCATTTGTTTATCAATTTCAGATTCTGTACTACCATACTTGCCTTCGTTATTTGCAATAGATGCTTGTAATTGCTCATATAAGTCAAGGGCATGAGTAACACGTGCGCTATTTTTCTCTTCTTGTTCTTTTAAAATTCCAAGTGCTTCACGAATTGATGTAATATCTTCTTCAACTAAATCTAATTGACTGTCAACATTTGTAATTTCATGTTTAGCACGAATAAAATTAAAGGTATCATTCAATTTTTCTGCTTCAAAAAGATGATTTTCAATATCAGCAAATGAGTTCATCGTTAAATCAACCCATTTTTGATTCCATTCTCTAAAAGATGTTTGACTTTGTCCAATTAAATGGAGTGATTTAACCTCCTCAACTTCATCGTTAACAGGTAAACCAAAAAGTTTTAATTTTCTTTCTTCTAGATTTTTGATTAACGAATCATTTCTTTTACGAATAATTACGCCGATAAGATAAGCAATAATCACCAATAAGACGATTGCTACAATCAGCAAGATAATTCCGCTCGACATCCTTTTCTCCTTATTATGTTTTGCGATTGAACATAACTTATTTAACTATCTTCAAACGCCATTTATTAAATTTTATATTAAAATACATTATAACGTTACGATTATAACATACTTTAAAACGCTTTTCAAAGGAAATTTGCTTAAATATCAAGCGTACTATAGACGGCATTTTCCTCAATAAACTCACGTCTTGGTTCAACTCGATCACCCATCAGCATATCAAATACTTTATCGGCCTCTGCTGCATCATCAACTGTAACACGTGCCATCAAACGACGTTCTGGGTCCATTGTTGTCTCCCATAACTGATGGTCATCCATTTCACCAAGGCCTTTATAACGTTGAACAGAAGGTTTTGAACGACCAACGCTATATTTATCAAGCGCTACTTTTAGCAATTCTTCTTGATTAGCACCTGGTTGAATGTACTCTTTTATTTCACTCCCAACTTTAACACCATAAATCGGCGGTTGCGCAATGTAAACAAATCCAGCCTCTAAAACAGGTCTCATAAAGCGATAAATTAATGTTAATAATAATGTACGAATGTGGGCACCATCAACATCAGCATCCGTCATAATAACTAACTTATGGTATCTAGCTTTTGAAACGTCAAAATCGGCACCAAAACCAGTTCCCATTGCCGTAAACAAACTTCTTATTTCCTCATTGGCAAGGATTTTATCCATAGTTGCTTTTTCAACATTCAAAATTTTACCACGAATCGGTAAGATTGCCTGGAATTCACGATCACGGCCTGATTTAGCTGATCCACCAGCAGAGTCTCCTTCGACGATAAAGAGTTCATTTTGACTGGCATTATTTGATGAACAATCCGCTAGTTTACCAGGTAAATTAGAAATTTCAAGACCAGACTTCTTACGGGTTACTTCACGTGCACGTTTTGCAGCAATTCTAGCTTTTGAAGCCAAGATTCCTTTTTCTACAATTTTACGAGCAACCTGAGGATTTTCAAGGAGAAAACGTTGAAAAGCATCACTAAATAAACGGTTGGTGATTTTGACAACTTCCGAATTACCTAATTTTGTTTTTGTTTGACCTTCAAACTGAGGATTCGGGTGTTTTACAGAGATAACAGCCGTTAAACCTTCACGAACATCTTCACCAGTTAAATTATCCTCATTTTCTTTAAGGATTTTATTCTTCTTAGCATAATCATTAATAACACGTGTTAAAGCCGTTCTGAAACCTTGCTCATGTGTACCACCTTCGTGAGTATGAATATTATTAGCAAAACTCATCACGTTTTCATGGTAGCCTGTTGTGTACTGCATTGCGACTTCAACAGCAATGCCATCCATCTCACCATCAGTAAAAATAGGATGGTCAATAATAACATCTTTTTTCTCATTCAAGAATTCAACATAACTTGAAATACCACCTTCATAAAGATAATCTTTCTTTTGCTCTATTCCAGAACGTTTATCTGAAATAGAGATGCGTAATCCTCGATTTAAAAATGCTAACTCTTGAATACGTTTAGCTAACTTGTCAAAGTCAAATTCAGTTGTTTCCGTAAAGATTTCAGGATCTGGCGTAAAATGCACAGTTGTCCCTGTTAAATCAGTTTCACCAATAATTTTCAAGTCATCATAAACGACTCCACGTTTAAACTCTTGATAATGAATACTTCCATTTTTATAGACGCGAACATCTAATTGCGTTGACAAGGCATTAACAACAGATGAACCTACGCCATGTAGTCCACCTGAAACTTTATAGCCGCCACCGCCAAACTTACCTCCAGCATGGAGAACTGTAAAGACTGTTTCAACTGCAGGGCGACCTGTTTTAGCTTGAATATCGACGGGAATTCCACGCCCATCATCAACGACAGTGATAGAATCGTCTTCTTCAATAAACACTTCAATATGACTCGCAAAACCAGCCAATGCTTCATCTATAGAATTATCAACAATTTCCCACACCAAATGATGGAGTCCTTCTTTAGAAGTCGATCCAATATACATACCTGGGCGCATACGAACGGCTTCGAGACCTTCTAAAACCTGAATTTGACTGGCATCATATTCTTGAGCATTTCCGTTTGACTGTTTTATTTCTTCAACCATTTAATTTACTATCTCCAAAAGGGACTGATTTTCTTGGACTAATAAGCTTTCAAGGCCTGCTCCTTGTCCTGCCTGTTTATCGATTTCCCTGTCACCGATAACTAAGGCGTTTGTAATATCATACTTGTTAATTAAATAAAGGATACTCTCTGGATCTGGCTTTCTCTTAAACCCTTCTTCTGAAGTGACGACCTCAGTAAAATACTCTAATAGATTAGCATGTGATAGCAGATAAATAACTTGTCTATCACGATGTGAAACTAAAAAATTCCGGCCCCCATCAGCTACAATCTTCCTTAATATTTCCTTTGCACCGCTTTTCCAAATTGGATTAGCCAAAGCCTGCGCTTCATTTAATTTATAAAAATGCAGAAAATGTGGTTCATAGGGAGCAAATGTAGTAATGGCTATCGCTGTAGATTCTTTAAGTTTTGAAAAAACAGCATCATGACTGGCGGAAAGATTAAACTCCTCTAAAGTCTTAAGGAATGCAAGAGTCGAAGTCTCATAATTATCAAGGAGAGTTCCACCTAAGTCCCAAATATAATCCTTATAATTCATACCCTTTATTGTAACATATTTTACTGTATTTTTATAGTATATAACGCAAAAATAAAGATGGTCTGTCACTACAACAAACCATCTTTATTAATCATATTTATATGAACGACGAAGCTCTGCTTGACTCTGCTTTTCTCGATCTAGTTCATATTGAAAATTCATCGATAAAATCAAACCGACTCCAATTAAATTAGATATCAACGATGATCCCCCTTGGGATATAAAAGGTAACGGAATCCCTGTCAAGGGTAAAATACCTATGGCTGCCCCAATATTTTCAAAAATATGGAATAAGATCATCATAATAAAACCTGTTGAGATATAAGTATAGAATAGATTATTCGAAGCCAGTGTTAATCGCAACATTCTATAAATTAATAATAAATACAATACTAGCAATAGGGCCGCCCCAATAAAACCAAAATTCTCAGCAATAACCGTAAAAATCATGTCACTTTCTCTTACTGGAACTGGTAAATCAACACGATTAAATCCTTTCCCAAAAAATCCACCACTACCTATGGAAACCATGCTTTGTGTTTGTTGATATGCGATTGTTTCAGAAAAATCAAAAGGGGTTAACCAAGCTGAAATCCGATTAATTTGGTAGGTATCCATCCCCAACTTAAATAAAAATTCTTTGCCTTGCGGCAAGAAAAAAATGATAAAAAATGCTAATGCAGCAATTAAAAAGAAGGCAATTAGAGGTAGGATGAACCACCAACTAATTCCTGATACTAATATAACACCTGCTAAAATTGCAATGAATACCAAAGCTGTTCCAAAATCTTTTTGCAAGGCTAATAACATTAATACTGGAATTGAAAGTAAGATGTAAGCTAATATTAATTTCCAATCGTCTGAAAGTTGATGGCTTTCTTTTTTCCCTTTAAACCAAACTGTTAACCTCGCCAAAGCTAAAATAAAGGAAATTTTCATAAATTCTGAGGGCTGGAACAAGGTCACGGAACCAATAGTTACCCAGTTCTTAGCACCTGTTGCCGCGACTAGCTGAGGGCTATAAAAAATCAAGGGTAGAATCATCAGTCCTATACCTAAGATATATAAGAAGGGGGTTAATTTCCATAATAAGCTTCTGCTAAAAAACATCAGAATGAATGCAAATATGGCCCCAAATCCAACCCATAGTGCTTGTTGCATCATGACTTTTGACACATTCTGTGGGTAATCATTAAACGTAGCAACATATACTGAGAAAAGACCTATAACAATCAGACAAAATACTGGCCAAACAATGCCATAATCAATCTTACTGTCTAATCTAGTTTGTCTTTTAAACATCACACACCCACTTTCTCATCATGCTTTCTCTTTAACTAAATGAAAAAGACCAAAAAATGGTCTCTTCTAATGGCCCCTGCTGGAATCGAACCAGCAACTACTCCTTAGGAGGGAGTTGTTATATCCATTGAACTAAGGAGCCGTAAGGTATAAGTACCTTATCTATTTTAGCTTAGAAATTCTTGAATTGCAAGAGCTAGCAGTTACTCTTTTTGACTTTGACGATAGTTTTCCATCTTCTTTCGAAAGAGTTGTCCATTAGTTGGCGGTGTGATTGTCACAGCATTTGCTCCTGCTTCAATAACCTCAAGAATGGACTCTTCGGTTGGACCACCTGTTGCCATAATAGGAAAATCCGGAAACTCTTTTCTTATTTTGCGAACAATATTTGGAGTGTCAATCCCTCCACTTATATTTAAGATATCAACACCAGCTTCAATACGACTTTTGATATCTGTGCATTCAGAAACGACTGTATAAATAATTGGTATATCAATAATTTGTTCAATCGTGTTAATCGTATCAACTTTTGTAGGGGCATTAACAACGACCGCATAGGCTCCTTCCGATTCTGAAAATAAACTCATATTTGCTGAACGATATCCCGTTGTGAGGCCACCGCCAACACCAGCCAATACTGGAACTGAGGAAACTAACATAATACTTTTTAGAATTGCTGGATTAGGGGTAAATGGATAGACAGCTAAAATAGCATCTGCATTGTGATTAGCAATGATTGACACATCTGTACTAAATAATACAGACCTGATACGCCGCCCATAAATATAGATACCTGAGCACTGATTGATAACATCTGGCATTCTGATAATTTCTTGTCTTAAATCAGACATGACGATAGGAGCATTTTCTTTTGAAATTTTCATATTCTTCCTCAAATAATTAGAGTTGTTCATTCATTTTATCATAGGTTGTAACTAACTAATCTACAAAAAGTTTAATAGATGACAATTTTTCATTATCACAACTTAATTGGTAGTGATTTAACGCTATCTTTTAAGTTAGTTGAGGACTATAATCTTGGTCAAAAAAAGTTACATATCTAGCCCACCATTTTTTATTTTTAGATTCGGGCAACAACCGTCTTGGCAAAAAAGAAAAACCTCACCTGTAATCAAGTGAGGTTTAGTTGAACTCGCCCTAAATTTCCTCAAAAATCTCGCAATGTCTTTGAAGTCTACCGACTTCTTCAGCATTATTTGCATTTTTTTCGAAAATTTTAGACGGGCTCTGTATCCTGAATTGAACTCGGGCTGAAATCTAGGAAAAAAGAAAAACTGCCGTATGACTTGGTCACTTTGGCAGTTTCCTATTTTTCTGTCGATTTCTAGACGCCCTAGGTATCTTAGATTAACGACGGATTTCTTTGATACGTGCTGCTTTACCTTGTAATGCACGTAAGTAGTAAAGTTTAGCACGACGGACTTTACCGTAACGAACAACTTCAATTTTATCAACACGTGGTGTGTGGATTGGGAAAGTACGTTCTACACCGATACCGCCTGAGATTTTACGAACTGTGTACATTTCTGAGATCCCTTGACCTTTACGTGCAATAACTACACCTTCAAAGATCTGGATACGTTCGCGAGTTCCTTCGACAACTTTCGCGTGAACGCGAACAGTGTCACCAGCGCGGAATGCAGGGATGTCAGTACGAAGTTGACCTTCAGTCAAACTTTGGATTAATGGATTCATTTTATATTCTCCTATCTTACCAATCATAAGTACTTGTCTCAGCGGATTAGCTTATTTACGTGTGTCCATTACACACAAAATTCATTCTACCATATTTCACAACTACTGTAAAGTTAATTTATGATAAGATTAACTCTAGTTTTTCTCCTTACCATTCCATCAGTTCCTGACCGCCATAGATGCTATTTTTTCTATTAAGAATATAAGCTGTCGCTACTACTAAAAAGTAAGCTAAAAAATTACCGCCGCCAAAAACCTCTAAACCAATGAAGATAGGTGCCAACATGGTATTGGTAGCACTTGCAAAAACAGCTATATAACCTAGCGCGGCAACTAAAGCAACTGGTAAGCCAAACAAGGGAGCAAGGACGAAACCTAGTGAGGCACCAATAGCAAATAATGGCGTAACCTCTCCACCTTGGAAGCCAGCAGAAATCGTTAAAACTGTTAATAACAACTTTAACAACCAGTCATAAGTATAAATAGCCTGTCCAGAAAAAGCATTGGCAATTAAGTTTGTTCCTAAACCGGTGTAGCGCCCTAAGTGTAAGATAAGTAACAACAGGGTTAAACATAAGCCGATACTTGCAATTCTGACATAAGGATTTGGTATTTTTGTTACCAAGTAAGCTTTCAAACGAGATAGTAAAATAGCAAAGCTATTTCCCACTAGTCCAAAAACAGTACCTAAAATGATTAATTTTAGAAAAATGATTGGAGAAATGCTTTGCACTACTCCAATTGGGGCAGTGAATTTTTCCAGACCTAAGACATGAGAGGTTCCTGAAGCAGTAAAAGCCGCAATCAGGGCAGGAAATAGGGCCAGATAACTTAAATTATTCAACACTAAAACTTCTAAAGCAAAAAAGACAGCTGCAATTGGTGTTTGAAAGAGTCCAGCAAACCCTGATGCCATCCCCAAGACAAGAAAAATGCGCGAGCTATTCTCAACCTTCACCCATGAATGGCAATAATGGGAAACTGTGGCACCTATTTGAACAGCTACTCCTTCACGACCAGCACTTCCTCCAAATAGATGGGTCAACCATGTTGAAATGATTACTAATGGTACTAAAACAAGTGGCAAGTCCTTTTCTTTTCCTTGACCAACGTGAAAGACCAGTCCCATTCCTTTACTAGCTCTGCCACTAAATTTTTGGTAAAGAGTAGTCATCACTAATCCTGCAAGAGCTAAAAATGGTAAAAGCAGTATGAGATGACGGCTACGAAACTCCGAAATCTGTAATAAAACTGATCCAAAAACAAAATCCAATAGCCCAACTAGCAAACCAATGATTAGGGCAAGGACTGATAAGATAAGAATTGTCTGAATCGATTTGTTTTGATGCTGATTGATGGTTTTAATCATTGAAATCACCTGTTAAATATTGCGTTTGATAATGTCTAGAGGCTGCCATAATTCCCTCAAAACTTTCTAGGACAGCATCAACATAAGCAAGATTAGAAACCTGTTTTCTAATATCTTCCAGTATGAATTGCTGACGCTCTTCGTCTAAAACTGGAATCTGATGCTGACGCTTATAAGCCATAACATGATCAACCAAGCTTACTCTTTTTTCAATTAGTTGCACCAAATCACTATCTATTTGATCAATTTCTTTTCTAATTAACTCTAATTCCATCTTAACCCTTATTTTATAACTCTAAATAGTAGCAACGAAAAAAAGGTTGACGTTGAAAACTTAAAAACACAACTCGTCTCTAAAGCAATCAGACATCTAACCTTTAATTCATTAAGCCAATAAATTTTCTGCCGCATTGGAGATCTCCTCAGCAAAAGCTTCTAAATTAGCAATATCTTCATCTTCTGCAGCTAAATCAACTTTGACTGATGCTGCACCTTTGATGGCACCTGTTAAGGCAAATTGTTCTTCAAATTCATCTACTGACTTACAGAAGTAATCATAAAATGTATCTCCAGAACCAACAACACCATATATGCGATCTGATAAATCAAGATCTTGTAAATCTTCGTAAAAATCTACAATCTCATCAGGTAAATCACCATCACCATAGGTATAAGTTGCAACAATCGCAATCTCTGCATCTTCAAAATCTGAAGCATCTACTGCTGTGCATTCGTCTACGTCAACATCATGACCGAGTTCTGTTAACTTATTAGCAACGATATCGGCAATCTCTTCTGTATTTCCCGTCATACTGGCATAAACGATTTTTACTATGGCCATATTTTCCTCCAAAAATAACTAAACTGCATTAATTTTATCATATTTTGCGGAGAAAATCACTAGTAGATTATAGATATGGACTATATAATTCTTTTAATTTTTTAAGTACTACTTTTTTCTCTTGGTCACTAGCAAAGGATGCTTCAATTGCATTTTGATTATGACGGTAAAAATCTGCAACACTAGTTCCAAAATACTGATGATAAAGGTTATATTCTTTTGTTAACGTCGTATCAGAAACCGTTCGATTATCTGTATTGATACTTAGCATCACACCTGTAGCTTCCATTAATAAGTAAGGAAAGTCTGCGATGGTCTTAGCTGCTTTGATTTGAAGGTTACTTGTTAAACAGAGCTCTGCAGTGACCTTTTTTGCTTTCATTTGCTTTAAGAGTTCTGGATTATCAGTAACTGCTGTTACATGACCTAGTCGCTTGACATCAAGTTCCAAAGCTTGTGCGATATAATTTGCACAGCCACACTCACCCGCATGTAGGGTGAAAGGTAAGCCTAATTTAGTCGTTTCACGAATAATGGCAGCTAAGTATTCCGGTGGGAAATCAAGCTCGTTTCCGGCAAAATCAAATCCCACCACCCCTTTTTCAGCCCATCGAATAACATGATTAAAAACTGTTTTTGAAAGTAACAAAGATGATTGGCGAATCCCACAAACGATTAGTTTAACTAAAATGCCAAAATCGGACTCTGCTTTTGGGCACCATCTAACACAGCTTCCATAATTTGATCAAGTGTCAACCCTTCATCCATAGACAGCTCTGGTGCAAAACGAATTTCCATATAAATAACACCTTCGTTAGCAGCAGCTTTTGCCAAATCATAGGTAGCTAATGCTAAATTTGCAAAAGTGGTCGAACAACATCAAATGTTTCTAAATAGTCCATCAATGATGTTATTGATTTTGGAGCAGTAACAAGTTTTCGTAGCTCTTCATCAGCTTTGGGAAGAGAGATATTGGCCATCCTAGCTAATACCTTGATTGTTTCAAACGGAATGGACCCATCCAAGTGGCAATGTAACTCCGTTTTAGCTTTTTAATATCATAACAAATGATTTTGTAAAATCAAGACTTTTTTATAATTTTTAAATAAATCGTTAGTAAATAGGACAAAACTTGATAAAAAACAGCTAATTCCATCCTAATTTTATCCAACAAAAACGAATAATTGCTACTATTGTATCCCAAAGATGCTAAATTTTTGTAGTTAACGTGATAATTTGTTATGATAATCCTAATTAGTAATAACAGAAAGGATAAGCCTATGACAACTTATCAATTACCAAAAGTTTGGACAAATACATATAAAATCCAAGGGTCAAACCAAGAAACTGCTGGCAGCCGTTTTGAACAAGTTTTACCAAAAGGTGAAAATCCTTACCAATTATATACCCTAGGAACACCTAATGGCATAAAACCTATTATCCTGTTTGAGGAACTAAAGGAAATTGGTAAATCAGGTGTCAGTTATGATGCTTTCAAAATTAGTTTAGCTAATCAAGAACAATTCGGTAGTGACTTTACTAAGATTAATCCCAATTCAAAAATCCCCGCTTTATTAGACCTGACTGAAGCCGAAGAACTAAATGTCTTTGAATCAGCTAATATTCTTCTTTATTTAGCTGAAAAACACGGAGCATTTATCAGCAAAAATCACGCTACGAGAACCCAAGAATTAAATTGGCTCTTCTGGCAAACTGGTGCTGCACCATTCGTCGGTGGTGGGTTTGGTCACTTCTTCCATTATGCACCGGAAAAGTTAGAATACCCTATCGACCGTTATACCATGGAAACAAAACGCCAATTAGATTTATTGGACCAAGAATTAGCTAAAAGACCTTACATTGCTGGTCAAGACTACAGTATCGCAGATATTGCTATTTGGTCATGGTATGGTCAATTAGTACAAGATAAACTATATGATAATGCAGCTGAGTTTTTAGACGGTCAGACTTACAAAAACCTTAATCAATGGGCAGAAAAAATTGCACAACGCCCTGCAGTTAAACGCGCTCTGGAAGTCTCACTAAAAGATATTAACTAACCGTTTTGTCGTCCCACCTCCGCAAAGTTGAGCAGGGTTATAAAAGGTGATTTTCAACGTGTTAGAGCCCACTCAACCACTGCGTCATACATATACAGCAGTCTACAAAAGAAAAGAAGCTTAGACAAAAGTCCTCTGCTTCTTTTTTTTGTAAAAAATTTACCTTTATATTGCATTCCCATTACTTGTGGTATACTATTAAAAAGACTTTTTAAGAGGTAAGGTGATATTATGAATTGGTGTATTAAAGCATTTGACCAACTTACTAGAGATGAGTTATTTGTCATTCTAAAAGAGCGGGTTGCCGTTTTTGTTGTGGAACAAGCCTGTGCATATCCCGAAATTGATGATCTTGATCAACATTCTGTCCATGTTTTCAAACAAGACAGTTCAGGTCAATTATTAGCCTACTGCCGCATCATTCCCACTGAAGAAATGATGAAGCTGGGCCGAGTACTAACAACTGAATCTGCCAGAGGTAAAGGTTTAGGACACGAATTGGTTGCAACTGCGCTTAGCTATTGCCAAGAAAATTCCCCACACTTACCAGTCTATGCGCAAGCACAAGCCCACCTACAAGACTTCTATGACCAGTTTGGCTTTAAAGCTACTTCTGAAGTCTATTTAGAGGACAATATCCCACATATTGATATGATGAAAGAGAACGATTAAGAATGACTATTTACAAAGAAATCCTAGAGCAAATTAGGAAATATCAAACGATTATTATTCACCGTCACAAGAATCCCGACCCAGATGCTATTGGTAGTCAGGCTGGATTAAAGGAAATCATAACAGTTAATTTCCCTGACAAAAAAGTGCTCATTACAGGTTACGATGAACCAAGCTTAGATTGGATAGCAATGATGGATCAAGTCCAAGACAGTGACTACCGTGATGCACTAGTCATTATTACAGATACTGCTAATCAACCACGAATTGATGATGATCGTTTCTTGCAAGGGAATGCCACCATCAAAATTGACCATCACCCAAATGATGATAGTTATGGTGATATTTGCCATGTTGATACCTCAGCATCAAGTACCAGTGAGATTATCGCCGACTTCGCTTTCACAATGAACTTAAATCTATCCAGTTTAGCAGCAAAATTACTTTATGCTGGAATTGTCGGAGATACTGGCCGTTTCCTTTATCCTGCAACAAGTAGCAAAACTTTCTTAATTGCTAGTAAATTACGCCAATACGACTTTGACTTCTCTGCCATTGGACGACAAATGGATTCTTTCTCATTAAAAATTGCTAAGCTGCAAGGTTATATATTTGATAACCTCGAATTGGATGAAAATGGAGCTGCACGAGTTGTGCTGACGCAAGACATTCTCAAAGCTTTTGATATCACAGATGCAGAAAGCTCTGCTATTGTCTCAACGCCTGGAAAGATAGACCTCGTTCAGGCTTGGGCAATCTTTGTTGAGCAAGCTGACGGGCACTACCGTGTCAGAATGCGTAGCAAAACTAAAGTTATCAATGAGATTGCTAAAAGACACCATGGAGGAGGACATCCATTAGCTAGTGGAGCTAACTCCTATAGTCTTGAAGAGAACGAAGAAATTTACAAAGAGATTAAAGACTTACTAGCAGATTAAATTTATTCGTCTAAAAAGCTTGTCAAACAGATCTATTTTTGTTACACTAGTTGAGTTAATAACTATGGGGCACAAGTGCCATGGCAGAAAGGAAATATTTTTAAGATGAGAAAAGACATTCATCCAGATTATCGTCCAGTTGTATTCCTTGATACAACTACAGGTTACCAATTCCTTAGCGGTTCTACTAAAAATAGTAATGAAACTGTTGAGTTCGAAGGGGAAACTTACCCACTTATCCGTGTAGAAATTTCTTCAGATTCACATCCATTCTATACTGGACGTCAAAAATTCACGCAAGCAGACGGACGCGTGGACCGTTTCAACAAAAAATACGGTCTCAAAGATGCGAACGCAGCAAAATAAGACTTACGCTTTTACTAAACATTCCCAGTTTTATGGGAATGTTTTTTTCATCTCTTTGACATGAACTACCATTTCTATCAATTAAGTTAAAGAATCAAAACAAATCATTGTAAGCGTTTTATAAATCTGGTAAAATAGCTATAAGGAGGAAATTCAGATGAAAGCATTTATTATTAGTATCTTAAAAGAAAATGAACCCCTTGAAATTACCTTTGTAACAGGTGAAAAAATGGTTGCCATTAAAGTAGCTAATGAAATGGAGTTTGATCCTACTGCTATTGAATTAATCACTGAAGACCATCATAGAAATGTATTAATCAATTTACGCAATATTGTCTTTGCAACTCCAAAAGATTTCTAATTTTATGTAAAAATACTTGTCCAAAAAATGAAATCATGCTATTATTTCTCTAAAGAGGGAGGTCATATCATGACAAAAGAAACAAAAAAAGAAGAACTGTATACCATTAGTGGGAAAGTAAAACAAACTCAAGCATCAGAAAAGAAAACGAACTAAGCACACAACCACCAAAGACTTTAGCAAAATCAGCTAAGGTCTTTTTGTTAAGACAATCATAACCACCCGAAAACGGGTGGTTTAGTCCAGGGCTATAAGCCCAAATAACTAGCCAGCGCCTAAAGACGCTGGCTTTCACTTTGTTCAAGCCTCATTGCTTTTGACTCGTCACCGGCCTCTCAAAGAGGCATTTGTATTACTTACTATCATCCCCTAAAGGGATTCTCATATTCTTTGACACTCAATTTATCTAAGGCTATATCGTGTTTTTTTGTTCTTGAATATATTTTTTTATTGTAGCTTCATTTAATCCAACCCTACTAACATAATAGCCTTCTTCCCCAAAATGTCGATTACCAAATTTGTATTTCAGATTGGCGTGTTTGTCGAACATCATAAGTGCACTCTTACCTCTTAAATAGCCCATAAAACTTGAAACACTTATTCTGGGTGGAATGCTTACTAACATGTGTACGTGTATGGCATCAGATGTCCTTCCATTATTTCTACACCTTTATAGCTACATAATCTTTGAAAAATTTCTCCCAAACTGCCTCGATATTGATTATAGATTACTTTTCGTCTATACTTAGGGGGGAACACAATGTGATAGAACACAGCCACTTTGTGTGTGATAAACTGTAACTGGTTTTAGCCATTTATTTTTCCTCCTTTGTCTAACCTGAACAATTAGATTATACTAGGAAAAATAAATGGAAGCTACAAGCCTTTTTAGCCACCAGCTAAGCTGGTGGCTTTCTTGTTTTTCTCGTAGAGAAAAACAAGAAAGCCATAATAAAAAACAAATCACAACCGTTATGATTTGTTTTTTTATTATTCATCACTAATTTATTTTAATGAGCATTAATTTCTTGAGCAATTTCACGACCTGATAAGTCGGCTGGGTAATAAGTTGGCCAGTGTTCTAACTCTTTATGTAATTTTTCTTGGCTTTCCCCACCCCAGTAAAGATGGAAATGATTAGCTTTTCCAGGTGCAATGCCGTGATCGCTGAATTGAATATATTTGAACTCACCAGCATCTTTTTCTTTTGCTTCAAACATGAATCGAACACCACGATTTCCCTTTGGATAAGTTAAGATTTCTTTACCTGCATATTTATAGGTAAATGCTTTCTTTTGACCATTTCTTTCAAAGGTAATCACATTTTTCTTCCCATCAATATCAATTTTAGTTACATCTGTCTTATAACCAGTTGTATAATACTCCTTATACTCTTTGGCTGACATTTGACCTTTTGATTTTTTAGCCTTGTATTCCATTACTGGATCTAAAGTTCCATCTTTAAGGTAAGGATAAACTGATTGCCAACTTCCTGCATAATCTGTAAGCTTACGATCTTTGACATCCTTTGTTTTAAAGTAACCATTGTAAACAGATTTGCTAGTATCTTCCTCAGGTTTAATTTCCTTACCTTCTCGTGTTGTGGTCAACTGCAATGCTTTTAGATTGTCACGCATAACGGTAAAGTAGTCTTCACCATTTTTAATTTCTTTTTGTGTTAAGCTTTCAAGTGGACTAAGCACAACAGCCTTAACTCCGGCTTCATTAGCTAATGTTTTAGCTACCTTATTTGAGGCATTTTCTTCAAAATAAATATACTTGATATCATACTTTTTAACATATTTAGAGAGCTCTCCAATACGTTTTGCTGATGGTTCATTTTCAGCTGAGACACCATTGATCGCTACTTGATTCAATCCGTAATCAAGGGCTAAGTAGCCAAAGGCAGCATGTTGTGTAACAAAACTCTTTTGCTTAGCTTGCCCTAACGTTTTAGCATAGTCTGCATCAAGCTGCTTTAATTTTGCGATATAGGTATCTGCATTTTTCTTAAAGCTATTTGCTTTTTTAGGATATTTTTTTGATAAGGAGTCACGAATATTTTCAACTACTGTTATACTACGATAAGGCGATAACCAAACGTGTGGATCAAAAGCATGACTATGGCCTTCTTCACCATGTTTATCGTGTTTATGTTCCTTATCTTCACCGTCATGTTCATGTTCACTTTCAGAACCAGCTGCCAAAATCATATTGCCAGTTCCTTCGATATAGTCAACATCCTTAGACTTAATAGATTTTTTTACTTTTGGAATCCATGTCTCCATATTGTCATCCATGTAAACAACGGCATCTGAATCTTGAATTTTCTTGATATCTTTTGTAGATGGTTCAAAATCATGAGGTTCTGTTCCAGCTTTCATTAGGATGGAAACATCACCTTCATTTCCAACTACACCTTTTGTGAATTCGTAGACTGGGTAAAATGTTGTTACAACTTTTACCTTGTTATCATCTGCAGCAACATGCTGAGCTTGACTTAATTGCCAAGCAGATGTTAAACCGACAAAACTCATCATTAAAAGAACTTTCTTTTTCACGTTGACTCCTCTTTCCTATACAAATTACTTTACAAGTAATTTACTGGTTAAATGTTTACCAGTTAACATAATACCATACTGAATTTTTTTTGCAAGTCTTTTATGTCATTATCTCAAAAGTAAAAGTCCACTGGAAAAACCTCCCACTGAACTTTTATTTTATATTTAATCACTTTGACTAAAACGATTAGTCATCAGATTACTGGCATCAAATAAAATAGTATTTAATAATGCTTGTGTTTCAACTTGAATGTAGTCACTCATCACTTGATTTTGTTCGGTTAAATTAAGTTTCTGACCATTGGCGTAAGCATCCTCAACTTGGTGAAGCATGTAATGACCTTGTCCCATCGTTTTTTCTTGATAGTCTTCAATGCGTGCATTATGATGTAAATAATGGCTATCTGCAATAGCTGCAATTAAGCGATTCATCCAATAAAAATTATTTGTATTAACATCTTGGTTAGTATTAGTAAAATATTCAGGAAAGTCTGTGACTTGTGTAAAGAAAGGCACTATTGTATTAAAAGGCATGGCACCATAGGCTATCCATTGAATAGCTGCAATTTCTTTTGGTCTATCAGATCTAATTTGTAAAATAGATGTCTGACTTGTTCGATTAATTCCTATTGGACGGAATGATTTTTGACTGACTTTGTCACCTTCGGGACCATAAGGGTCAAAAATAGTATCTTGATAATGACTACTTAAAACATACTTGATATCTTCAATTGTCACTTTACGATAGGGTTTTTGGCACCAAGGAATAGCAAAGCTACGAGGGTCCTGTTCAATTTCTGGATTCAAAAACTTTTGCATTACCCATGCACGTGGTGTATTATAATGACGATCTTTGTCACTGTGGCTACCAAAAGCATAACGAGGGTTAAAATGCTCATTTGAATAAGTTAAATCCAAGCAATGCTTATTTATGAATTCACTTAAATCATCCGAACACAAGTATTCATCAGGATTATTAAATTCAAAATGATCAATACCTAATTGATTTGGGTTTGTTACATAAGCATCATCTGGTACACGACGAGCAATCCAGTGGTGTCCACCAATTGTCTCCAACCACCAAATTTCATTAGCATCTGAAAATGCAACGCCATTTGATTCGTAAGTTCCGTATTGGCTAAGAATCTGACCAAGTCGTAATACCCCTTCTTTAGCAGAATGAATATAAGGAAGCACTAGCGTTAACATGTCCTCTTCCCCAATTCCAGATGTAACAAGAGGATCTGCCCCTAAAACACGCGCATTAGTCGTAATCGTTTCAGTAGCACTCATACCGACATTTTCTTCATTAACACCTGCTTCACCCCAGATACCATCTTTACCTAATGCATCTGGCACTGAACTATATGCCATTGGGGTTTCAGGTAAATCAATTTCAAAACTTGATAAGACTGACTTATAGTGTTTTGGTTGATCCTGTCTTCTTACAAAAGTCATTTTTTTAGGAGTAAAATCACCATTTTGTGAATCCTCAGTTCTTGCAACCAAGGTTGAGCCATCGTAAGACACTTTTTTTCCAACTAAAATTGTAGTACAACCCATATTATTTCTCCTTTTCTTTTCTAAATTAGGTAACTTCTTACGTCAAAGTTGATACAGCACCCTTTTAAATATCGTCTGCAATCTTATTGATTTTTCGTAAGCGATGATTCACACCACTTTTTGACAATGGAAAGTCAAGATTATCTGCAATTTGCTGGATCGAATAATCTGGATGATTTATCCGAATTAAAGCAATTTGCTGCAATTCTATCGGCAAAGATTCCAAACCATCGGTATCCATAATTTTGATAATATTGTTAATCGTTTTCATACTTGCAGTAATTGTCTTTGCGATATTTGCTGTTTCAGCATTATTAGCTCGATTAATATCATTACGAGTTTCTCTAACTAGTTTGACTGATTCAAATTCTTCTTTACAGACCATGGCACCAATAATAATTAAGAAATCCATGATGTCTTCTGCTTTTTGAAGGTAAGTTACTGCACCGCTTTTTCGTTCAATTGTTTTAGCATCTAGCATAAACTTTTGCATTAATTGTGCTAAATCTTGGGCATGGTCTAAATAGACTGAGTAGATTTCCAACTGATACTTTCCTGATTCAGGGTCTCGAACTGTACCAGAACCTAAAAAAGCACCTTTTAAATAAGACCTGCCCAAATTATCATCTGTCATCGTCTCTTTTTCAATGCCTGTTTCAAGACCAAAAAATGAATCTGCTAATTTTAAATCTGCTAAAATTTTCTCAACAGCTTGATCTAAAAATACGGTGTAAACGCGATTCTTTTTGAGATTAGTTTTTTGATGGTATCGAATTTCTGGTAAAATGCCATAACTTTTTTCCAATAATGAATAGATATATCGAGCAATTCTTGCATTTTCAGTCGTTATTGAAAGGTGTAAGCCTTGATTAGCCAAAGTCAAGCTTCCTGATAATTTTATGATGGCTGACAGTTCAATTTTATCTGACTCAGATAATTGAATTAATTCTTCTTTCACTTTGGTAGTAAAACTCATAGGCACCTATTCCTTACCAAGTTCATAATTTCTTCAACAACTAAGCGACCATCATGGAAAGCACCGCCATTCTCTAAACGAAGGAAGTTTGAAGAAATAATTTTCTTTGCTTCATTTGTCAATCCTGCAAAATCATGCTCTACTTGTACAAGGTACTCATCAAATTTATTTTTATCCATATAGTCTTGAGGTACTTTTTCAATGTTGACAAGTACAGTATCAATCAAATCTTGTCCCAAATGACGATTCAAAACAGAAATATGATCCGAGTCAGAAAAATGTTCCGTTTCTCCATGTTGCGTCATAATATTACAAATATAAACAACTTCTGCTTTGGTTCGCTTTAAGGCTGAGTTGATTTCTGGAATAACTAAGTTTGGCAAGATCGAGGTGAAAAGTGAGCCTGGCCCAAGAACAATCATGTCACTAGTCATGATTTCATCAACAACTTTTCTGCTCGCCTGAGGTTCATTATCATTATAAGTATTTGTGACATAAACATAATCAATCATACCCTGGTAATCTGAAATCGAACTTTCCCCAATGACTTCATGCCCATCCTTAAAAACCGCATGAAGGGTTAGTGCATGCTCACTTGATGGATAAATTTTTCCTGTAATGTGAAAAAATTTAGAAAGCAGTTGAATAGCATTATAGGTAGAGCCTTGCATCTCCGAAATCCCTGCAATAATAAGGTTGCCAAGCGGATGACCAGCTAAGGCGCCATCATTTTCATTAAATCGATATTGAAATACGTTCTCATAAAATCGTGGCATATCACTCATGGCGACTAACACGTTTCTCAAATCACCAGGTGGTGTTTGCTGCATTGCATTTCGAATTTCACCTGAAGAACCGCCATCATCTGCAGCCGTTACAACTGCAGTAATATCAACATCTTCTGTCCTTAAGCTGTTTAATATGACAGGTATCCCAGTTCCACCACCAATGACTGTTATTTTGGGTTTTCTCATGATCTATTTACAGTTTCCTTACGTTTATTTCTATCTCTATGACTTTCATTGACTGGCCACTTTTCTGCAATACTTTGAGCTAAGCGATGTGCAAATGCAACACTTCGATGCTGCCCACCTGTACAGCCAATTGCAATTGTTAAAACCGATTTACCTTCTTTTTTATAGCCAGGTAAGATAGGCAAAAGTAAAGCTGTTAAATGATTATAAAAATCTTCAGATTCCGGATGTTGCATCACATAGTTATAAACTTCTTCATCCAAACCTGTTTTTTCGCGTAATTCAGGTAGATAATAAGGATTTGGGAGAAAACGAACATCAAAAATCAAATCCGCGTCTAAAGGAACCCCGTATTTAAAACCAAAGCTCATCACTTCAACACGAAATGACACTTGATTAGATTCATCCGAAAATTGTTCAGATATTGTCTGACGCAATTGTCTAGGTGTCAAATCACTAGTATCAACAACATTTTGACTAAGACTTTTCAGTGGAGCTAATAATTCACGCTCAAGTTTTATCCCATCTAATACGCGTCCTGTTGGTGCTAGTGGATGGCTACGTCTTGTTTCTTTATATCTAGAAACCAATTCTGTATCTGTAGCATCTAAAAATAATAGTCGAAAATTTAGATTAGGATTGGTTTCAATCGTATCTAAAATCATATTTATTTCATTAAAGAAAAGTCTACTACGCATATCAACCACTAAGGCAACACGCTTATTTTCATTTGTTTGTTCAATAATTTCCAAAAACTTAGGTACAAGAGTTGGTGGCATATTGTCAATAGTAAAGTATCCTAAATCTTCAAAAGATTGAATCGCAACAGTCTTACCTGCTCCACTCATCCCTGAAACAATAACTAGTTCAATTTTCTTATCTAACATTTCCCTAAATCCTTTCTCTTCCCATAGTTACTCTCCATATTATATCATATAACACTTTAAAGCCGAACGAATTCTATTAATCTTAGCCTTACCCCTTACCTGATTATCCGAATAATAGTGACTATAATTTCTTTTTAACCATGTCACTTATTATTAAGGCATTCGTACCCCAATAATAAAAAACCAGAAAAGTTTAGAATATTACTGGTTTAATGTTTTTTATTCTTCGAAATTATCATAGCTATTCCTCTTATCAATTCGATCTAACTGCTTTGTAATAGACACTAAAACCTTAGTTTGTAAACGTTGAATCTTCATTACATCAGATTGATGCTGTAAAACTAAGTAATCAATTTTTGAATGAAGTAAATGCACACCTTCTTCTGATTTTTTATTAACTAAATAGTCATTTCGGGCTTGCAAACAATCATATTCTGAAGCCACTGTTTGGGCTCATCATAATTAATGGCGCTTGAATTACGGCAATCGTTAATTCAAGAAGACAAATGGATAACGGTCAAAAGCCAATCCGAATGGGTGAATGTCATTAAAAAGCATCCAATTGCCATAAATGTCATAAACAAAATAATAAAAGTCCATGCTCCACCAAAATGGGCAACCTGATCAGCTGACCTTTGATCAAATGTCATTTTACTATCTAGTCCTTCTTGAACATTAAGTAAAGCATATTTTTCATTTTTTGAAACATCATTTACCATTTCGTGAATGCTTTCATTTTTCAATTGAGTATTATCAATCAGTCCATTTATGTAAGACAAACTATAGTCAGCAAAATTATCATGACTAATAAAGGATGAACGCGTCAGATAAGAGTGGTCAATTGTGATAATTTCTTATTATTAATAGTCAAAGTTCAGTAAGGAAAATAACTTCTGAAATAAAATAATCCTGCCCATTTATTGCATATTTTACTCATACCCTATTTCTCAGTTAAGACTTCTTCTTTCAGACTAATCTGATTAATGTAAATGTAACTAATTGTTTAGTTAAGCATTGCATTGCTATTGTGAAAACAATAACCTTAAAAAAGGTAGATTCTATTTCTTAAAAAAAGGTTAATAAATATTATAAGATAAAATCCTGTAATTAATTGATTGGATAGCCATTATCCATCTAAATTTTCTAGAATGCCACTTTCATTTGTCAGTATTTCCATATTTTCCTATAACAAAAAATAGCTGAAAAATCAGCTATTGTAATTATGGTTTAATACGGTGTAACATACGTGGAAATGGAATGGCTTCACGGATATGTTTTGTACCAGCAACGAAAGTTACCATACGTTCAATACCAATACCAAAACCACCATGTGGTACTGATCCGTATTTACGCAAGTCAAGGTAGAATTCATACTCTGATCTATCCATTTCCAAAGCTTCCATTTTTGCAACAAGTGCATCATAATCATCTTCACGCATAGAACCGCCAATGATTTCGCCATAACCTTCTGGTGCCAAAAGGTCCGCACATAGTACACGTTCAGGATTACCAGGAACTGGTTTCATATAGAAGGCTTTAAAGCTTGCTGGATAATTAACAACAAAGATTGGCACACCAAAATAATTTGAAATCCAAGTTTCATGTGGTGAACCGAAATCATCGCCGTGTTCTAAGTGCTCATAATCTGTATCTTCATCAGCTTCATGTTCTTGAAGAAGACTAATTGCATCATCGTAGGCAACACGTTTGAATGGCTCTGCAATATAACGTTTCAGTGCTTCAGTATCGCGTTCTAAAATTTCCAATGCTTGAGGTGCACGGTCAAGAACACCCTGAATCAAAGCTTTAACATAAGCCTCTTGTAAGTCAAGCGATTCATCATGATTCAAGAATGAATACTCTGCATCCATCATCCAAAACTCAGTTAAATGGCGACGTGTTTTAGATTTTTCAGCACGGAAAACTGGACCAAAGTCAAACACACGACCAAGAGCCATAGCTCCTGCTTCCAAATATAATTGACCAGACTGGCTTAAATAAGCTGGTGTTCCAAAATAATCTGTTTCAAACAATTCTGTCGAATCTTCAGCCGCACTACCAGATAGAATTGGGCTATCAAACTTGATAAAGCCATTTTGATCGAAGAATTCGTATGTTGTATAAATAATTGCATTACGAACTTGCATCACTGCCATCTGTTTACGAGAACGCAACCAAAGGTGACGATGGTCCATTAAGAAATCTGTTCCGTGTTCCTTTGGTGTAATTGGATAATCAACAGATTCACCGATAACTTCTAAATCTGTCACATCCAACTCATAGCCAAATTTTGAGCGCTCATCTGCTTTAACAATACCAGTCACATAAACAGAAGTTTCTTGACTTAGACGTTTTACAGTATCAAATTTAGCAGCTCCTTTTTCCTCACCAAATTTTTCAATAAAGTTTGGTTTAAAAGCAACAGCCTGGAAAAAGGCAGTTCCGTCACGTAGTTGAAGAAAAGCTAATTTACCTTTACCAGATTTATTAGCAACCCAAGCACCAATTGTAATCTCTTCACCGACATATTTTTTAACATCAATTATTGAAATAAGTTTTTTAGTCATAAATTCTCTTTTCTTTTCATATTTTTTTATCATTTTAAGAAATGCTGTGCATAGACATAAATACCTGTAGTCTATTAACGGCATCTTTTAAAGTATCTAAATCTGTAGCGTAGCTTAGTCGAATATTATAAGGTGCGCCAAAGCCAGCTCCTGTCACTAAAGCAAGTCCTGTATCTTCTAAAATAGCATTAGTAAACTCTGTGACATCAGTATAACCGGTCATTGCCATTGCTTCTTTAACATTTGGGAATAAATAGAAAGCCCCTTGTGGTTTAAGTACCTTAAAACCAGGAATCTCAGATAGTAATGGATAAATAATATTTAAGCGTTCTTCAAAAGCTTGTCTCATTTCTTCAACAGCAGATTGGTCACCTGTGAAGGCTTCAATAGCTGCATACTGTGATGCTGTCGTTAGATTTGAGGTTGTTTGACCAAGAATTTTATCCATTGCCGCAATGATGTCGTGATTTCCTACAGCAAAGCCAACTCTCCAACCCGTCATTGAATAAGTTTTAGCTACACCATTAATCGTAATGGTTTGACGACGAATCTCTTCTGATAAGCATGACATAGCGGTAAAGTGATTACCATTGTAAACTAAGCGACTATAGATATCATCAGCTAAAATGAGAATATCATTTGAAACAGCCCAATTGCCTAATGCTTCTAACTCTTCCTTACCATAAATCATCCCCGTTGGATTTGAAGGAGAATTAATCAGTAACACTTTCGTTTTTTCAGTTTTAACTGCTTCTAACTGATCAACCGTTACTTTGAAATCATTTGATTCCAAACCTTCAACAAAAACGGGCTTACCATCTGCCATTTTGATTTGATCCGCATATGAAACCCAGTATGGTGTTGGAATGATCACTTCATCACCAGGATTTAAAACTGCCATAAAAAAAGCATAAAGGATAAATTTGGCACCCGTCCCAGCTACAATATTATTAGAAGTCACCGTATAACCATAAAATTCTTGCATATAGCTTGCAATAGCAGCTTTTAATTCAGGCATACCACCAGCCGCTGTATAGAAGCTAGCTTTCCCATTTTCAATGGATTGAATTGCTTTTTCTTGGATATTCTTTGGTGTGATAAAATCAGGTTCTCCAAGTGTTAAACTGAGGATGTCTTTCCCTTGAGATGCTAATTCTTTTGCACGTGTACCTGCTGCTAGAGTTACACTTTCTTCCATGCCTAATACACGATTAGATAACTTTGTCATAGTTTCTCCTTTTTCACATGGTATGATTTCAAAATCAAGGGGCAATCGTCACTTAACTCTCTTTAGTCAAATTGAAAGGACACCATTTATTTTTCAAAAAATAACATGTGATCTTTTCTATTATATCAGAAAATGAGCCATTTCACCTAAGCAGTTTTCAAATTTTTCATGTGTGACCACAAATTCTTGGTCCAGTCCCGCAAAGACTTCTGGACCATAGGATTTAACCATTATCCGTTTATCTAATATAAGCACACAGGACTTTTGATTATCTCGTCTCATTGTTCGTCCAATAGCTTGTTTAAGTTTAAGGATTGTCATCGGAAGAAAATAGTCAGTGAAGGCTTGTTTCCCTCTTGAAGAAATATGATGGCTCATTTTTTTCACAAATGGATCTTTGGGATTATCAAATGGTAGTCGTGTAATCACTTCAATCATTCGATCTGCATGAATAAAGTCAACACCTTCCCAAAAGGCTCCCATACCTAATAAGATTGATTGCTCTCCTCTATCAAACCGTTTCTTGATATTATAGGCTGTACCATTTTTTTCCTGACATAAATGTGTGACTTGCCATTGATCCAAAAGTTCCGAAACCATTAATAGATGGTGTCGTGAATTAAAGAGGACCAAAATGGGATAATTTAAAGACTTTAAGTGGTAGATGCGTTTAGCAATCTCTTGACAATACTCTTGGTCCGATAGGACATCCAAAATTGGCATATCCTGATCGATTAAAACTAATTGGCTTTGCGATTTTTCCTTAGCAATGACGTCATAAGAAAAATGATCATACCCCAAAAGATCAGCCAAGGAAACTTGGGGGCTAATTTGTAAAGTTGCCGAAATAAAGTAAATTTTAGCTGTTTCTGGTAAAAAGTCTCTAAAGTTAACAAATTGTCTCGTTGTCGCATTAAGATAGGTTTCACGCTTCTCTTGATTTTTTTCCGTTGATAGCCAAAAATCACTGTCTTCATAACGAAACATTTCCTTTAAGTCACTTAACTCAATATCGTCGATTTCTGTCACTAAGGTCTTTAAAACTGTGACAACATCCACTGACACTTCATTTTTTTGAGACTGGTAAAACTGATTAGCCAACTGGGATAGTTCAAATGTTAAACTTTCATATAACCTTTTTTTTAGTAACGATTCAGTTAAACTAAGCTTCCCCATTATTTCTTGGAGCAGTTGACTTACATTAACTTGTTTTCGCGACAACTGATCTAATTGCAAGGTCAATCCTTGTGCTTCATCAAAAACCAATATCTTACCTTTTGCAAAGCTTTTATCATCTTCAACACGGTGCAAAAAATAGGCATGATTTGTAATCAGCAAGTCGGCTTGTTTTCCTTTTTCATAACTTCTTTGCCAAAAATCGTGGTCATAAAAATCAGATGACTTGTTCACATTGCCGTCATGTTTAATGTGATCAAAATAAGCAGCAAACCGTTGTTTCTGTTTAATTTCATCAAGATCACCTGTTTGGGTTTCCAAAAGCCAAACAAGCAATTGCATTTTATAACGGTTAATTAAGCGATTATCATGGATATCTTCTAAACTAGCTTGAAAGGCATCCAACTTAATATAATTTCCTGGACCTTTTAAACTGTGTGCCTTTAGATGATACTGGTCAACTAAGGATTGCAACTCTTTAGCGACCATTTGATCTTGCAAAATCTTAGTTGGAACACTCACTAAGACCTGATTACCATTTGCTCTAGCTAGTAAAGGCAATAAATAGCCATAGGTTTTTCCTATACCTGCTTGTGCTTGGATAAAGCTTGCTTCAGGATGATGAAATGCTTGCTCAACAAGATGTACGAATTGATTTTGTTTAGGTCTATTTTCCAGTCCCAGTAAAGCGGTATTAATGTCAAATGACTGAGATAATTTGAGAGCTGGAGTTTGTTTCACATCTTTTCTTAGCACTAATTGATTGACTTGATAATGGGTAGCGGAATCAAAAGATTTGGCTTGCCTCAGACCTTCTTCAATAACTAAAGCTGATTCAAATAGTAAACTATCACAATAGCGAAGCATATAAGCCAAAGTTTCTCTTGGCAAAGATTTAATTTTAGCTTGTAAAACAAGAAGTAAATTGGCCGTTGCCATAGCATCCGCAATTGCAGTATGGGCGTCTGAAAGGTCTAGCTGTAATTCCTGAGATAAATGACTAAGATTATATTTTTCTAAGCTAGGAAAGAAAACCTGAGCTAGTTCAACAGTGTCAACACGTGGTGTTCGTAACTCATACCCCTCAAAAAATAAAGCTTCTGCTAATAAGTTAGCATCGAATTTAACATTATGAGCAACAAAAATACACTCTTTAATCAAATCAAAGATAGTACTTGCCACTTGTGAAAATTCTGGTGCACTGGCTAATTGTTGATCTGTAATTCCTGTTAACGCTTTGATATGCTCAGACAGGTTTTCATGAGGATTGACATCAGTTTGATAACTATCCGTGATATTTCCATCTTCAACAATGACAATACCCACTTGAATAATTTTAGCTGTAGCCCCTGCATTTGTTGCTTCCAGGTCAATGACAGCATATTTAGGAGTTTTTTCTTTAGTCATAGTACTTAGTATTATACCATTTTTTATTAGTGTTTTAGAAAAGGACATCTAGCCTTTTTTCTTTTTGACAACTGGATCACCCGCTATCTAAACTTAACTACTACTAGTATTTGTTTCAATCAGTTATATTTTTTCTTAGAAGTTTTACCTAAAATTTGTTACACTAAACATATGAAAATTATAACTATTTTAAATGATATTGCTAGTGAAAATACCTATATTCTTGAAAATGATCAGTCCATTCTCCTGATTGATCCAGGGAGTAATGGTCAAGAAATTATTAAAGCCATCGAAACAGCTAGTAAACCAATTGCAGCTATATTATTGACTCATACTCATTACGATCATATTTTTAGTTTAGACTTGGTTAGAGAAAGGTTTGATTGGCCACCAGTCTATGTTTCTTCTAAGGAGGCCACTTGGCTATTTACAGCTAAAGACAATTTATCTGGGTTAATTCGTCACGCTGACATTCCAGATGTCATTGCAAAACCTGCTGAAAACATTTTTGAAAATAACAAAACTTATCATATTGCTGATTTCACCTTTACGTTGCTTGAAACACCAGGTCATTCTATCGGTGGCGTCTCATTTAACTTCTTTGAAGATGAATTTGTCATTACCGGTGATGCACTATTTCGTGAGAGTATTGGTCGCTCTGATTTACCAACTGGTGATTTCAAACAACTAACACAATCCATCAAAGAGAAACTTTATATGCTTCCAAATCATTATACCGTATATCCTGGGCATGGCCCTACAACGACAATTGGGCATGAAAAAAATTTCAATCCATATCTATCATAAAAAAAAACGAGTCTGGGACAAATGTTCTCAGACTCTAGTTTTTATATAGATTTATGAATGTAACGCAGTGGTTGAGTGAACTTTAATACGTTGAAAATCAACTGTTACAGCCCTACTCAACTTTGCGAAGGTGGGACGACAAAATCAAATTTCTACGACATTACTGATTTTATTCCACTCTCGTTTTTTTAGAATTTAAGGTAGCGTCTAATTGACAAGACTGAACCAAGTGAACCAATGATAATCCCAATAACAAATAGCGCTGCTATTATAATATAAAGGTAATAATTAATAGGATACATTGATAAATTATTTAACTGCAACTCAGGAGTAAATTTGTGATAGACATAGATATATGAAAAGTAAATAATAACTGCCGGTAAAATAGCTCCTAAAAGACCAACCCAAGCTCCTTCAAAGAAGAATGGTCCACGAATATAAGAATTTTTTGCTCCTACTAATCGCATAATTTCAATATCTCTTTGACGGCTCATAATTGTCATACGAATAGTATTTGAAATAAGGAAAATTGCAATGAGAATCAACAATAGCGTCCCAGCTAAGCCCCATGTTTTAATGAATTCACCAAACTTAAAGAGTTTTTCAGAATTAACACCACCGTAGTCTACAGACTCAACTCCACTAATTGATTTAATGGTTTTACTAGTAGCTTTGACTTGTGATGGTTTTTCAGTTTCAACAATGTAAATATCTTGAAGTGGGTTACTATCCTTATCATACAATTTCCAAACATCACCCATTGTATCTTGTAATTTCTTCAATTGTTCATCTTTACTTGAAAAAGTTATTTTAGTAACACCAGGAACTTTTAAAATCTGATCATAAACTTCATGGTATTTTTCATTTTTAATTTGCTTACCATCAGTAGTTTGAACAACTTTTGCAGTATCCGTTGAATCAACATTCAAGTAAGTATTAATCTGAATATTATTTTGAACACCAGACGCAACTCGTTGAATATTAAGCAAGGTGGCTGCAAAAATCCCTACTAAAGTCAGTGTAATGGCAACTGAACTGATGGCTGCCATTGTCATCCAAATATTGCGCTTGAGATTTTTTATTGATTCCCAAATATGGCGGAAAAAGTATCTAATCATCGTATCCGTAATCTCCTTCCTCTTCATCACGAACAAGTCGTCCATCTTCAATCGCAATGACGCGGTGACGAAGCGTGTTTACGATGTGACTGTTATGAGTAGCCATCAAGACAGTTGTCCCTTGTAGGTTAATTCTCTCAAGCAAATGCATAATTTCCCAAGAAATCTCAGGATCAAGGTTACCAGTCGGTTCATCAGCAATCAATAATTTTGGATTATTCACAATTGCTCGCGCGATAGCAACACGTTGTTGCTCCCCTCCAGATAATTGATTAGGGAATGAACGCATCTTATGCTTCAATCCTACCAATTCAAGAACCTCCGGAACGCGTCTTTTAATATTACGACGCTTTTCTCCAATAACTTCCATAGCATAAGCAACGTTTTCAAAAACAGTTTTCTTTTCTAACAGTTTATAATCCTGGAAGACTACTCCAATATTACGACGTAAAATAGGAACATCTTTTTTACGTAATTTGGTTAAATCAAATTCCCCAACATAAATGGAACCACTTGTTACCTGTTCTTCTCGGTATAACAATTTGATGAAGCTAGATTTACCTGCACCAGAAGGGCCAACCAAATAAACAAAATCTCCTTGATTTACAGAAACTGTAATGTCTCTCAAGGCTGTTGTTGATCTGCGGTATTTCTTAGAAACATCCTTCATTTCAATTAAAGCCATTATTTTCTTCTTTCTATTTTCTTATGAATTAGTCGTCACTCATACGCCATTTCAAATAAGCATCAATAAATCCATCAATATCACCATCCATTACTTTATCAACTTGAGCAACTTCAAAGTTTGTTCGGTGATCTTTTACCATGGTATAAGGGGTGAAGACATAAGAGCGAATTTGACTTCCCCAGGTTATTTCCTTTTTGTCACCCTTTAAAGCATTGACCTCTTCAGCCTTCTTCTCTTGCTCTAATTGGTAAAGTTTAGCTTGCAACATCTTCATTGCTCGGTCTCTATTCCCATACTGTGTACGATCAACTGTTGATGCCACAACAATCCCCGTTGGAATGTGGGTTAAGCGAACCCCTGTAGAGACTTTATTGACATTTTGTCCACCAGCTCCACCTGAACGGAAGGTATCCATTTTAATATCATCATCTCGGATATCAACTTCAATAGTATCATCTAACTCTGGCATCACTTCAACAGAAGTAAATGACGTATGGCGTCTCTTTGCTGAATCAAAAGGTGAAATACGTACTAAACGATGAACACCCATTTCTGACTTTAAGAAACCATAGGCATTTGGTCCTTCAAATGAGAGAGTAACCGATTTAATACCTGCTTCATCTCCAGCCTGATAATCCAAGGTCTCAACTTTAAAGCCTTTGGCATTACCAAAACGGGTATACATTCTAAAGAGCATGTCTGCCCAGTCTTGCGCTTCTGTTCCACCCGATCCAGGATGGATTTCAAGAATAGCATTATTATGATCATAAGGTTCTGACAAAAGCAAGGTCATTTCGTAACTTGACAAAATCTGATCTAATTTTTCTAAACTAGCTTCTAATTCCTCTTGTACAGAATCATCTTCATCCAACATTTCTAAATACAGTTCAGTTTCTTCTGACAAGTTCTGCATATCATGATACGTATTAAACTTAACCTTTAACTCATTTAATTCCTGAGAGGTCTTTTGAGCCAAGATATTATCGTTCCAAAAGTCAGGTTCTGTCATTTGGTTTTCTAAGAGCGCAATGTCTTCCTCCAAACGATCTAAGTCAAAGAGACCTCCTGAAGCTAGTCAACTTCTCTTTATTTTCTACTATTTTTTGGCGTATTTCTGCCACTTCCATATCATTACCTTCTTATCTTTTTTACTTTTTTATCTTCCCTATTTTAACACACTGCCACTAGAATTGCCATTTTGCGCGAACCAAATCAAATTCTTTTTGAATACTTTCATCTGTAATCGTGATTTCCTGCAAAAAGTCAATCATTCCTTGATCAGGCACTTTGACAATCTCACCTAATGCCCAAATAGCTGTTGCTGTGTGGATAGGATTGTTATTTTTATCAATGATTTCCATTAGCTTAACAATTGCTGTGCGGTCATGTCCATTGGCAAGTGCAATAATGGCATTACGCTGAAGGATATTTTTTCCACGCCAAGAGGCGGCGATATGACCGAATTTTTCTTTGAAACCCTTGTTTGACAACTCTAAGAATGGGATCAATTCTGGCTGCGCTAAATCAGGGTCAATCTCACTTGCCAGAGGATTAGAAATCCCCTTATTATAAGGACAAGAAATCTGACAAATATCACAGCCATAAATAACGGTTTTTATCTTTTTACGGAATTCCAAATCCATCATGCCTTTATCTTGAGTTTGAAATGACAAACACCGTTTAGCATCCATGGTCCCATCACCAATTAAACAGGATGTCGGACAAGCATCCAAACATCTTGTGCAGTCTCCACACCCATAATCAACCTCTTGATCAGGCTCTATCTCTAAATTAGTAATCAATTCCCCTAAATACATATAGGAGCCAAACTCTTTTGAAATGACTAAGCCATTTTTACCAATAAAACCGATTCCCGCTCTTTTTGCTACTGCTGTATCAACAAGTGCCCCGGTATCGACCATGCCTTTGTATTCAAAGTTCTCTGTCATGGTTTCAATTCCACGCGCTAATTTTTCTAACTTGTCAGCAAGAACATGATGGTAATCTAAGCCCCAAGAATTAGGCGTAATTTTGCCCCTTTTATATTCTGTTTTCTGCGGCGCTATTGGCAATTTGTGGGGATAGGCAACAGCTATGGAAATAATCGTTTTTGCAGATTCCAGAGCTAATTTTGGACGGATTCTTTCCTCTATATTTTTGTGTTCAAAACCAGAATTTCTCCCTTCTTCAACACTTAAGCGCAGCGATTTCTCCAAATAAGAAAAATCATCTGCACTTGTAAAACCTATCTTTGAAATCCCAATTTCTTGAGCTAATTGTTGAATTGCCACCTTTATTTCCATATTACTATCATAATCGAAATATATAAAGAGTTCAAGACTAAGTCATTACGAATTGTGTCATTTATTAAAAAGTTATAACAGCAAAAAATGGAGAACTGGTCACGCCCCAAGTCCTCCACAATTATTAATATAAGTCAAAATGGTGGTATAAATAATCCAAAGCTGCAATTTCCTTTAAAAGAGACTTTCCATTATCAGTTTCTTTTACTAGTGTCCGTTGCGATACTTCTTCAACTAAGCGTTTGATAAAAATAATATCGCATTCGCCCTCTAAAACATCTGCGACTGATGAAAATGGTTTGTGCGCTACTAATTCTAGGCCATAACTATTTGAAATTAGGGTATACCCAGCAATACCTGTTTTCTTTTGATACCCTTTAGCAAGCCCACCATCAATAATGATTAGGCGACCATTAGCTTTGATGGGTAACTCACCAACTTTTTCTTTCACCGGTGTATGACCGTTAACAATATGAGCTGACCCATCTAAACCAAATTCATTTAAGAGGCGCAAGCAAATATCTTCTCTTTCACGCAGCTGATAATAGGCATTCTTTATTTCTATATGCGTTTCTTTATCTGCAATATAATAGCGTTCAAAGGTTGTCATGCGATCCTTTCCAAAGAGAGAGGACACTTCCCCACACCAGAGGTACCAAAATAAATCCGTTTCAAAATCTTCCTGCTTATCTTTATTCTTATAGGATTTGATAACTTGCTCTTGAAAAAAGTCCATTAAGTCTTTACCAGCATAAGCAACATTTCCAAAATGCATGGACTTGAAATCACCATTTGAATGCATTGGCATACCACCATGGAAAAGCAAGTGATTGTTTGTTATTTTATAAATGGACCCATTTTCCATTAAAAAATCAATGTGTTGTGTTAAGCGAGCAGAATTCTGAAAACGGTGCATTAATCCTGATAGAATATGCTTTTCTTCGGCTGTCAATTCTTGTGGATTTTCCCAATTAATCATCTCATAAGGAAAAGATTGTAAGGGATAGTTTTTACCTTTTATGCTAATTGTTTTGGCTTCTTTATCTATTTTGGAAAATAAGTTAGAAGCTTCCATGCCAAATTCAGGTCTTCTGCTAATCAATTGATGTTCTAACTTAAACTGCAAGAAGGCAGTTGCTTGTTGCAATTTATTCAAAATCGTTTTGTCTGTCTCAGAAATATCATCACCGTCTAAAATTGGATTAAAAACCTCTTCGACGTCAAAGTGTTTTTGGGCATAATCAATTAAACGGCGTAAATTGATACCATACCGATCCTCAATTAAACCAATACTATTATATCTAGCTGCAATCCGAATCACATTAATCATACAAATGGTTGAACCAGAAACAGCTCCAATCCATGTAATATCATGATTGCCCCATTGAATATCAATTTTACTAAATTTTTGAAGGCGATCAATAATTAGATCTGGGTATTTCCCTCTATCATAAATATCACCAACCACATGCAAATGATCTATAGATAGCTCTTGTAGCAAGGTCGCAAAAGCAATAAATAAATCATCAAGCTGTCCTAATTCAATGACTTTAGCAATAATGGAATCATAATATGACCGTTTATTAACATCTAGTTGCTCAACCATTAAAAGTTCTTCCATAATATAGGCGTAATCTCTAGCCATCATTTTACGAACCTTTGACCGCGTGTATTTCCCCCCAATATACTTTACCAATTGCAACAAATCAGGTAAGAATTGACTAAGTTCCTCTATCAGTTGTTGAGATGTTAACTCTTCTTGTCTCACTTCAATTTTAGCTTTAGGATAATAAATATACTGGCATAAGTAATCAATTTCCTCAGCTGATTTATCAGGGAAACATTCCGCAACTTTTTTCTTGATGGAGCCCGAGCCATTTCTTAACAGGTAATCAAACGCTTCATATTCACCGTGCAAATCACTTAAAAAATGTTCTGTCCCTTTAGGGAGATGACAAATCGCTTCAAGATTTATCATTTCAGTAACCAATGATGATTTACTTGGAAACTTTTCTTTCAACAATTGATAATAGTTAGACATTAGTATGATTGATTCCTTTCCATGAAAGAGCAACTAGCTCAAAAAATAAAAAAGTCTTCTAACTCATTGTAAAACTTCTCAAAAAATTTGCCAACCAAAAACTGCAAAGGCTTACAAAAAACACTCCCTTATGGGAGCATTCTATATTAAATAATCTATGATTTGTTCAACAGCATCAATCAGCTGATCTGCTTGACTTTGATCAATACCGTACCTCGTATCCTTAATGGCAAAGACCTTATACCCTGCATTTTTTGCTGCTAAAATTCCCTTTTGACTATCTTCAATTACCCATATATCCTGTTTTTCAAGTTCCAACAATTGCTTCGCTTTAAGATAAATGTCAGGTGCTGGTTTTGGATGGCTAACATCTTCAGCACATAAAACAAAAGTGAAATACTCCTTCAAATGACAAGATTCCAAAGCTTGCTCAATATCTGTTCTACTTGAGTTTGAGGCAAGGACAAGGCTAATAGCGTCTTCTTTCAATTTTGCCAATGTCTGTTTGACATTTGGAAATAAAAGATCACAATAAGGTACCAAATGCCTTTTTTTATAAGCATCATACGCATCGCTAACTGCCTTCGCTTGTTCTGATTGATAGTGCTTGCTCAATAAATCTTTCCAAATGTGTTGCAAATTCCCACCAATAAAATCACTAGCTGACAAATGGTTGATAGAAATTGCGTGTTCATCAAAAAATTGTTGTCTTCTGTTAAGATAAAATGGCTCTGTATCAAATAAGACACCATCCATATCAAAAATAATTGCTTTGACCATGGCATTCTCCTTTTATCCATTTTACCATAAATAGCATTCTTCTATATTTTTTGATAGAATAAAAGCATGAAAAAACTAGCTATCATGAGTGACTTGCATATCGACCTCAATCAGTTTAGTCAAGCTGATATCGATTGTTTAAATCACGTCTTATTAGAAAATAAGATTGATTTTCTCCATATTGCAGGTGATATATCCAATCATTACGACCGAAAAAGTCGCCCATTTTTAAAACAAATTAATCCATCAATAAAAACTAGTCACAACCTAGGGAATCATGACCTTTTAGATCTTGATGAAAAAAGAATTGAGGCACTTGATTTTCAAGTGATTCCCTTAAGCTCACAGGAAACCTTGCTGGCTTTTCACGGCTGGTATGACTATTCCTTTTTTCCTGACAAATCATCTGCTGAAAATCTAGCTTTTAAAAATCAGTTTTGGTTTGATCGGCGTCTAAAAAGGCCCTATTCTGACATTGAATTGACCCAGATAATCTGTCGAAAGCTAGAAGGGGTACTTAGTTCACTACCAGGACAAGTTATTATCAGCATGCACTTTGTTCCTCACAGCGACTTTATTCTCCAACATCCTAAATTTAGACCCTTTAATGCATTCTTAGGGAGTCAAAAATTTCATAACATTTTCAAAAAGCACCATGTCAAAATGGTCTATTTTGGTCACAATCACCACAGAATTTCGCCACATAAAATTGATGATGTGACCTATCACTCTCGTCCGCTCGGCTATCAAAAAGAATGGCAGTTAAACAACGCTTTTTTAATAGCTCATCCCGATTTGATGCCTACAGACTATTGGAAACTTTCTAAACGCTACTCTGCGATTAGAGAATCAGCTGAATTTGAGGAGTTCCGTAGGCAAAAATTAGCAGAGGAGTTCCGTTTAGCAATGACAATTATTGAGTTAGAGGATAAAAAATAGAATGAATATTAAAAGACAAACAACATTTTTCAAAATTGGAACTACAATTACAGTTTATATTGGAAATCTTTATACTGCTAAACTTAAAAACAGTCAAGAAATGACGTGTCACTTTGAGGGTAAGCAAGAACTTAAAGTAAAATCTAGCTTGCAAAAGAAAATACTTATCACAGATTCTGATCACATTGTTATTAGTGATAATCCATTACCTTTACTCCTCTTTTGGTCAGGTATTTTGACAGTGGTGATTAGTCATCTGTGCTTGTCTTATGACTCACCTGTACTCTATTATTTAAGTATCTTATCACTCCTACTAATTGTCTTCAGCTACTTAATGCCTCAAGTTAAACTGACAATCAAAAATCAATAGGACTGATCTATTGATTTTTTTCTTGCCATAACTGCTTGAGTTTTACTGCTAATTCTGGGTAATCTGTCATAAAACCAGCCAGGTGATACTTAAACGCCAAGTTGATTTGACTTTCTTTATTTAAGGTCCACGGTCTAATTGCTTTCGAAAAATGATTAACGCCTGTTAAATCATTTAAAAACCATACTTTATTAGGATGAATGGCAGCAACAAATGGTGTTTTTTTGCCCAACCAAATATGAAATGGATTTTTCTTCATTAAAAAGGCTAATTCAACATCTGGATCCAACTCAGACATTAATTTAAGACTCTTAAAATTAAAACTGCAATAAAGATAGTCAAAGGGCCATTTTTGAGACTGCAGCAGTCGGGCAAAATCATGCTCAATTCCTGGATAATGGTATTTATCCGTTTTAATTTCGATATTTAAGGTACCGCGAAACCCCTCATCGACTAAGAAATCCAAAACTTCTTCTAAAGTCGAAATTTTCTCTCTAAAGTATTCAGGTGCAAACCATGAGCCTGCATCAAGTTCTTTTAATTGTTTTAATGTTAAATCGCGGACTAATCCAATGCCATTTGTGGTCCGATCAACTGTTTCATCATGAATAACAACTAAGTGATTATCATTACTTCTGTGGACGTCCAGCTCAATACCATCAGCCCCAACTCTCAACGCTTCTTTAAAAGAAATGAGTGTATTTTCTGGTCTATTAGACTTACTTCCTCTATGGGCAAAAATGACTGTCATAAGGACTCCTATTATTTATTCTATTGTCTAGTTTACCATATCAAGAACGGTAGTGTATTGCAAAAGTGTTCAAAATCAGTATAATTAAGGTGAAAAGACAGAAAGGGTAATGTAAATTGACCATCACAATCAAAAGACAAACAGGAAAGTACTCAAGTGGACCAATTACAATCCGCTTAAATAAAGCATATGTCGCTGATTTAGCAAATGAAAAGGAAGTCTCACTAGAAGTGACAGACGGTTCAATCATTTCCTATAATTTTTTTGATTATCCCCAAATAGTAGTTTCAGATTATTCGATAATCTCTTTTCCATTTTATAACCGCCCCCAATTAATAGTCTCTGATGGTGATAAATTACGATTAGTTACTAATTTAGTATCTACATACTATAAATTAGTTTGCTTTTTAGCTATCATCCTAATCAATGGGTTTAACAATCATCTCATTTCTAATCAGATTTTGACAAGCTTCATGATTCTTCTAGTCATTATCAGTTTTTTCATCCCAAAATATAAATTTAAAAGAATAGATTAAAACATACTAAGATTAGTGGTGAGGAAATCTCCGACGGGAGAGAGTACTTACTACTTTTTCTTTGTGATAAAGTAGAGGTGTCTTGTTAAGTCGTACTCTCTTTAGGCGCTAGACGTCGTGTATTGAAAATGAAATCACTAAAACTAGGAATCATTCAAGACAAAGAGGTAATATCATGCGAGTCGTGTTTGGAATTGATGTGAGTAAAGCAAGTTCAGAAGTGACCATTTGGCTCAATGGTAAGAAGGTTCATGGCCACACCATGCCTAACGATACGGTGGGCTTCGCTCGTTTATCCGATGACTTAAAAACTGTTCATCAGCCTGAGATTGTCTTCGAAGCAACAGGAGTCTATTCTCGTCGCCTTCAAGCCTTTCTTGAGGACAATGGCTACGCTTATACACGGTTAAATCCTCTAGAAGCTAAAAAGCAACTAGACAGCTTACGTGTCCGTAAAACAGGCAAAATTGACGCTGAAAAATTAGCTCAGTCTCAGTTTGTGCTGAATCGCAGACCGACGTATAGGCAGAAAGAAGTCTATCAAGAGTTACGTGATCTAAGCCGATTCTACCAAAATTTAACCGAGGATATCGTTCGAACTAAGAACCGTCTGCACAAAGTCTTGCAAGTCACTTTCCCAGAGTTGGAAAGCCTCTTGTCTACCCCAACGGGTGAACAATACTGGAACTTAGTGATAGCTTTTCCTTGTAAAGAAATGGTGCTAGAACTAAAGAGCGTTGAGTTGTCAAATGTCATCCGAAAGTCAACATACAAACGTATCTCTGAGAAGCGTGTCGAGTATCTGGCTGATAAATTGATAGAACTCGCTAAACAATCCTACTGTGCAGTTAAGAAAAACTCTACAATGCTTGAAGAGGTTCCTTACTATGCCCAAGAATTGCTTCGACTATCTGAACATAGACAAGTGGTTTTAGACAATATGGTAGTCCTAGCTCAGCCTTTGCCTGAATATGACATCTTACTGTCTACCCCTGGTATTGCAGAAACAACAGCGACTTCTATCATTGGTGAATTGGGAGATATTCGCCGGTTTCAGTCTGCCAACCAAATCAATGCCTTTATCGGAATTGACCTCAGACACTATGAATCTGGGAACTTTCTTGCCAAGGAATATATCACCAAACGTGGCAATCCTTATGCCAGAAAGATTCTCTTCAAGTGTATTCACAACATCGCTTCAGCTAGTCACACTAATCCTTGTCATATCGCAGACTTTTATGAGAAACGAAAAAGACAATCGCAACTAGCTTCAACTAAGCCACATACGATTGCCTCTATACATCGTCTTATTCGGACAATGTATTACCTTATAACGCACAACAAACTTTACGATTATACTTCAATCCAAAATCATTAAAGCTTTTATGCCATATTATTCTAACACCTTATTTTTAAAAAGGCTAGATAAGGTGTTTCTTTGGCGTACACTTTTTTCATGCTTACCACAGAAAGAGAGGACAATAAGCTACATTGAACTACTGTCCTCAAAATATTTTCACCTTAAAGCCTTGGTAGGCTTGACAAATGGTAGGAAAAAAACAGATTCCATCGAATCTGTCTTTTTATTAGTTAAATTGCTTTTTCATCGAGACCCATAGCACGTTGGATAGCTTTAACAATCTCAACCAGAACAACCATCAGTAATGAACCAATGACTACAACTAACCATTGTGTTGCACTTAAGTGTGATACATGGAAGAATTGATTAAATCCAGGTACAACAACCGTCACCATAAGCATGATGAAAGCTACTGGGATTGAATAGTTGAATAATTTATTTCTGAAAAGACCAACCTTAAACATTGATTGGTAAACAGACTTAACATTGTAAGCATGAACCAATTGGATCAAACCAAGTGTCACATATGCCATCGTTAAGGCATCAGCATGAACTTCTTTATAAGTAGCATGTTCTGGGAAGAATAATGCAAATGCATAGACGCCTAAAACAAGCATTGTTTGGAAAGCTCCTTGATAAAGAATGGCTTCTTTAACACCACCGTCGAAGAAACTTGATTTACGACCACGAGGTTTATGCTTCATCACTCCTGGTTCAGCTGGCTCTACACCTAAAGCAATAGCTGGAAGTGTATCAGTTACCAAGTTGATCCAAAGTAAATGAACAGGTTGTAAGACATCCCAACCAAATAATGTTGCTAAGAAGATAGTAAATACTTCTGCCATATTTGCTGAGAGTAGGTACTGAATTGTTTTTTGAATATTTGAAAATACCTTGCGGCCTTCTTCAACGGCAACAATGATTGTTGCAAAGTTGTCATCAGCAAGGACCATGTCAGAAGCTCCTTTAGAAACCTCTGTACCAGTGATTCCCATACCAATTCCGATATCAGCTGTTTTAAGTGACGGTGCATCATTTACCCCATCACCTGTCATGGCAACAACTTTACCTTCATTTTGCCAAGCTTTAACGATACGTACTTTATGCTCAGGTGAAACACGCGCATAAACTGAGTATTGTTTGAAGATTTTTTGGAACTCTTCATCAGAAATCTCATTAAGTTCCGCACCAGTGAAAACGTGATCTTCATGATCATTTTCATCAATGATGCCAAGTCGCTTAGCAATTGCCTCAGCAGTATCTTGGTGGTCACCAGTAATCATGATTGGTCGAATGCCTGCCTCTTTTGCAACCTTAACGGCTTGAGCTGCTTCTGGACGTTCTGGGTCAATCATCCCAACAAGACCTGAGAAAACTAGCTCTGACTCAACAATATTTGATTCTAAAGTTGGCACAGATTCTGTGTATTTATAAGCCATCATTAATACACGAAGCGCTTGTTTAGCAAGACTCTTATTAGTTGCAAGGATAGTTTCTTTATCTTGATCGGTGATTGGACGAATTTGCCCATTTTCTTCAATTTGTGTGACACGTTTTAATAGCTGATCTGGAGCCCCTTTGACTGCTACAAAGTATTTTCCATCAGCTTCTTTGTGGATTGTTGACATCAATTTTCTGTCAGAGTCAAATGGTAATTCGGCAACACGGGGCTCAGTCACCATGTAATCTCGAACGTCAAAACTGTGGTCTAAACCGTATTGAACCAAGGCTGTTTCTGTTGGATCACCAATTAATTTACCAGTTTGGTCGATTTTTGTATCATTTGCATAAGTCATAACACGAAGTGTGTTATTTTCAGCAGGAATTTCTTGTGCTGAATCTTGTAAGCTACCATTTGTATAAATTTGCTCAACAGTCATTTGGTTCATTGTCAATGTCCCTGTTTTATCTGATGCAATGATTTCTGTTGAACCTAATGTTTCAACTGCTGGTAATTTACGAATAATGGCATTACGTTTGGCTAACACTTGTGTACCAAGGGAAAGGACAACTGTAACTATGGCAGGTAATCCTTCTGGAATTGCTGCAACGGCTAGTGCGACTGAAGTCATCAATCCTTCAAGAGGATGTTGACCTCTCAAGAAAACACCAACTGCAAAAGTTACTGCTGCAATAACTAAAATAGCATAAGTCAAAATCTTAGATAGGTTATCTAGATTTTGTTTTAATGGTGTATCTGTTTCGTCAGCATTAGCAAGCATACCTGCGATATGTCCAACTTCAGTGTACATACCAGTATTTGTTACAAGACCTGTTCCACGTCCGTAAGTAACATTTGAGTTTTGATACCCCATATTAACACGGTCACCAATACCTGCATCAGCAGCGACAGTTGCATTCAAATCTTTTTCTACGGGAACAGATTCACCTGTTAAAGCAGCTTCTTCAATCTTAAGCGAACTTGCTTCTAAAAAGCGCATATCCGCCGGAACAACATCACCTGCTTCAAGTAAAACAATGTCTCCGGGAACCAATTCTTTAGAATCAACTTCCACAATATGCCCATTGCGTCGTACACGAGCAATGGGACTAGACATAGATTTTAAGGCTGCAATGGCTGCTTCAGCCTGTCCTTCTTGATAAACCCCAAAAGCAGCATTTAAAATAACAACTGCTAAGATAATGATGGCATCCGTTAACCCTTTTGAGCCTTCAGTGACCACTGACAAAATTGCTGCCACAATTAAGATAATAATCATTAAATCTTTAAATTGATCAATGAATTTCATCAAGAGACTACGTTTTTCACCTTCATCAAGTTCATTTCGACCATATTCTGCTAATCGTTTTTCTGCTTGATCGCTAGTTAAACCTTCTCTGCTAGAGTCTAGAATACTTAAGACAGATTCCTCCGACTCTACGTAAAAGGTGTGTTTCTTTTGTTCTTTCGACAAATTTCTTTCCTCCTTGGTCCCCTAAAAAGTATATAAAAAGACCTGTTCATTTTCTTAAACAAGTCTCGCTGTTTCAGACTGTGCCGGAAATCGAAATTCCGTAATGACGACACAAGCCACGGTAAACCGTCTGCTACTCCCTTGATATAGGAATATTATATTAAAATTTCTAGGAAAACACAAGTGAAAACACCGCAATTTTCAAAAAAACAAGCTTATTCATCAGATGATTTATCGTATCTTATTCCCGTAATTTTCATCAAATCGATCTAATTCTATTATAGATATAAACCTTTTTTACCAGATAGATTTTCTCGGATAGAAGCCTCAATTTCATTAACAAGGTCAGATGATTTCATTTTGTGTGTTTCTTTCAATTCAATCTTAGCTGTGATTAAAATATCAATTGCACTGAGATGGATTGTTTTGATATCAATAACCCGCTGAACATCTTCATGGTGAAAAACTGACTTTATCAACTGCAAATCAGCAGCACTTACTCTTTCACCAAATAGTAAGCCATAGAATTCCCTAGCTTACAGTATTGCAACTACGCAGAGCATCAGACCTATCAGTAAACCTGAGAAGGCATCATAGAAACTATTCTGAGTTAGCATCGTTAAAACAGTTCCAACAATGGCAAGAGCGAGTCCAATAACGGCACAAAAGTCCTCATCAAAAACGATTATAGTTTCATTATGGCGGCTTTCAGAAATTTAAGAATAACTGTCTTTTCCGTATTTAAATCATTTATTTCTTTAAAAGCAACTCGTAAACTGCTTCCTTCAACCATCATACCAAAGACGCAATAATACTGGCCATACTATGACTCTTTTTCGTTTCTATATTATTTCCATTCTATCTCTAGCTGATACTGAGCAAATTCTAATTGACTACTTGCTTGAAGCAATTTATAAGTGACTATAACCTTTTGATCTCTTTCATTAAGTTCAAAAGTGCTGGTATCCGTAATAAACTGTTGAATACCTACAGGCGTTGGTATAGCTATTAAAGCCTGCTTATTCTTTTTGAATTTCATGATTGATTGCGGTTGTGAAAAACGACTGATTGTCATTTCTTCAGTATTAAATTTAATAACTACTTTTTCTTCTTCGGTATTTTGATAACTGAGATAGTAATAGCGCCCTTTTTCTTGAAACTGGCTTGAATACTCTTCTTTTATTTTTTCTATCTGGTCATCATATCTGATTGTATTTTTTATTAGAATTGTCATTATAATCTTTCTTATGTATCGCAAATTTTAATCAGTCTATTTTACCAATTTCTGTGCATTTTAGCAATTTTTGATATAATAAAGCCATGAATGAAAAAGTATTTCGTGATCCTGTCCACAACTATATTCACATGAATCATCAGCTCATCTATGATTTAGTGAACTCAAGAGAGTTTCAAAGACTCAGACGTATAAAACAAGTACCGACTACAGCATTCACCTTCCATGGTGCTGAACATAGTCGCTTTTCGCATTGCCTCGGTGTTTACGAAATAGCTAGACGCGTTACTGAGATTTTTGATGACAAATATCCCGATGTTTGGGATAAAGAAGAATCACTTATAACTATGACTGCTGCCTTGCTTCATGATATTGGACATGGTGCTTATTCCCACACCTTTGAAAAATTATTTGAGACTGACCATGAAGCTATTACACAAGAAATTATTTGCAACCCTAAAACCGAAATTAATCAAATATTAGTTAAAGTTGCACCAGATTTTCCAGAAAAGATTGCGAGTGTCATCAATCACACCTACCCAAACAAACAGGTCGTTCAGCTCATTTCAAGTCAAATCGATTGCGACCGAATGGACTATCTGTTACGTGATTCTTATTTTTCTGCTGCTAATTATGGGCAATTTGACTTAATGCGAATTTTGAGAGTTATTCGACCGGTGGAAGACGGTATTGTCTTTGAAAAAAATGGCATGCATGCTGTAGAAGATTATATTGTTAGTCGCTTTCAAATGTATATGCAAGTTTATTTCCATCCTGCTAGCCGAGGTGTCGAACTCAATTTGCAAAATCTATTAAAACGTGCTAAATATTTGTTTGAAAAAGAGCCGAACTATTTTGAAAAAACGGCACCAGCCTTAATCCCATTTTTAAGTGGGCAATTTGATTTAATGGACTATCTAAAATTAGATGACGGTGTCATGAATACTTATTTCCAAAACTGGATGACGAGTTCTGATGATATTTTAGCCGATTTAGCAGGTCGCTTTATTAATCGGAAAATTTTCAAGTCAGTCACCTTTGATCAGGATTCCACTGAGGATTTAAAAAAAGTAACTGATTTAGTTGAAGCCGTTGGCTTTGATCCTGAATACTACACAGGCATCCATGTCAATTTCGACTTACCATATGATATTTATCGTCCAGAAACTAAAAATCCACGAACTCAAATCGAAATGATTCATAAAGATGGTAGCCGTTCTGAACTTTCTCAATTATCACCAATTGTAAAAACGTTAACTGGAACAACCTACGGGGACAGACGCTTCTATTTTCCTAAGGAAATGCTTAAAACGAATGATTTATTTGAACCAATAAAAGAAGAATTTAAGGCATTTATAACAAATGAACATTTTCAATTTCCAAATTAAAAGGACAAGCGTGTCCTTTTTATGATTAGTTGATTTTTAGCAGTTAAAACGTTTTCCTCAGCAGTTATAATTGTCTATATCATGACAAATCGACTCATTTTTAGTATGATAGAGGGTGGATATTTTTTATCTTTATTATTATTTGACTATTTCAAGGAGAATTCCATGTCTGTAAAACTAGTTGCTGTTGATATTGATGGCACTCTCATTACTGATGACCGTAAAATAACAAGCCAGGTTTATCAAGCTGTACAAGATGCCAAAAAAGAAGGTGTACACATTGTCATAGCTACTGGTAGACCCATCGCTGGGGTTACCCAATTATTAGAAGACTTAAATTTAAATCATCCTGGTAACTATGTTATTACTTTTAATGGTGGATTAGTACAAGATGCTGCTACTGGTGAAGAGATTGTAAAAGAAACAATGTCCTATGAAGATTACTTAGATATTGAATTCTTAAGTCGCAAACTTGATGTTCATATGCATGCCATCACAAAAGAGGGCATTTACACAGCAAACAGAAATATTGGAAAATATACTGTTCACGAAGCAACTTTAGTTAACATGCCAATATTCTACCGCACTCCTGAAGAAATGCAAAATCGTGAAATTGTTAAAATCATGATGATTGATGAACCTGAAGTCTTAGACCAAGCCATCAAAAATATTCCTGAAAGTTTTTATGACAAATACAACATTGTCAAATCAACACCATTCTATTTAGAATTGATGACCAAATCTGTAAGCAAAGGCAATGCCATTCGACACCTTGCTGATAAACTCGGACTTGACATGAATCAAACCATGGCTATTGGAGATGCCGAGAATGACCGGGCTATGTTAGAAGTTGTCGGCAACCCAGTTGTCATGGAAAACGGTGTGCCAGAATTAAAGAAAATTGCTAAATATATTACTAAATCAAATAATGAAAGCGGCGTAGCGCATGCTATACGCGAGTGGGTATTAAATTAATGTATACTTATAAAATTGGAATTTCTGAGCAAGAGCATGATCAATTCTTGCTTTCCAATAAACAATGCAATCTCTTACAAAGTTCCATCTGGGCTAGCATTAAATCAAATTGGGCTACAGAAAGAATCGGGTTTTATCAAGATAATCAATTAATTGCTACTGCTTCGCTCTTAATCAAAAATTTACCACTGAATTTTACCTTAATTTATATTCCGCGTGGGCCAATCATGGACTACACAGACTATGAATTAGTAGATTTTGTTGTATCATCACTCAAAAAATTCGGAAAAAGTAAACGCGCTATTTTTGTAAAATTTGATCCATCCCTTTTCCTCACTAGGTATCTTGTCACGAATAGTTCTGAAACAACTGATGAGGAAGACGAAGTCACTACCACACTCATTCAATTCCTCAATCAGTTAGGCGTTGAATGGGGAGGGAAAACACGAGATATCGGTCAAACAATTCAACCACGCATTCAAGCTAATATCCATGCAGAGCATGCAACTTTTCAACAACTTCCTAAAAAAACCAAGCAAGCTATTCGTACAGCTCAAAACAAAGGTATCGATCTAACAATTGGGGGAGTTGAGCTTTTGACAGATTTTGCTTCTTTAATGAAGAAAACTGAAGACCGAAAAGGGATAAATCTCAGAGGAATTGATTACTACCGCAAACTAATGGAAAGCTATCCAGATAGCTCTTATATAACAATGGCAAGTCTAAACTTGGAAAAGCGTCAGAAAGAATTAACTGAACAATTACACCAAGCAATGCTGACACAAAGTCAATTTACTGAGAAAACAAAAGCTGGAAAAGTGAACGAAATCGAAAACGCCATTAAACGCTTAACAAGTGAAATGTCATTCTTAAATGACTATCTTGAAGCTGGTGTTACAACTGCTCCATTAGCAGCAACCCTGACAATAATCTATGGCAAAACCTCTGAAAATCTCTATGCAGGCATGGATGAGAACTTCAAAAATTACCAAGCTGCACTCTTAACATGGTACGAGACAGCTCAAGAAGCTTTCAAACGGGGATGTCTGTGCCATAATTTAGGTGGTGTAGAAAACAATTTAGACGGTGGCTTGTACCACTTTAAATCAAAATTAAATCCAAGTATTGAGGAATTTGCTGGAGAATTCAATATCCCAGTTAGTCCTCTTTATGGTCCGGCAATGTTAGCTTACAACTTACGAAAACAAATTAGGAGTAAATAGTAATGTCATTAATCACCTTGACAGAAGAGCGTTTCGAACAATTCTCAGAATCCGTTAATCACCGCTTCTTTGAACAATCAACTAGTATGAAATCACTTCTTAAGCAACGTGGTTATACAACGGAATTAGTTGGTTATGAAGATAAAAACGGAACCATCCAAGTCGCTGCAGTCATCTACTGTACTACAATGTTTGGTGGCCAACATATGGAAATTCATTGCGGACCACTATACAACGACATCTCGTATTTGCCCCTTTTCTTAGAAGAATTACGAGACTATGCCAATGATAAGCACGTTATGGAGCTTGTGATTAAACCTTATAGTGTTTTCCAGACCTTTGATGACCATGGCGATCCTATTAATGAAGAAGACCATTCCCTCATTACCCTATTTGAAAAAGCCGGCTATAATTATCAAGGCTTAACAAAAGGATATGACTCTTTTGATTGGCATTACATCAAAGATTTGACCGAGATTACCGAAAAAGATTTACTGAAATCATTCAGTAAAAAAGGGAAACCATTAGTAAAAAAAGCAAAAACCTTCGGAATTAAGATTCGTCCTTTGAAGCGTGACGAATTAATATCTTTCAAGGAAATCACTTCCTCAACTTCTGATCGAAGAGATTATAACGATAAAACACTTGATTACTACGAAGCCTTATTTGATAGTTTTGGTCAACAAGCTGAATTTATAGTAGCTACTTTAAATTTCCAAGATTATTATACTAATTTAGAAAAAGACCAAGCAAAATTACAGGCTAAATTGGATAAATTAGAAAACGAGTTAGAGATTAATCCTAACTCTGAAAAGAAACAAAATCAACACAAAGAGTTTTCTAGTCAATATCAAACTTTTGAAGTTCGAAAAGATGAAGCGAAAGCGTTTATTGCAAAATATAAAGACCAAGATGTCATACTTGCTGGCTCATTATTTATTTTCACTAAACAAGAAGTTGTTTACCTCTTTAGCGGATCTTATACAGAGTTTAACAAATTCTATGCTCCTGCTATTTTGCAAGAATATGCTATGCTAGAAGGTATTAAAAGAGGAATTAATCGCTATAATCTACTGGGTATCTCAGGAAATTTTGATGGTTCTGATGGCGTATTAGGTTTCAAACAAAACTTTAATGGATTCGTTGAAAGAGCACCAGGCACTTTCACCTACTATCCTAACCCTCTAAAACACAAAGCTATTACCTTTCTTAAAACCATCTTAGGTAGAAAATAAAAGACTTCAGTCATCAGACTGAAGTCTTTTTTATTATTTCACAAAATCAAGTAAAGCCAGGAAGCTTTCTGCTTCAAGTGATGCGCCACCTACTAATGCACCATCAACATCAGGACATGCCATGTATGAAGCTACGTTTTCAGGTTTTACTGAACCACCGTATTGAACACGCACTTTATCCGCAACTGCTTGACCAAAATCTGCAGCAACAACATCGCGAACCGCTTTACACATTTTTTGTGCATCATCTTGAGTAGCTGATTTACCAGTACCAATAGCCCAAATTGGTTCGTATGCAATAACAAGAGTTGAAACTTGTTCTTCTGTTAAGCCAGCAAGTGCTTTAGAAACTTGAGCGCCTACAAAATCAACAGCTTTTCCTTCTTCATAAGTTTCAAGAGTTTCACCACAACAAATAATTGGTGTCATGTTATTAGCAAAGATTGCTTTCGCTTTTTTGTTGATATCTTGGTCTGTTTCATGGAAATATTCACGACGTTCAGAGTGACCAATAACAACATAGTTCACGCCCATTTCATTCAATACTTTAGGACTTGTTTCACCAGTATATGCACCTTCATTTTCAAAGTAGCAGTTTTGAGCAGCAACTTTTAATTCTGAATCTTTAGCAAACCATAGTAAAGCATTCAAATCAACAGCTGGAGCTGCAATTGCTGCTTCTACTAATTCTGATGATGGTAATTTTCCTACAACCGCTTCAACGAATGCTTGAGCTTCTTGTGGGTTTTTATTCATTTTCCAGTTACCGGCAATAATTGGTTTACGTGACATTTCACATACCTCTTCTTTTTTTATTTACACTTATATTTTATCATAATTCACTACCTATTAAAAGAATTTGACTGGAATTTAGGAATATTTTCACAAATAAATTTCAAAAAATTTCTGAAAACTTTCTAAAATTGTACAAAAAAGGAGCCTCTTACGAGACTCCTTACAATTACATTGTTGTCTGACAAATAATTGTTAATTTGGGAACTTAATTTTTAATTAAGCTTCGATTTCTGAAACGATACCTGAACCAACAGTACGTCCACCCTCACGGATTGAGAATGTAGTACCTTGTTCTACGGCGATTGGGTGGATCAATTCAACTTGAATTGTCACGTTATCACCAGGCATAACCATTTCTGTACCTGCCGGAAGTTCGATTGAACCTGTTACGTCAGTAGTACGGAAGTAGAATTGTGGACGGTAGTTGTTGAAGAATGGAGTATGACGTCCACCTTCTTCTTTAGAAAGGATGTATACTTCACCTTTAAATTTAGTATGTGGGTTGATTGAACCTGGTTTAGCAATAACTTGTCCACGTTCGATTTCGTCACGTTGAACACCACGAAGAAGGATACCTACGTTATCTCCTGCAAGACCTTCGTCAAGTTGTTTACGGAACATTTCAACACCAGTAACAACAGCTTTTTTAGTTTCTTCTTTGATACCAACGATTTCGATTTCGTCGTTGACACGAACAGTACCACGGTCGATACGTCCTGAAGCAACTGTACCACGACCAGTGATTGAGAATACATCTTCGACTGGAAGAAGTAATGGTTTGTCAGTGTCGCGTTCTGGTTCTGGAATATATGAGTCAACAGTAGCCATCAATTCCATGATGATATCTTCATGTGCTGAATCACCTTCAAGAGCTTTAAGAGCTGAACCTTGGATAACTGGTAGGTCATCACCTGGGAAATCGTATTCTGAAAGAAGGTCACGAATTTCCATTTCAACTAATTCAAGCAATTCTTCATCATCAACTAAGTCAACTTTGTTCATGAAGACGATAAGGTGTTTAACACCAACCTGACGTGAAAGAAGGATGTGCTCACGAGTTTGTGGCATTGGTCCATCAGTTGAAGCAACAACAAGGATAGCTCCGTCCATTTGGGCAGCACCAGTGATCATGTTTTTAACATAGTCCGCGTGTCCTGGGGCATCGATGTGGGCATAGTGACGTGATTCAGTTTCATACTCAACGTGTGCAGTGTTGATTGTGATTCCGCGTTCGCGTTCTTCTGGAGCAGCATCGATAGAAGCATAGTCTTTTGGTTGGTTAACTGAGCTTGGTAAGCGACGTGCAAGTACTGTTGTAATTGCAGCAGTTAAAGTAGTTTTACCATGGTCAACGTGTCCGATTGTACCAATGTTAACGTGGGGTTTACTACGATCGTATTTTTCTTTTGCCATTTTGGGAAAAGCCTCCAATAAAATATATTTTATAGATAGACGGTAGGCAATACAGTCTAACTTTACCTTACTATTGTAGCAAATTCTAAGGAAAATGCAAGTATTTTATGTTTAAAGCCATTTCTTTCTTTCACATCATATCTAAAATTCAAGATTTATCCATTAAATTTATTTAATTACCTATTGATATAAAATTTATTTTTCTATTTAGCTCACTGAAGCTTGACTTATCTCCTAAATAGGCCAAGTAAAAAACCTTCCTTACGGAAGATTTTATTTAAATTGATTAAGATTAATGACATTTGTACTTTTTTGTTCTTTGCTAATCGTTTTTCTGTAGGATAGCTCTGCTTCTTTCATGATTTCGTCGCGCTTTTCACTCGCATCAATATTCAATACAAAACCAATGGCAACCGATAAAACTAATAAACTATTTCCACCTTGGGAAAGAAATGGAAAAGTAACACCTGTCGAAGGGATTAAGCCTGAAATACCACCAATATTAACAAATATTTGCGTTAATATCATCCCTCCTACGCCTAATGCTATCATCGAATTAAACGGTTTTTTAGCTTTAATTCCTACATTTAAAATTCTTAAAATCAGGAAGAAGACTAGTGCAAGAATTAAACCTGCACCAATTAATCCTAATTCTTCAATGACAATAGAAAAAACAAAGTCTGTTTGTGCTTCAGGTAAATAGCCACGCTTTTCAATAGAATTCCCGAGTCCCATACCAAACCAGCCACCATTACTCATTGCGTAGTATGAATGCGCTAACTGGTGTCCTGAGCCTTTTAAATCTTGAAATGGATTAAAAAATGCACTAAAACGTTTAGCAACATAACCAAAAACTGGAATTGCCGCTACTCTGTTTACCCCAATTACAGAAATACTACCTAAAAAGAGCACTGAGAACGTTGTAATGAGAGTTAAGATTGCGGAAAACCACTTATAGCCAATTCCACTAATTGAAATCATCATAATCGAAGTTAAAACAATAATCGCAGCATTTCCTAAGTCAGGTTGTGCAGCAACCAATAGGATTAAAATTAATGAATAGACACGCCAGTCTTTTAAATCACTAACTTGGTGAGGTAGCCATTTGCCTCTGGTTAATGCTTGATAATCATAAACAGCAATTTCTTCTTGGCGCCTTGAAAAAGTTGATGCCAGATACCAAACCATAATAATTTTTAAATACTCTGCTGGTTGAAAACTGACTGGCCCCACGATAATCCATCCATGAGCGCCATTGACTTCTTTTGTAAAAAATCGAGAAATCAATAACAAGGCCACTTCAATAAGCATGACTAAGGTAAGTACTTTAGAATTATTTAAAAAATTCAATTTTAATTTATAAATGAACCAAATGGCTATTAATGAAATAATCCAAAATATCCCTTGGTTTAAAACCGAGTGAAACGAATTTGCATTGTATTGAATGAGAGTTGCACTTGTAGAAGAGTAGACCACAATCAGTCCTATAACTGAAAGGATTATGTAAGGTACCAAAATAGAGTAATTTAACAAGTGCTTTTTATCGATTTTCATAGTTTCCCCTATATATCTGATAATCTTTTAGCATTATATCATCTTTCTAGTTCAAAAAAAAGAGAAAAAGGACCAAGCAAAACTGTCTTTAATCGTCAGTCTATACTTAGTTCCTATTTCATAGAATCACTAACTATTGTAACAGATATGATTTCTGCTACTTAAAGGCAGATCAACCCGAATTACGAAGTCCAGTTGCAATACCATTAATTGTCGTATGGATCAGTTTTTCATAATCCTCATCCAATTGATTGTGACGGAGTCGTTTAATTAATTCAATTTGAATGTAATTTAGGACATTAAAATATGGGAGACGGAAATCTAAACTATGTTTTAAAGAGGGATTATCTTCTAATAACTCTGAATGTTGCTCAATAGATAAGATAATATTTTTAGTCAACTGCCATTCATCAAGAATAGCATGGAAGACATCTCTCACTTCTTCTTTTTCTGCGAGTTGTGCATATTGAAAGGCAATATTCATATTTGATTTAGATAAGACCATATCAACATTAGATAATAAGGAGTGGAAAAATGGCCAGTTATCATACATATCCTGAAGTTTAGCCAAATTTCCATCAGCTTGATCAATAAAGTGTTTAAAAGCAGAACCTACGCCGTACCACCCTGGGAACATAATCCGGTTTTGAGACCAAGAGAAAACCCAAGGAATAGCACGTAAACCTGTGATTTCAGTAATTGTTTTACGTGCAGCAGGACGAGAACCAATATTTAAACTTGATACTTCTTTGATAGGACTTGCTTCAAAGAAATAATCGTAAAAATGAGGATTTTCAAATACCAGTTGACGATATATATGATTACTATAATCAACGATACCATCCATCGTCGCCCGGTAATCTGTAATATCTGCAGGATTAGTAATCATTTTTGTTACCATTCGATTAATGGACGCAGAAATAAGCATTTCTAGATTATAATAGGCGACGTCCTTATTGCCGTATTTATTCTCTATAATTTCCCCTTGTTCTGTTAAACGAATACGGTCTTTAATAGAACCAAACGGTTGAGAAGTAATGGCATCATATGAAGGGCCACCACCTCGACCAACTGTCCCACCACGTCCATGGAAAAATGTGATTTTTATCCCATGTTCGTCACCAATTTGCGTCAATTCATTTTGAGCTTTATACAATGTCCAGCCGGATGATAGGTAGCCCCCATCTTTATTACTATCAGAATAACCAAGCATAATTTCTTGATAGTCATCTTTAGAGGCTATCCAGTTTTTAACAATTGGATAAGCCAAGAAAGCCTTCATGATAGTGTTAGAATTATCTAAGTCCTCAATCGTCTCAAACAATGGAACAATCTGTATCCGAGCAGAATCTTGATCAATCAATCCTACTTCTTTTAGCATAATAGCTAATTCAAACATATCTGAAACACTTTCAGTATGTGAGATAATATGCTGCTTGATAACTTCCTCACCTAGAGTATCTTTCAAATAGCGAGCCGTTTGATAGATAGCTAATTCTTTTTTGAGTAACTCCGATTTTTCAGAATTCGTCGAAGATAAGGTTCTTGGATCTTCTGTCAATTGTTTATGCAATAACTGACATTTGTCATCTTCTGTCAAGTCACTGTAATTGTGACAAATATTAGCTGATTTCAATAATTCAGCCACACAAGCCTCTTGAATACTAGAGTCCTGACGCATGTCAATACTTGCTAAGTAGAAGCCAAAGATATCAACAGCCTGAATTAACTCTTCTAAGTCTCCACTAACTAAATTACCATCTCCATTGGCTACCAATGATGATTCAATTTGCAATAAGTCTAATTTAAATTCATTAGCTGACTGATAAATTGGAACTCGGTTTTCTTTAATATCGTCAGATAAGTTATTAAGTCGTGATTGTAGATAGTCCGCTATCAGTGAGGCATTGGTATTATCACTTCCTTCAAGAGGATTTTTATATCGCTCAAATGGTTGATTTTCTCCATTACTCGTCAAACTAAGGAGGGTCTGAATCATCCGAGACTGGATATAATGAAAAGCTTTCCGATATGGTTCATTTTCTCTATAAATTGATTTATCATTGGATAAATCAGCTAATTCTTCCACTTGACGACTGGTTTTAGTCAAGGTTGAAGATAAAGAGAAACTCCTATAAAGGTTTGTTAATTTTTCAATATAATAGTTTAAAATAACTTCACTTTGGAGCAAAGCTGATAATTTTAAAGTTTCAGCAGTTACAAAAGGATTGCCATCACGGTCGCCACCAATCCACATCCCCATTGTGATAGGTTTAGGATTAGATAAGTCGAAACCTTTTTCTTTAGCTATTTGTTTGTACTTATTAGTTAAGGATGTGATTGCCTCGATAAGTGAAGAATTATAATATTGCATGACATTTGTGATTTCATTTTTTACTTTTAGTTTCTTTTCACGGATAATGTCAGTTTCCATAATGATTTCAATGTAACGGCGTAAATCACTCAGCCATTTTTCCTTGTTAACTACACCATTTTTTACATCCCGGTACTTTCTTAGCAAATCATGGATTTTATTTGTTAATTCAAGGACCGTTTTACGCTGAACTTGTGTTGGGTGAGCAGTTAAAACTGGAACAACATTGACATGTTCAAGAATATCTTGAGCTTTATCATGCTCTGCTACTTCAGCAATTGTCTGAGATAATTTACCAAGATAATCGCTATCCGTATTATTTTGAAAGTTGATTTCGTAGGCCAAATCAACGTCTTCGGAGATATTGATGAGAAGAGGTAAAATGGTAAAATAGCGCGAGATAACAACCATGTCATCATTGCTTAATTGTCCGATTACTTTCTCAAGTAAGACATAATCTTGTTTTTCAGAAATGCTTAGAATATCTTCTATTTTTGAAAAAGCCTCATCTCCAATCATTTGACGGGTGATTGATTCCAAAATCTCTTTTAGAATATTAACTTCTTCAGCAATAATTTCGTGGTTATTACTACTTTCTAACTTTTTTATAGCCAATCTTAGTCACTCCTTTTCTACATACCTTCCCTTTTTATCATACCATTTTTTCTAAAAAAAGTAAGAACATTTCAAAATAATGTCTGTTTTTTACAAATTTATTCTCTCTATTTTCAAAAATCGTTTGTTCTAATACCTATATCATATGCGTCTTATTTTTGTTATACTAATATTACAAGTAATCAAAGGAGACTTACATGGAATTAAAAGAACGTAGCCAATTTCCAGAAAATGAACTCTGGGATTTATCAGCACTCTACAAAGACAAACAAGACTTTCTCTTAGCTATCGAGAAAGCTTTAGGTGATGTTGTTCAATTTAAAAAAGACTTTGATGGACATCTGAATACCTATGAGGATTTTGACAGAGCTTTAATGGAGATTGAGCAAATCTATATCCAAATGAGTCATATTTCAACTTACTCTTTCATGCCACAAACAACTGATTTTTCAAATGAAGAATTTGCTCAGATTGCACAATCGGGTGAAGATTTTATGACCAAAGCCAGCGTTGAACTTAGTTTTTTTGAAACAGCACTTGCTAATGCTAGTGACGACATTCTAAATCAATTAGAATCAAATAGCTACTATAGTGCAACGATTCGTCAAGCAAAAGTTCAAAAGAAATTTCTTTTAAACCCAAATGTTGAGAAAGCTTTAGCTAACTTGCGCGAAGTGCTTAATGCGCCATACGATATTTATACAAAAATGCGTGCCGGTGACTTTGAAATGGATGATTTTGAAGTAGATGGTAAAAGCTACAAAAATTCTTTTGTTACTTATGAAAACTTTTATCAAAATCATGAGAATCACGACGTTCGTGCCAAGGCTTTCGACTCGTTTTCAAAAGGATTGGCAAAACATCAAAATGCAGCGGCAGCAGCCTATCTTGCTAAAGTAAAATCTGAAAAGTTAATTGCCGATATGCGTGGTTATGACTCCGTTTTTGACTACTTATTAGCTGAGCAAGAAGTTGATCGTTCCATGTTTGATCGTCAAATTGATTTAATCATGTCCGATTTTGGACCTGTTGCTCAAAAATTCGTTAAACATGTTGCTGAGGTCAATGGTCTTGAAAAAATGACATTTGCCGATTGGAAGTTAGATATTGACAATGAACTCAATCCTCAGGTATCAATTGATGATGCTTACGACTTAGTGATGAAATCTGTTGCTCCATTAGGTCCTGAGTACACTCAAGAAGTTGCTCGCTATCAAAGTGAACGATGGGTTGATTTTGCAGCAAATGCTAACAAAGATTCTGGTGGGTATGCAGCTGATCCCTATAAAGTTCACCCGTATGTATTAATGAGTTGGACAGGTCGTATGTCAGACGTCTACACCCTCATTCACGAAATTGGTCATTCTGGACAATTTATTTTCTCTGACAACCACCAAAGCTATTTTAATACACATATGTCAACCTACTACGTTGAAGCACCTTCTACATTTAACGAACTATTATTAAGTGATTATTTAGAACATGCTTTTGAAGACCCTCGCCAAAAACGCTTCGCCTTAGCCCATAGACTCACTGACACCTACTTCCACAACTTCATCACCCATTTACTTGAAGCAGCCTTCCAAAGAAAAGTTTATACCGTGATTGAAAATGGAGGCACTTTCGGTGCTGAACAATTAAATACAATGATGAAAGATGTTTTAATTGAATTCTGGGGAGATGCTATTGAAATTGATGACAATGCTGCCCTAACTTGGATGCGTCAAGCACACTACTATATGGGCTTATATAGCTATACTTACTCAGCAGGTTTGGTCATTTCAACGGCTGGCTATTTGAACCTAAAACATAATGAAAAAGGTGCACAAGAATGGCTAACTTTATTGAAGTCAGGTGGTAGCTTAACACCTTTAGAGACAGCACGTTTGATACATGCTGATATTTCAACAGATAAACCACTTCGCGATACTATTCAATTCCTAAGCGAGACTGTTGATCAAGTGATTGCATATAGTGCAAAACTATAAAATAAAAGGATGACTGTGTCATCCCTTTTATTTTATTTTTTCTTGATAAAATTCAACTCTGTCCCCTTCATGCGCTTTTATTTTATCAGCCGCTTTAGGTGCCATTTTTTTATTGATTTTGAAGAACCAATACGTTTTGTTTTTGGTATCTTGCTCAAATCCATCTATTGACGTAATAAAACCAGATTGTTCTTTCACTTTGTAGTTAGCTTTTAAGACATCCATAATAGTATCCCCCTTCTTAAAACTAACCTTCTCACTAATCGTATCTGTGTCCTCTTTAACAATTAGTGTTAAGTAATGGCTATCTGAGCTTTCTTTTTTGGAATTGCTTTGCTGACTACAAGCAACTAAAAATAAGGAAAAAGTAAACAATAAAAGTGTTTTAACTGTTCTTTTCATAAAATAATCTCCTAAAAATGGTAATGATAACTAGATAAAATAGAAATGAAGAAATAGCATGTGCAATATCAAAGGGTATACCTAATAAAATATAAGACCAATAAGGCATACTATACAGATAAGCAAAACAAGAATCAATCAACACCCCATACAGTAAGGCTAAAAATGCAACTACTCCTGCTTGAATTAACAGGCCTTGTTTATGCCATTTCCTAATAAACGGGTATAAAATAGAACGCCAAATTGTTAATAACAACATATAGATAGTTATTTGCCAAAATACCCATGGCCCAAAACCAAGTAAAAACGATGTTAAGAATAGCGTCGTAAACATAACTAAGTAAGCTTCATAAAGTCCAAAAAAAATAGAAAAGACAAAAAATAAAGCTGTTATCGGTTGGATATTTGGCAATTGACCAAAGGCCATTCGTAAAACAAATGCGAGCGCTGAGAAAATTGCAATTCTGGTAACTTGTTTGCTTGACATCTTAATTTCCTTCTAGCAGTTTTACTCTATTATGACAGAAATTCGAAATCTTGACTAGTCAAAAAAAATAAACAAGTCATCGGATGTAAGAAAAAAATTAAGCAAAAATTACAAATATAATCTCATTTCCTCTTTCCTATAGTTTCAATGTATACCATCTTATGGTTTGTTATAGTTTTAGACTAAATAAATTCATTTTATTAGACTCTTTAAAGGTTGTCATAGTAGTAATCGAAGAAAGATTTATGCTGATTTGATTATAAAGTAAGATAATATAAGAATCCAGTTAGGAAATTTTGATTTTTTTTTATCTTTAGGGTACAATATGACTAATGAGAAGAAGAATAAAGCCTATAGTTGTACTAGTCTTCTTTATCTTTTTTGCATTTCTTTTAATTATTGGAAAAAATCATTCAGACAAGACGAAAGAAAAGGAATTAAGTATTGCAAAATCAACTATTCCAATAGTTACTAGCAAAACAGATAAAAAAAACAAGAGTACAACTGATAATGAAGAATTTATCTTGAATCCCATTGTAGATGTGTCTGGTTGGCAATTGCCAAATGAAATTGATTACGATACCTTATCAAAAAATATATCTGGAGCCATTGTACGTGTTTTTGGAGGATCACAAATTACTTCTAAAAACAATGCTGCCTATACAACAGGTATAGACAAATCATTTAAAACACATATCAAAGAATTCAAGAAACGCAATGTCCCTGTCGCAGTTTACAGCTATGCTTTAGGTGCAAGCACAAAAGAAATGCGTGCTGAAGCTAGAGCATTCTATAAAAATGCTTCACCCTACAATCCTACTTACTATTGGATTGATGTTGAGGAAGTTACCATGAAAGATATGAATAAAGGCGTCCAAGCATTCCGTGACGAATTAAAAAAATTAGGCGCTGAAAATGTTGGTCTCTATATCGGTACTTATTTCATGGCTGAACAAGAAATTTCTACAAAAGGTTTTGATGCTGTCTGGATCCCTACTTATGGTAGTGACTCGGGATATTATGAAGCTGCCCCTAACACAAAGCTTGACTATGATTTACATCAGTATACCTCTCAGGGTTACTTACCTGGTTTTAATAACGCACTTGATTTAAATCAAATTGCTGTTACCAAAGATACAAAAAGTACCTACAAAAAATTATTCGGAAAATAATGACGACCTCTAGGTCTATAAATGAAGTCAAAAAATAGTTGCCTTCATTTTTTATTACCCTAATAGCTTTTTTATAGGCACTTTATTCCTTGCCTAACAATCTTCCTCCTATTACTTTTCAAGCCCCTTATCTTGACAAGGATAAGGCTTACATACTATAATAATTAAAAATAATAAAATTTCACAAAGGAGTGCTTTGGCTGAGATCGTTTCGACGAAATCCTAAAGACCTGATCTTGTTAGTACAAGCGTAGGGATTGTGACCATGATAATATCATACTATCAGGGCTCTTTTTGTGAACAAAAGGAGTTTTTTATGTCAAAAAATACTAATGTTCGCTACCTAGTTGAAGCTGCTATTTTTGCAGCACTTGCCATGTCCTTATCATTTATTCCAGACTTTTTTAGTTGGTTTAGCCCTTCATATGGTGCCATTCCTTTAATTTTATTTTCACTTCGTCGTGGATTAAAATATGGTCTACTTGCTGGATTAATTTGGGGCTTACTTCACTTTGCCCTTGGTAAAGTTTACTATCTAAGTCTTAGCCAAGTATTTATTGAATATATCATTGCTTTTATATCAATGGGGTTAGCTGGGCTTTTCTCAAATCATTTAAAAATGCAAATTAATTCTAATAATAAAGTGTCAGCATTGACAATTGCCTCTTTAGCAACAGTATTGGCCGCTTTTGTTCGGTATTTTTGGCACTTCGTCGCTGGTGTCATCTTCTGGGGGTCTTATGCCCCTAAAGGGACTTCTGCTGTTTGGTATTCCTTCACTGTTAATGGGACAGCAGGCTTATTAACAGCAATCATTGTGCTCATTACTATTATTATTTTAATCCCTACTCAAGGCCGATTCTTTGCACCAAAAGATTAGTTCCTAACGGCAATTATAAAAAAATGGTATAATAGTTTATTATACCGTTTTTTATTTGGTGTTAAGGAAGGTTATATGGCAAAGAAGGTAAAACTCAAAAAAACCTTAGTTGAACAAATTCTTGATAAGGCAAAAATTCAATATACAAGCTTAGCAATTAATGCATTGAAAGGTGACTTACCAGACGGGATTGTTAAGGCGGATATCTATAAGACGTTGGCTTTAACTGGTGATAAAACTGGACCTATAATTGGTATTTTGTCACTTACAGATCATTTATCTGAAAAAAAACTGGCTAAGATATCTGGAAACAAAAAAGTCTCTATGATTCCACAAAAAGACTTGCAAAAAACAACGGGTTATAGACATGGTGCAAATAATCCAGTTGGCATCCATCAAAAACAGTCTTTTCCTATTTTTTTTGACTTGTCAGCTCTTGAAAAAGGTTCCATAATTGTATCTGCTGGTGAACTAGGTCGTTCTATTCAAATAAATAGTCAAGAATTGGCTGATTTCGTTAATGGTCAATTTGTTGATATTAAGGAGTCATTATGAAATTAATCGGAAATATAGTTTGGTTTGTCTGCTCAGGCTTTTGGGCATGGTTTGCTTGGAGCTTTGTTGGACTTGCCTTTTCACTCACCATTGTTGGCATTCCAATCGGCTTACAGTGCTTTAAAATAGCTAATTTTGGACTATTTCCATTTGGAAAAGAGATTGAAATTGGTCAGTCTGGAACCAGTATCTTTTTGAATCTAATCTGGATCATTTGTTGTGGATGGCAACTTGCAACGATTCATCTCACTTCTGCTCTCTTTTTATGTATTAGCATCGTTGGCATACCGTTTGCTTTCCAATCTTTGAAATTAGCTAAGTTAAGCCTCTTTCCTTTTGGAGTAAAAATCATATGAGACAAAGGAGTTTGTAAGACCTTATGAAGTTATATTTTGTCAGACATGGAAAAACTGAGTGGAATTTAGAAGGACGATTCCAAGGTGCCTCTGGAGATTCACCGCTCTTAGAAGAATCACACGAAGACATTAGAGCCTTAAGTCACAAATTATCGACAGTTGATTTTGATGCCGTTTTTTCAAGTGATTTAAATCGGGCAAAAAAGACAACTGAATTATTATTAGAAAATACTAGCCATGATTGCCCCATTACCTATACTAAAGCTCTTCGAGAATGGCAATTAGGTAAATTAGAAGGAGCAAAGATAGCTACAATGAGAGCGATCTACCCTGGACAAATGGACGCTTTTAACAATAACTTAGCCAAATTTAATGCAACGCAATTTGAGGCAGAATCCATTTACCAAACAACTCAACGAGTTAAAAATTTGATAAAAAGTTTTGAGGATACAGATTATCGCCACGTCTTAATCGTTGGTCATGGTGCTAATTTAACAGCATCCATTCGTTCACTTCTTGGATTTGAGCCAGCATTATTACGCGCTCAAGGGGGATTGGATAATGCCAGTTTAACCATTCTTGAAACGGATGACTTTCTAAACTTTCAATGCCTCGTTTGGAACGAAAAGGCATACTACGATAATACCTTGCATTAAAAAGAGTCTATCCCAGACTCTTTTTATTTGACATATTTCATTCGTAATATTTTTTCTTGCTGTTTGTTTAATCTGAGTAAAATAACAACCTTATCAATACTCATATTACTTTCTAATAATCGTTCTGCAGCCATCATCAAACCATTGTTCAACCCTAATTGCAAAATTGGATTCTTCTTATCGTTAACGTCAAAGATAAATTTATTATCAGGCAAGTCAAATAAAACTTTTACTGCCCCAAACAATTGTTCAAAGTTGTCAATAGCAACATCAAAAACAGGCTTGGTTCCAGCTTTTAATTTTCTTCCCCTATGATTAAACCACATGGAATGCCATCCCCCATTAAATGCTCCCATAATATCATTATCATAGGAATCACCAACATATAAGGTTGTTGAAGGATTCATGTCAAATTGCTCGGCTGCCAAATTAAAAATTTCTTTTTCCGGTTTTTGAAAACCTGTTGCCTGACTAACAATAACACGTTTTTGATCCACATAATCATATAAGCCAAGTTTTTTAACTTTTTTTAATTGATGTTCAGTTGGTCCATTGGTAATAATTCCCATTGGAACACCTTTAGATTTTAGAAAGTCTAAAGTCATTCGCATCTCATCAAGCATAGTAATGTTTTCTAGCTCATTTTCATAAACTTCTTGAAAGTGTTCGCCTTCATTTTGAGTGATTTCTTTATATCCAAATTCAAGTAAAGTTTCCTTACAACGCCAAAATCTAAAGAATTCTGTTGTCCATTCGCCTGCCATAACTCTTGGAAAACCAATATCAGAATAATGACGAAAACGGATATAAGCTTGGTTCATTACAGATATATCAAAATCTGGGAAACATTTTTCCATAGCTTTTCGGTACGGGGCTTGTTGGTCATAGATTGTATCATCAACGTCAAAAACAATTGCTGTAATCATAAGTCTCTTTTCTCTTTTACGAATAATCTATTGCTCATTATACTATTTTTGTAACGTATATTCAAATAATCGTTAAAAAAAAGACTAGCCACTCAGTCTATTTTTATAGCGAAAGTGTGTGTATTCTAGAAGCTTTTGTGTTACAATAGGAAGGAAAACTTACTTGGAGGAAACCATGTCTAACGAACACATCGAAGAATTAAATGATCAACAGATTGTCCGTCGTGAAAAAATGACGGCCTTGGCTGAACAAGGAATTGATCCATTCGGTAAGCGTTTCGAACGCACTGCCAATTCAGCACAATTAAAAGAAAAATATGCTGACAAAACTAAAGAAGAATTACATGATTTAAATGAAACTGCTACAGTTGCGGGACGCCTTATGACCAAACGTGGAAAAGGTAAAGTCGGATTTGCCCATTTACAAGACCGTGAAGGTCAAATCCAACTTTATGTTCGTAAGGATGCAGTTGGTGAAGAAAACTATGATATCTTTAAAAAAGCCGATTTAGGTGATTTTATTGGAGTTGAAGGTGAAGTCATGCGAACTGATATGGGTGAGTTGTCTATTAAAGCAACAAAATTAACTCATTTATCTAAATCACTCCGTCCTCTACCTGAAAAGTTCCACGGTTTAACGGATATTGAAACGATTTATCGTAAACGTCACTTAGATTTAATTTCCAATCGTGAAAGTTTTGACCGTTTTGTAACCCGTTCAAAAATGATTTCAGAAATTCGTCGTTATTTAGATGGTATGGATTTCTTGGAAGTTGAAACACCTGTACTGCACAATGAAGCTGGTGGTGCTGCTGCTCGTCCATTTATCACTCACCACAATGCCCAAAACATCGATATGGTTCTTCGTATTGCTACAGAATTACACTTGAAACGCTTAATTGTAGGTGGTATGGAACGCGTTTATGAAATTGGTCGTATCTTCCGTAATGAAGGTATGGATGCAACTCATAACCCTGAGTTCACTTCAATTGAAGTCTATCAAGCCTATGCTGATTACCAAGATATCATGAACTTGACTGAAGGTATTATCCAACATGCAGCTAAAGCTGTTAAAGGGGATGGACCAATTGATTATCAAGGAAATGAAATCTTAATCAATCAACCTTTCAAACGTGTTCATATGGTTGATGCCATTAAAGAAGTTACTGGGATTGATTTTTGGCCTGAAATGTCTGTTGAAGATGCAATTGCCCTTGCCAAAGAAAAACATGTTCCACTTGAAAAACACTTTACAAGTGTAGGACATATTATCAATGCCTTCTTTGAGGAATTCGTCGAAGAAACACTAATTCAACCTACTTTTGTCTTTGGACATCCAGTCGAAGTCTCTCCATTAGCTAAGAAAAACCCTGAGGATGACCGTTTTACAGACCGCTTTGAGTTATTCATCATGACTAAAGAGTATGCTAATGCATTCACGGAGTTGAATGATCCAATTGATCAACTGTCTCGTTTCGAAGCGCAAGCTCAAGCTAAAGAACTTGGTGATGTTGAAGCAACTGGTATTGACTACGACTTTGTTGAAGCACTTGAATATGGTATGCCACCAACTGGTGGTCTTGGAATTGGTATCGATAGATTGTGTATGTTGTTAACTAACACTACTACTATTCGCGATGTTCTACTATTCCCAACAATGAAATAAAAATGGAGCTAGTCGATTAAGGCTAGCTTTTTACGATGGCTTGATTATTCTAAATGATTAGTATATATTGGTAGTATATCGTGAATGGAGGCGTTTTCATTATGTCAGTTTTAACACTAAATTTATTAGGCAACCCTTCAATTCTTCTGGACCAAAAAGAAATTTTTTTCTCCTTCTCTAAAATTAATGCCTTGCTCTATTATATGGTAATTAATGGTAACGTTAATCGCGATCAAATTGCTGGCATCCTTTGGGAAGATAAAGATAATCAAACTGCAAAAAAAAATCTGCGTAATACAATTTATCAGGTTAATAAAATTCTGGGTGACGATTTTATCATCTGTCCCAGTCGCTCGATTTTAGCATTCAATCCTGATTTAACTATTGAAGCTGATGTTACTGAGTTTTTAGCAGATCCTAGCCACCATTTAGATTTATATCAGGGTGATTTTTTACAAGGATTCTACTTAAAATCGAATGAAACTTTTGACCTTTGGTTAACTAAAATGCGTTCTCATTGTGAACAGATGTTCATTAAATGTTCTTATCAAAAAATCGAGCAAATGATGACTACTGCTCCTTTTGAAGAGGTTGAAGAAACAATTTTTCACCTCATAACAATTGATGAATATGAAGAGAAAAATTACCAATTATTAATGCGTCTTTATCAACACCACCGTCGTTTCGGGAAAGTGATTGAGATTTATTATAAAATGGTCAATTTATTAGATAAAGAACTAGGAATAGCACCCAGTGAAACTAGTCAACAAATCTATGAAGAAGTTGTTGCTAAAAATCGAAATCAACGAAAAGTTACTCAGTTCCTTAAAACAACTAATCAATTTTACGGACGGATTAATGAAATTAAAGCTCTTGAAACTTATTTTAATAAGATACTAGAAAGCTCACAACCTCGAACAATGCTCTTAGTTGGTGGGACTGGCATTGGAAAAAGGACTGTTACCAGGCAAGTTCTTTCAAATCAAACTAAAGAGTTTCAAATTGTTACCTCTGAATGCTTCCGGGAGGACAGTCAAAATTCACTTCGCCTCTGGCAAGAAATTACTGACGGCTTAGGAGATTTAGTCATCCAACATCAGCTGATGACGACAAGTGAATGGAAAAACCGAATTCAAGATTTCTTTCCATCGCTACTTTCTGATCAAAGTGTCATTATCAATCAGTCCGAACTAGTTGCCTTTATTATTGACCTAATTAAAGGAATTGCAGAACAAAAAGCAACTGTTGTCCTGATTGAAGATATTCATTTTATGGATACTGATGGCATTAATATCCTTCAAAATATTATTAATCATATCAAGAACTTGCCTGTTGCATTCGTCTTGACCAAACATGTGGATTCTTCAAGAGAGTTAGACTTGTTTATTAATCAACTGGTCTATAGAAAAAAACTGGATCAGCTACAGTTAAACCCCTTATCAGAAAAAGAAAGTTTAGCTTATCTCCATCACAAATTAGACCATCTCAATTTAGGGGACCAAGATTTTCAACAAATTCTCACCCTAAGTCAAGGTAACCCATTTTTCCTCTCAGAATACTGTGCGCAGCAATTGCAAGGCTATAAATTCCAAACTTTGACGCCAGCAATGGAAGCAAAATTCGCTATTAAATTAGAGCAAGTCAATAGTCAAGCAGCCGAGCTCTTAAATTATCTGGCCTGCTTTAACATGTCTGCTTCACTTCCTCTTTTGTCTGAATTGCTGACCCTTTCCTACCAAGATTGTTTGGATATGGTCGAAGACTTATGCCATCAACAAATTCTGGAAGAAACATATAGTGAGCAAGAAGTTAATTGTCGTTTCCATCAGAGAGTATTTGCCATCTACTGCTATGAACATCTTACAATTGCCAAACGCAGAATGATGCATGCGCAAATTGCTCAGAGCTTGGAAAAGAGTATCCATCAACATCATGATCCAAGTCACCTCTTTAATGAGATTTCTTATCATTATAAGCGTGCCAAACAACCAATTAAAGCCTTAGCATTTCAATTGAATCATCTGGAATCTATTTTGCAGTTTCACCATGAACTGTTCCCAATTTACTCTCAGACAAATGAGCAAATCAGTCCCTCTTGGAATGAAAAACACCAGCTTATTCAAAATCAATTTGACCAAATTCGTAAACAAATTGATGAACTAAAATTACGTTTTGAGAAAATCAAAGATTTCCAAGAATCATTAATTAAGTTTCTTTATTTGGAAGGCTGCTACATGATTCGTGTTGGTCAGTATCAACAAGGGATTGCTAATATCCAAAGGGTAATTGCTTTCGCTAATGAGTGGCGTCACACAGACTACCTACTTGAAGGGTATCGCCAATTGATTTACTACTGTATCCAAGTAGAAAACATCCCCGAAATGAAGTACTACACTGATTTAGCACTCGATGCTTCGGTGGAGGCAAATAACCATGAAGCTATCGCCATTAACCTTAGATTGCACGGCCTCTATTATCTGATGGTGGGAAGAATTGACGACGCCATTCACCAGATCAATGAATCAATTAATTGCTTCAGTTTAACAGCTAGTCTAAGAAGTAAGTATGCTATTCAAATTGCTGCTGCCTTAGACTATTTGGCAGAAATTAAACAAATGCAAGGGAATCCTGATCAAGCCATGGCGTATCAGCAAAAAGCAATTATATTATCACAAAACAATTTAAATGAGCCATCAATCATCTCATTTTACATTGGATTAGGAATATCCTACTATTACAAACAAGATTATGAAAATGCTGAACGAATCTTTATGCAATCCAAGAAAGCATTAAAATCATTGCGTTTTCCCTGGAAAGAAACGCAATTAGAAGTTTATTCAACTCTGATTAATTGTTCAAAAGGAGATTATCAGTCCTTAATTGATGTCATTAATAAACAAGATTGTTTGATTTCACGCTATTCAAATCCACGTGATAAGGGCTATATTAATTATTTATTTGCCATAATAGCCTATAAACTGCAAACGAATATCATTCGGGATGACAGACTTCAAACACTCTTAACCCATGATTTCCAATATTATTATTCAACTGCAAAGACACACCTTAATCCTTATCGGGACTGTCAATTAATTAAAGAATTAGATTCTCTGAACAAAGAAATCGTTCTATCAAAGTAAAAAACCTAATATGGAGATTTGAGTTCAAAACTCTTTCTCCTTATCAGGTTTTTATTTTATGATTTTAATAATTTGATGTTTCTGGGCAAGAATCTGCGTAATATAAAAAATAAATGTTGCAGCTAGGTTAGCCGTATGATTATCAATATCATGTGGTGGCGATACTTCTACCAAGTCAAAACCAATCAATTTACCACTTGCTGCAATATGTTGCAAAACAATCAGAGCTAATTGCGGATCTACACCTAAAGATTGAATGGCACTAACACCTGGGGCATGACCAACATTAAAACAATCCATATCAATAGTTAAATAAACGTGTTCTTTATCTTTCAAAAAATCATCGACAGCTAGACAAACTTTTTGATAGCCCATCATATACATGTCTTGACCAGTTAAAAACTGGATAGCTTTTGATTTAGCAACAAAATCGAAAAGAAATAGATTATTATTATGCTCTTGAATTCCCAAAACCATATAGGGAAAAACTTGTTTTTTAGCCAAGGTATAGTCAAACATTTGTCTAAAACCAGTGCCAGAATTTGGTCCAGTATGCTCATATGGCCGAAGGTCAAAATGGGCATCCATATTAATTACTGCTAACTCTTCGTGAGCTTCCATGGATTCCTTTAGTCCTAAATAATGGCCATAGGCAGTTCCATGACCGCCACCTAAGACGATAGGGATAATTTGTAATTGTCTCATTCGCTTCACAGCTGCCGCAAGAGCCATTTGCATGTCTTCCAAAGAATAATTTGGAGCATCAATGTCACCACAATCATATAATACTACTGAATTGCCAAAATGCCAAGGTAACTTAGCTAATTGTGAACGAATGGCAATTGGACCTTCACCTGCTCCAACCCGACCATTGTTGATGTAAACACCTTTATCACTTTTAAAGCCAATAATACCAAAGGCAATTCCTTGTTCTGGAACAAGGTCTGGATTATTTAAATCAAGGAACGACATAAGCATTCCCCATTTAGCATTATATAAATCTGTGTCTTCAATTCCAGGTCTATAATATGAGCAACTTGTTGGGAAATAATGGTTTAACATTTCTTCCTCCTTCGATTATTAATTCCAACATCTATTATAAGAGTGATTGTATCAATTATCAATGATTATTTGGTCTACAAAATCTTATTCTTCTTTTTATAAGAAAAGGAAGAGTTTGGCAAAAACTCTTCCTCACTTAAGGATAAGCTATTTAATGGCAACTTAAATAGACTTTAACTAATGGATTGTAACTAGAATTGAATAGTAAGATCTACTTCTTTTTCAACTGCTGCTAAGAACTCTTTGCTTTCAATAACTTCAGATGCTTTATTCAATTCGTCATAGATTTCGATATCTTTATCAAATTCAATAAATTTAAGAGTCTTACGAAATACATCGTATGCTGGTTGTGTACCTTTACCAAGGTTGCCATTTTCTGGTTTAAGGTCCAATGCTTGGCAGGCAGCCATAATTTCTGTAGCAACAATGCGACGAGAATTTTTTAGGATTTCTCCAGCTTTACGCGCAGCAATTGTCCCCATACTGACAAAGTCTTCTTGGTTTTCACAAGATGGAATGGAATCCACACTTGCTGGATGTGCTAAAACTTTATTTTCTGAAGCTAAAGCTGCACAAGCATATTGTGTAATCATAAATCCTGAATTTAGACCTGGGTGTTTCACTAAGAATGACGGTAGTTTACTTAACTGTGTATTAACTAACCGTTCTACACGACGTTCAGAAACATTTCCAATTTCTGAAATGGCAATGCCTAGGAAGTCAAATGGTTGTGCCATAGGTTCTCCATGGAAGTTGCCTCCAGAAATAACATGTCCGTCTTTACAGATGATTGGATTATCAGTAACGGAGTTAATTTCAATTTCTACTTTTTCTTTGACATAGGCAATTGAGTCTTTACTTGCACCATGAATTTGTGGAATACAACGCAATGTATATGGGTCTTGTACGTGATCCTGCGTAGCTTCAGATATATTCTTACTGCCTTCAATTAGATTACGGATATTACGAGCAGTAGCTAATTGTCCGCTTTGAGGGCGAATAGTATGCAATCTTTCTTCGAAAGGACTGTTAATACCATTATGGACTTCTAGAGAAAGTGCGCCAGCGATATCTGAAAGTTTTAATAATTGAATAGCATCATAAGTCGCTAAAGCACCAATTGCAGTTAATACAGTTGTACCATTGATAAGAGCAAGACCTTCTTTAGCAGCAAGTTCGATTGGTTCAATTCCTGCTTTTTTCAACGCTTCTTTACCAGCCAATAGTTCACCTTTATAGTAAGCTTTACCCAAACCTAAGATTGGTAATACCATGTGAGCTAGGGGAGCCAAGTCACCAGACGCACCTAATGAGCCTTTTTCTGGAATATAAGGGTGTACACCTTTGTTTAAGAGTTCAAGCAATTTTTCAATGGTTGACAAACGGATTCCTGAAAAACCTTTAACCAATGAGTTAATACGAATTAACATGATAGCACGAACTGCATCTTCTGGTAATGGATCACCAAAACCTGATGAGTGAGTTCTAATTAAGTTTTCTTGCAATTGTCTTGTGTCTTCAGGTGAGATAGAAACGTTACATAGAGAACCAAAACCAGTATTAATCCCATAAACGACACGTTTTTCTCTTACTATATCATCAACTATTTTACGTGATTCAGTTACTTCTTTTTTTGCATTCTCATCAATTTGACATTGCTGACCTTCACGAGCAACTGTTATCACATCTTCTAATGTTAAACTATTCCCATCTAAATTCAAAATTTTTGTCATGATTTAACCTCCTCTAATATCATATTAATTTCTTGTATCTGATGCTTTATTATTATGTTTATTTCCATGCATTAGGAAATAAAGTGTACATGAAATAGCTACACCCACAATACCGTACACAACGTTCATTGGGTTATCACCAATAATCATTAATAAACTAATTACAACTGCAACAATTGGAATTACCGGACCAAATGGTACACGGAATGTGACATTAGCATTTGGTTCAAGTTTACGCATTTTATTTACAGCTAAAGCAGTTGGAATGTATTGGAAGAAACGGAAAACAACTGAAAGTGCTGCTAATTTTTCAAATGATCCAGTTAGCAAGAGTACAATAGCAATCATACTTGAAACCGCAATGGCAACTACAGGCGCACCATTTTTATTTTGTTTAGCAATGGCAGAAGGTAATAATCCCTCATCCGCAATAGCAGCACCATAGCGTGGAACCATAATTGATTCACCCATATTAAGTCCAGTAATTGAAATTAAAGCTCCAATCGAAACCATCCAAGCGCCCACAGGACCAATCATTTTAACAAAGGCATCTTGCACTGCTGCATTTGTATTCATAATGCCGCCACCAAGCATTGCAATTGTTCCAGCAATAATTAGCATATATAGAATAGATACGATTGAAATTGAGCTTAAAATGGCTCTAGGTACATTTTTTTTGGGATCACGCATTTCTCCGGCTACAATTGAAAGTGTTTCAAATCCAATGAAACCATAGAAAATATATACAGCGGTATTAGAAATCGCACCTAATAGATCAGTACCCGATTCCAATTGAACAAATGGTGTAAAATTAGGTAAGCCATTTTTAATAAAGAATATGGTACAAATTGAGAATGCAACAATTGGAATAAGTTTTGCAATAGTTGCTGTAATGGTTAAAACTTTTGATGTTTTCAAACCTGCAATATTCATTAAAGAAAGTAGCACAACTAAGCCTATACTCAGTGGAATATTCCAACCTTCAAAAGCAGGGAAGGTAATAATGAACATTTTTGCAAAACCAGCAGCCATGGCAGCCCAAGCAAAGATGGTTACTGCCCAGCCAAGTATACCTACGTTAAAGCCAATAAAATCACCAAAGGCGCGTTTTGAATATTGGAAGGCCCCGCCATTTTTTCCAAAATAGCCGGAAACTTCTGCAAAACAAACTGCAAGCATTATTGTCAATACGGCTGTCCCTGCCATTACTAGAATTGAAGCAGGTCCTAAACCTTTATAAATACTTTGTGGAAGTAAGAAAATCCCAGAACCAATGACTGCATTAATACCATACAAGGTTGCTCCACTAAGTGAGAATTTTGCGTCTTCCCGTTCTTGCGCGCTAAGTTTATTTGAATCCATAATATTGCTCCTCCTTAAAGAGCCTTTAATCATGCAAACTTAATCCATCTCTGTCTGATAACCCCGCCCAAACCGCTATCATTTTGCCAATTTCATGATAGGGAGATAATGTTATCTTTATTGGGTTATTTGTGGAATTTTTTTCTACAATTAATAAATGATTTGCTTGTAATATCCCTTCACAGATATTTTCAATTTGAAAATGGAGGTCATTTAGTGCATAAATGAATTGAATAGGATTATTGTCACAAATTGGATCATTATTGCGAGCGATAGCCTTCATCTGGCCGACATAATTATTATTATATATTAAATTAAAGTCTGTGCATTCCCCTCTACTAATTATTTTTTCCCTTCCTTCAAAAGAATAACTTTCGAAAGCTTGTAACGGTTTTTCCACTTGCTTATCTTTAAGTGAAAGTATGATTGGCTTATCTAAGCTCATAATTAAACGATGATATCCAGTTAAATCAGAGAATTCAGATTGCGCTAATTCAACAGTTGCTGTTGATAAACGGTAGTCAAATTTTCGATTTTGGAAGTCACCTGTTTCAGGGAAAAGAAACAACTGTTTTGTTTTTCCCCCTGACCAGGTTGAACTATGGAAATCAGATTCACTTAAAATTTTAATTTGTATCATAGTATTTTTTAGAACAAACCAGTGATGTTGCCTTGGTCATCAATATCAATTTTTTCACTTGCTGGTACTTTAGGAAGTCCTGGCATTGTCATTACTGCACCAGTAAGTGCAACAATAAATCCAGCTCCTGCTGAAACTTTCAGATTAGAGATTTTAACTGTAAAGTCTTTTGGTGCACCTAGTTTTTTAGCATCATCTGAAAATGAATATTGCGTTTTTGCCATACAGATTGGATAATTTCCAAAACCTAATCTTTCCAAATCATTCATTTCTCGTTTAGCTGCTGGTGTTAATGAAATTCCTTTACCACCATAAACTTTCGTAACAATTTTAGTTAATTTTGTTTCAATGCTGTCAGTTTCATCATAGACAAATGAGAAATTATTTTCTTTTTCTGCTAATGCAACAACCTTTTCAGCTAACTCAGCACCACCTGCTCCGCCATTTGCCCAAACGTCTGAAATAACAACATCGACATGACGTTTTTCGCAAGCATCATAAACGGCTTTTAATTCAGCGTCGGTATCAAGTGGGAACTTATTAATCGCTACAACAACTGGTAAACCATAGACTTCTTGAATATTTTCTAAATGTTTATCTAAATTTGGGAGACCATCCAAGACTGCTTGGACATTTTCTGTACCTAAATCAGCTTTTGCTACACCACCATGCATTTTTAAAGCACGAATTGTAGCAACTAAAACAACTGCTGAAGGTCTAATACCAGAGAGACGGCATTTAATATCAATAAATTTTTCAGCGCCTAAGTCAGCTCCAAATCCAGCTTCAGTAACTGCATAATCTGCATATTTGAGGGCTAATTTAGTTGCTAAAACACTATTACAGCCATGTGCAATATTAGCAAATGGACCACCATGGATTAAAGCAGGTGTGTGTTCAAGGGTTTGAACAATATTTGGATGAATAGCTTCTTTTAGGAGAGCTGCCATTGCACCTTCTGCTTTTAAATCATGTGCAGTAACGGGATCACCTTGAAAATTGTAACCAATAATAATTTTGCCTAAACGTTCTTTCAAATCTGAAATTGATTCTGATAAACATAAAATAGCCATGATTTCAGAAGCTACGGTAATGTCGTACCCATCTTCACGAGGAACACCATTTACTTTTCCTTGAAGGCCATTGACGATGTGGCGTAATTGCCGATCGTTCATGTCAACAACCCGTTTCCATGTGATGCGACGTGAATCAATACCTAATGTGTTCCCATGGTGAATATGATTATCAATTAAGGCAGCTAACAGGTTATTGGCAATTCCGATAGCATGAAAATCACCTGTAAAGTGTAAGTTAATGTCTTCCATTGGAACAACCTGAGCATGGCCACCGCCAGCTGCCCCACCTTTTACTCCAAAGACTGGCCCTAAAGAAGGTTCCCTAAGTGCAATTACAGCCTTTTTCCCAATATGTGATAAGGCATCTACCAAACCAACCGAAGTTGTTGTTTTACCTTCACCAGCAGGTGTCGGTGAGATTGCTGTCACTAAAATTAACTTACCATCTTTTTTCTCTTTCAATGTAGCTAATTGTCTGGCATCAATTTTAGCCTTATATTTTCCATAGAGGGTTAAGGCATCTTCTTCAATACCAATTGATTGGGCCACATCAGTAATCGGACTCATGTCAACTGAATTTGCAATTTCAATATCTGATAGCACCATTTTTTCTCCTTTTATAAACTATGTAATACCTCTGTATAAATCTTATCGGCTAGTTGACAGCCTTCTTCCAAGATAGTTTGTCCTCTAGTTTTATAACTATCTACAAACTCAGTATCCTTTATCCCAGCTAGGTTAATCAGAACATTTAACCACGCTCCTTGTAAACCAGCTTTTAAATTCAATGCCGCAACACCTAAATCACTTGCAGCATTAGTGTTTGAATGACCAACAGCTTTTTCTGTAACTTTAATAGCTTCAAGCATTTGTTCCATCATGCTAAAAGGTGATTTTGTAGCTTCCTTCAAGGCATTTTGCATTGCCTGTCTGCGAGCTAATTTATCATCATCAGTTTCCTTTGGCATATCAAATACTGCAGATACAAGGTTGAAAGCTTCTGTATCTTTATCAATAGCTGCTAAGAGGTCCATTTGTAATTGACTACTTGCTTCATGCACTGTTTTGATCAATGCTTCTTCATCAGCATATTTTTTCTTACCAAGTGTTAATTCACAAACCATTTGGGTTAAAGAAATACCATTTGCAGCTGACAAAGCAGCTGCAGACCCTCCTCCAGGAGCTGGAGCATCTGATCCCAATACCTGGGCAAATTCAAAGAGAGATAGATCGACTAATTTCATGATAATAACCTCATTACCCTAGTAGGTGGTTTTCTAGTACTTGTTTGTGATAGTCAAAGTCTTCGACTTGGAGATAATATTCTGCAACATCAACAAGCGCTTTAGCAGGTGCTAAGCCAATAATTTCAGAACCAATGACATTTACACCATAGCGACGTGCTTCAAATTTGATGGTTTCGAATGTACGATAAAGCGAGCATTTTTCGAAGTTAACCATGTTCATTGAAACTTGTGCAATATTACGGTCTTCAAGCATTAATCCAATACCTTTACAATATTTGTAACCGCCTGATGATCCACGAATAATCTTAGCAATATTTTTGGCAACATCTACATTGTCAGTATCTAGGTTTACGTTAAATGCGACTAATGGCATACGAGCTCCAATTGCAGTTACACCTGCTGTCGGATGGACTTTGCGTTCACCAAAGTCTGGTGCCCAGTCTTCTTCCAATAATTTTTCAGGCATACCTTCAAATTGGCCTTTACGAACTTTAGCTAAATTTTGACGTTCTGGTCGGCTAGCAGAATCTTCATATAGGAAAATTGGAATATTGAGTTCACTATTTACACGTTCCGCAACTTTTTTAGAAATTTCTACACATTCTTCAGTCGTAATTTCTTTAATTGGAACAAAAGGACACACATCGGTTGCACCCATTCGAGGATGTTCACCTTGATGTTTTGTCATATCAATAGTTTCACTGGCAAATTTTATCAATTGGAAAGCTACTTCTTGGATTGATTCTTCATCACCAACTAAGGTAAATACACTACGGTTGTGACTGGCATCTGATGAATAATCTAACAGGGTTACTCCAGCTACGCTTTTTGCTATTTTCACAAGACCATCAATGACACCCTGATTACGACCTTCTGAAAAGTTAGGAATACATTCAACAATTTTTGACATTTTTTCCTCCTCTAGTCAAAGTTATTGCATTTAATAAGCATCACGTTTGTTACCGCTTACATTTAGACGTAAAGAAATATCTATTTGAGAACCCAGCAACTAATTAACATTTTACTAGGTTCTCTTATAGATTACTATTTAAATAATTTTGCTACTGAATCTTTAATTAAATCTTCGTCAGTTAGATATGGAATGGTAATATGATCTGTACCTTCATGCAGACGATTGTATTCAATTGCTGTTTCAATGGCATGATCATTTCGTGCCCAGTTACGTCTTGCAACACCACCCATAGTGTCCCAAGCAATGGCAGATTTAATAATTTCGTCAATCCGTTCACTACCATCCAAGACAAGTCCAAAACCACCGTTGATAGCTTTACCAATACCAGTACCACCACCATTATGGAGAGCAACTAAACTCATACCACGCGCAGCATTACCAGCATAACATTGGACAGCCATATCAGCACAAATATTTGAGCCATCTTTGATATTAGAAGTTTCACGGAATGGTGAATCGGTACCAGATACGTCATGGTGGTCACGACCAATCATGACTGGGCCAATTTTACCTTCACGAACTAATTCATTAAATTTAAGAGCTATATTAACACGACCCATACAATCTTGATAAAGGATACGTGCTTGTGTTCCAACAACTAATTTATTCTTTTCAGCATCGCGAATCCAGTTGTAATTATCACGATCTTGATAACGACGATTTGGATCAATTGCTTCCATAGCTGCATGGTCAGTAGCAACTAAATCTTCGTGTTTACCACTCAAACAACACCAACGGAATGGACCATAACCATAGTCAAATAACATTGGACCCATGATATCTTCAACATATGAAGGCCAAATAAAGCCATCTTTATCATCACGCCCATTTTTTGAAATTTCCATAACACCTGAATCAAATACTGATTTCATGAAGGCATTACCATAGTCGAAGAAGTAGGTTCCGTTACTTGTTAATTCTTTGATAGCTTTGAAGTGACGACCTAAAGTTTCATCAACCATTTCAATGAATTTATCTTTATCTTCAGCTAAAAGTTTAGTCCGTTCGTCAAAAGTGATACCCACAGGGCAATAACCACCATCATAAACATTATGACAAGATGTTTGGTCTGATAACAAATCAACGTGAATATGTTCTTTATTGACATATTCTAATAAGTCAACAATATTTCCGTGGTAAGCAATTGATGTAGTTTCTTTTGCTTCTTGAGCTTTTTGGGCTAATTGCAGAGCTTCCTCAGGACTTTCTGCGATTTGGCTTACCCACCCCTGTGAATGACGAGTTTCGATACGTGAAGCGTCTACTTCGGCAATAATTGCAACTGCTTTTGCAATCTCAGCAGCTTTACCTTGAGCACCACTCATACCACCAAGACCAGAAGAAATAAATAATTTACCAGTCAAATCACCATCATCGGCAACACCTAATTTAAGACGACCAGCATTTAGTAAGGTATTAAATGTACCATGGACAATACCTTGTGGGCCAATGTACATCCAACCACCAGCTGTCATTTGACCATAATTAGTAACACCCATTTCTTCAGCAATTTCCCAGTCTTTCATGTTGTCATATTCACCTACTAAGAGGCCATTAGTAATGATAACACGTGGAGCTTCTGGTTTAGATTTGAACAATCCTAATGGGTGACCTGACTCAACAACCAATGTTTGTTCATCTGTCATCACTTCCAAGTATTTCTTAATCAAATTGTATTGTAACCAGTTGGCACAAACTGAACCAGTTTCACCATAAGTTACTAATTCATAAGGGTATAATGCAATTTCAAAGGACAAGTTATTATCAATCATCACTTGCATCGCTTTGGCAGCTGTGCTATTTCCTTTATAGTCATCAATTGGTTTGCCATAGATTCTTTCATTTGGACGCCATCTGTAAGCATAGATACGGCCCCGAGTTTTTAATTCTTCAAGAAATTCTGGAATCACTTCCTCATGGAATTTTTTAGGGACATAACGCAAGGCATTTTTTAGTGCTGTTTCAGTTTGTTCCTGAGTTAAGCGGAACCCTCTATCTGGAGCACGACGGATACCTTCCTCAAATACTGTTTTTTCTGGCAATACATCATCCAGTTTTACAGTCATAGCAGCTGCAATGTCAGCTTCACTATAAGTTGTCATAGAAAAACCTCCTCAGTTTTTTCATCTTTTTGATGTTTTATTTTCACTTGTAGTGTAAAATACTATCGTCGACGAAATGTCACTTTTTGAGATATTTTTAACAAATAATTCAAAATTTTTATTTTTCTATTTTTTTGACAAAAATTAGACGGTTTTTAACTACTATTTAGATGATAGATATATAATAGAGAAAAAGGAGAATAAAATATGTCTGCTGATTTACTGTTAGTTCATTTCGATCAAGTCTTTTGCCCACAGGACATGGGACATCCACTCTTTGGCGATCAAATGAAAAATGCTCAAATATTAGACGATGGCTTTATTGCTATCAAAGACGGAAAAATTTTAGCTGTCGGTTCTGGCCAACCTGATTCAGATTTAATAGGTCCAGCGACTAAAGTTAAATCATATGAAGGAAAAATTGCTACACCTGGACTGATTGACTGTCATACGCATTTAGTTTATGGCGGAAGCCGCGAGCATGAATTTGCTAAAAAACTAAATGGTGTTTCCTATCTAGATATTCTAGCTCAAGGTGGAGGGATTCTTAGCACCGTCAAAGCAACTCGCCAAGCTGATTTTGATACACTTTATCAAAAATCGGCACAACTATTAGATTATATGCTTTTACATGGAACAACTACTGTTGAAGCCAAAAGTGGCTATGGTTTAAATTGGGAAACTGAATTACGCCAATTACAAGTTGTTAAACAATTAAATGCTGACCATCAAATTGACTTAGTTTCAACTTTTATGGCTGCTCATGCTATTCCAACAGAGTATAAAGGACATTCTCAAGACTATTTAGAGCACATTGTTAATGACATGCTCCCAAAAGTTAAAGAAGAAAACCTAGCTGAGTTCTGTGATATCTTCTGTGAAAAAGGGGTATTTACAGCTGATGAATCTCGCTATTTATTATCAAAAGCAAAAGAGCTTGGCTTTAAGTTGCGTATCCATGCTGATGAGATTGAGTCAATTGGTGGTGTTGATGTTGCTGCTGAACTTGAAGCAGTTTCTGCAGAACATTTAATGATGGCAACGGATCAAGGCATTGCAAAAATGGCGCAAGCCAAAGTTATTGGTAACCTCCTTCCAGCAACAACCTTTAGTTTAATGGAAGATACCTATGCACCAGCTAAAAAAATGATTGATGCAGGTATGGCAATCACTTTATCAACAGATAGTAATCCTGGTTCTTGCCCAACTGCCAATATCCAATTTGTCATGCAATTAGGTTGCTTTATGATGCGACTTACCCCAATTGAAGTCTTAAACGCCGTAACGATTAATGCTGCTTACTCCGTAAATAGACAAGAATCAATTGGAAGTTTTGATAAAGGCAAATTAGCTGACATTGCAATCTTTAATGCCAATAATATTGATTACCCATTCTACTTCTTTGCCACAAATCTTATTCACCAAGTCTATAAAAATGGTAAATTAGTCGTCAAAGAAGGCCATATTGCACACTAAGTCAAAAGACATTTACGGAAGCTTCGTAAATGTCTTTTTTGTGTCTCAAGCATTAGTGACGACTCTTTTCTTAAATGTGATACAATAGTGGAAATACGAAATAAAGGAGTTTCAATGACTGATCTCAGTAGAGAAGCTATTATTTGCCAACGAATTTTCAATAACGGCCTTCAAGATAAATTGACATCCATTGCCAGTCTCTTAAGTCAATCTCTCGGAATCCAGGCCCAGTATATCAATCATGCTTTGTTCAATATATCGACCCGACTTGACCCTAAGTATTTCCACTCCTTTTCCGAGTTAGAGCAAACGAGTATTTTAGCTTGGGGACAAAGACAAACCTACCATTTTTATCAAAATGAAACGTGGCAAGATATTGTTACTTTCCTAGCCGAACAACCACTGTGGCCAGAAAAAGTCCTAACAGAAGCTGGAATTAACCTACCATTAGTCAGCAAAAAACTCGAAAAGTTCCTAGACACCAAACGAACACGTCAAGAAGTACTTGATTTTTTTGATGATGATAGTAACACACTTTTTCAATGGGGCGCCCTCTTCCTTCTTCATTCTCGTCAAGGTCAACTCTATCATACCTGGACAAGTCAAAATGTCCGCTATGTCCACTGGCAAAAATTGAACCTTTCGACACCTGCACCTCCTCTTATGGAATTGCTACTGCACCGCTATTTTGCCTTTTATGGACCAGCGACTTTAGCTGATGCCGCACATTTCTTCGGTCTTAAGCAAAGCCATTTATCAAAAATACCACTGAACAATTTGCAAACGACCACTTATCAAGGAAAGACCTACTACTTTGAGACCTATCATGAAGAGGCTCGTCTACCAGAAATTGTCGTTCTGGGAAAATTCGATCCCTTGCTAATTGCCTATGCTAATAAGGATGTGCTCATCAACAAGGAAAAGCAAGCCAAGGTTTGGAAAAAAGCTGGACAAATTTCAGCCATTATATTAAAAAATGGGCAACTAGCTGCAACTTGGACCTTTTCAAATAAAAAACGTGACATTAGTTTTACTGTAGAAGTTCATGACAAGTTATTAAAAAAAGACAAAAAGAAAATTGAATCTGTATTTACTAATTACTGTCGACAAATGAATAAGCCACTTAAATCTATCAATTATCTAGAGTAGATTCATATACCTTACAATAATAATGGAGGAAATCATGAAAAAAGAATACATTAGCTACCTATCCGGCACCATTTTCCTAATCTATGGTTTAGCCAATCATAAACTGATTTTTACTATTTTAGCTATTGCTTTAATAATTATTGGCTATGCCGATCATCTAAAAACAAAAAAATAACTTACATTATCTTCTAATAAAAAGTTTTGTCAAAATAAATGTACCTACGATGGCAATCACTCCTGTTAGTAAAATCGCTATTACTTGTGGCCAAAAATGTTTTGGTAATAAAACGACCAGGAAGATACTTCCACAAAAACCGCCAATTCCATTAATCGCAAAAGAATTAACACTATCATTCGCAGCAAATTTTTGTCCATATGAAGTGGTAAATAGGTAAGTTATTAAACTTGAAATACCACAAATAATGACCATCTGTAAGGTATTGACATAGCCTACACCTACTGTACTTGTTACCAGTCCAACGATGACCCCATCAAGTAGTGAACTAGTTATTTCTTTTTTGTTTTTATAATACGACAGAATGGTCCAAGTAGATCCGCCAATAATTATAGCCAAAAGTGTATTTAACAGTACAAGAGCTGCTTGATTATTCCAACCACCAGCAGATCCCATATTAAAACCAAACCAACCAAATGAGATAAAAATCATCCCCAAAAATTGAAAGACATCATCATTTTTTCTGTAGTAATTGGCTTTTGTTTTACTTGTTTAGCTAATACAAGAGCTGAAAGTCCCGCAGCTAAATGGACTACTAGACCACCTGAAAAATCTAAAACACCAAGTTGAAATAAAAAACTATCCTTATTCCAGATAAGAAACGCTAAAGGACAATAGACCAGAAAGACCCATGAAAAAACAAGCAATAATAAGTTTTTCGTTTGTATTCTGTCGATGGCTGCGCCAATAAACATAAGAACAGCATAAAGGCAAAAACAAAGCTGAAAAAGCATTTGACTAATTCTAGTCTTATCCAGGTTTGCTGTCAAACTGAAAATAGTTGACACTCTTTGCTCAAAAGTTAAAAAATAGGCCCCTAGAAACCAAGCCAAACAGGTTACCACTATCACTAAGGTATAACGATAAATGATCGTCGTCCATAAGCTATGATTGATAACTGCCAGATAAGAAAAAGCAAGGCCAAAAATCATTAACCACATCGTCAAAATACAAACCAATAAAAACATGTAGCACATCCTTTACAAAAAAAATTTCTTTGGTATCCTATTATAGTTAACCGGTTAAGTATTTTATCCAAACTATTTTATATTGTCAAGGAGAAAGAATGAAACATTATTCTATAATTATTATTGGTGCTGGTGCAGCAGGTATTGGTTTTGGAGCTGCTCTTCAACGATTAGATATGACAGATTTTATGATTATTGAAAAAGGACAGATTGGTGATAGTTTTTTAAAATGGCCAAAGACTACACATTTTATTACACCTTCATTTACAAGTAACGGCTTTGGTTTTCCTGACCTTAACGCCGTTGTACCAGATACCTCACCTGCTTTTACTTTTGAAAAGGAACATTTATCTGGACCAGAATATGCTCATTATCTGCAACTGGTAGCCGCCCATTATCAGTTGCCAATTGAGTCCCAAACTTTAGTAGAATCGATTGAGCATTCTGAAAATACCTATTATTTACAGACATCAAAAGGAAGGTTTGCTTGCAAGTACCTTATTATGGCAACCGGCGAATTTCAAAATCCAAATACACAGCAAATCAAAGGGGCTGAATTCGGTATCCACTATGGACAAGTTGATAGTTTCCACCTCAAATCAGATGATCCTTTTCTCATCATTGGTGGCAATGAAAGTGCCTGTGATGCCCTAACCCATCTCGCTTCACGAGGGAATCAAGTACACCTTTATACTCCAGAATTAGGTGAAAAGGCTGGTAACCCTGATCCTAGCATCTCTTTATCGCCTCAAACTAAAGAACGGCTCAAGTATTGTCAGGAAATGAAACCACTTAGTGCCCACATACATGAAAATAAAAGAGCTCTTGAAATCAGTAAAATAGGAGAAAATTATCAGGTTCGTTTTTCAGATGATAGTGTTGCTTATAGTAAACATCGTCCTATTTTAGCAACTGGTTTTTTAAACACCAGTCACCTCATTAAAGGACACTCACTTTTTGATTATGATAAGCAGGGGTTACCTATTGTCACAAAAAATGATGAATCATCAAAAGAAACTAGCTGTTTTTTGATTGGGCCAAGTCTTAGACAAGAAAATGTGATTTTTTGTTATATTTATAAATTCAGACAACGCTTTTTACCCCTTATCGTTGAAATCGCTAAAAGAGAAGGTATCACATTAGACTCTGATCAAATTGAATTCTATAAAAATAATCAAATGTTTTTAGACAACTTAAATTGCTGTACTGTAACTTGTGATTGTTAACCAATTGAAAATAATACTTTTATTATTATGTAATTGAAAAAACTAGATAACTTGTACAAGTCATCTAGTTTTTTGCTATTTTATTTTATAAGCATGTGTAAAGTCTACATCAAGTCCAGTTGAGTTACGAACAAGTCCTTTAATATTAGGATTTTGCAGTCCTTCATTTGCTAAATTATAAAGTGGGCTGTAGTGAGCACCTTCATATAAAGCTTTTTCGGCGGCTTTGTAATCATCAGCTGCTGCATCTTTATCTAAAGCATGTGTTGTTAATGCACTCTTATAAGCGGCATCATACTCAGGACTCTTAATTTTACCGTAATTGTAGTCAGAATTTGACGTGAATAGTCCATAGAATGTTGAACCTTCTGGATAATCACCACCCCAACTTACAAAGGCAATTTCAAAGTTTTGATTAGAAGTATCTTTTAGACGTTGCTTGAAAGTCACAAATTTTTCTTCAAGTGTCAAACCTGGTAGATTTTTCTCCCATGATTCCTTGAGATAGTCAACTGCAGATTTTTTCATTGGACTATCAGAATCTGCTAACATGGTCAAGGTTAATTTATCAGTACCAAGTTCTGCTAGTCCTTCTTTAAAGAGTTTGGCTGCTTTTTCTTTATTAAATGTGTAAGGTTGTGACGTGTATTTACCTAAATCTTTACCATCTGTTAATGTTTCCAGACCAGTTGGAGCAAGAGAAGTCGCTGCTTTAGATCCTGTATCTGCTGCTGCTTTTACGAGACCTTCGCGATCAGTCGCTAAATTCAAAGCTTGCCGAATTTTCTGATTTGTTAATGCTTTAACAGATCCTGTCTCGTTATAAACTAAATAATCTGCACGCGCTTCTGGAATTTTAATACCATCTTTATTATTTTTGTTGGCATTGTAGATTGCTGAAGTTCCAGAAATATTAGCGAAGTCTAATTGACCTTGTTTATACATTTGGACGGCAGTATCAGGTTTCTTAACTGCTTGTACTTTTACAGTCTTTGTTTTAACATTTTTGGCATTCCAATAATATTTATTTTTTACTAGCTTAAAGCTACCACTTGTACCATTCCAATCTTTGACAATATATGGGCCAGAGTATAATTGTTTTTCAGAACTTGTTCCATAATCTTTGCCAGCTCTTTCAACAAATTTCTTTTGTTGTGGCATAAAGTTAGAGAAGGATAGGAGACTTTCAAACTGTGGTGCTGGTGTGTCTAACGTAAAGATAATTTTATTGCCCTCAGCTTTTACACCCAATTTATTGAGGTCTTTTTCCTGACCGCCGATAATTTTATCAGCATTTTGTAAATGAGCATCTGTTGTGAGATAAGCATACTCTGACGCAGTCTTAGGATCAACCATCCGTTGCCATGTGTAAACAAAGTCATCAGCTGTCATTTTGCTACCGTCCGACCATTTTAAGTCGTCACGCAATGTTGCTGTATAGGTTTTTCCATCTTTTGAGATATCAACCTTAGTAGCTAAATCTGGAACTAGTTTGCCATCTTTACCTACGCGAAGTAAACTACTTCCTGAATTCCCAATGGCCATTGCTGAATAGCGGTCCGTATTCTTAGAAATATCTAGTGTAATAATTTCTGTGGGTGTATACCAATTGATTGTATCTTTATCCCCAGATTTTGAAGTAGCGTTTGAGCTGCCACACGCTACTAAAGTTGAGACCGTTACAAGAACCAGTCCAGCTGCTGTTAATGTTTTCCATGCCTTCATATCCTATTCTCCTAATTGTATACTCAACTTAATATTTAAGTTATGAAATACATCATATCACAAAATATCTGAATAGACAAACAATTTCAAATATTTTTAAAAAATAAGTTGAAATTGTATATATTATCATTTAAACACCTTATATTTGCTCAACGTCTCACATATATGAATAAAAATAAGACACCTTGTTAGGCGTCTCATCTTATTTTTTGAATTCTTTGACTAAAAGATTAAATTCGTCATTGGTCAAGGTAATCCCTTTTCCCATTTTTGTATGATCAGGACTCCAGGTGCGAATATCCCATTTTGCAGGTGCACCATTAAAAGAGACCCGATTTAGCTCTTTAGTCCAGCCTTTATCATTTTCTGATAAGGTAATTAAATGTTCTTCAATTGTAAACGTAAATTCAGCCATTTTTCCTCCTAATTAATTATTCGAAAAAAATAGAAAATTTCTATCTCTTTTCTTTTAAAAATAACAATTTTACGATAAAATACTATAAAACTATTTTAACAATTTATAAGGAAAATGGCTATGAAATCACTTGTAAATATAATAAAGTCATCTCTTTATGATTTTATTGAAGGTCAACCACATCACTCCTCAAAAAATGACAAAGCTATCTCTCTAACTTCCAATAGGAATATCTCACTGATTAAGCACGCAATGGCCAATGACTTAGCTATTCATGCAATCTGTCCAGATAAAAATGTAACTGGAAAGATTATTAAATATCAAAAGGAACAAGGACAACTTATTATGGAAAACTCTGATGGAAACCTGTCGCTTATTGTCAGGATATCTGAAATTCAAAAAATATCACTTTTACCAAAGGCAAATCAATAAACTCCTCATTTTTGAGGAGTTTATTTTTTATGCTCTGACTGTTTGACTGCTTCCATCTTTTTTGTAGAGGTTAACAAGACCTTCTTTACAGGCACGAATCATGTCACCAGCTTGGACAGGTTGTGGTAATTTGATTGTTAGTAAGGCCATTGGATTTGGTGCGCGATCAATTTTATTACCATCTTCATCATGCAAGTCAACAACTTCTGTTTCAAAATGTCTGAATCCTGGACCATAAAACTCAATTTTGTCCCCTTCATGAATAACATTTCGTTGACGAATTGTGGCTAACATTGTTTCTGAATCAAATGAAACAACTTCTCCGACGAATTTGTATTGTGGTATTTTACGGCGAGCGCCAAATAGCTGTTCATTTTCAGTTGGTGTTCCATAATAGAAACCAGTCGCCAATTCACGTTGAGCGACTTTCCAAAGTTCATCAATCAATTCTTCTTTAATAGCAAAGAATTTTTCAGGACTTTCCATGTAAGCATCTACAGCTGCTTTATAACAATTAGTTACTGTTGATACATAATGAATAGATTTCATACGGCCTTCAATTTTAAGGCTATCAACACCATTTTCAATTAAATCAGGAATATGGTCAATCATACACATATCAACAGATGACATTGAATATTCTTCAGGAATTTCACCTTTCAGTGAGCGTCTCTCAGTACCAAAAGGCATTTCATACAAGTCATACTTCCAGCGGCACGATTGTGAACAGCCACCACGGTTGGCATCACGGTGACTCATATGATTTGAAAGGACGCAACGTCCTGAATAAGAGATACACATCGCTCCATGAACAAAGGCTTCGATTTCTACTTCCGTTCGTTTTCTAATTTCAGCAAGTTCTGCCATATTTACCTCACGCGCCAATACAACACGTGTCAAGCCCATTTCCTTCCAAAATTCAAAGGTTTCATAGTTGGTCGATGAGGCTTGGGTTGATAAATGAATTTCTAAGCCTGGTGCTTCTGCAGAGCAAATCATTATTAAGGCTGGGTCAGACACAATTACAGCATCTAGTCCCATATCTCTTAATTGACGGAACCATTCGCCAGCACCTTCTTCATTGCCTTCATGCGTAACCATATTGGCTGCCACATAGACTTTGGCATCACGTGCATGAGCATAGTCAATTCCTTCTTGCAATTCTTCCATTGAAAAATTACCTGCCCGACTTCTTAGCCCATAAGCTTGACCACCAACGAAAACAGCATCTGCACCATAGTCAATAGCGACCTTCAATTTTTCTAAAGTTCCAGCTGGTGAAAGGACCTCTGGACGTTTTTTTTCTATATTTGACATTTCTTTACCCTTTTTTCTTAAATAGTTTGCGCAAGCAATTCTACCTAGCCTTACTTAACTGTTTTAGGATCAAATTCGTAAAATCCAGTATCTAAACCGCGTCCCAGTGGATGGAGAACTTTCAATTTTTGATCTAGCTCTTCAACTTTTTCTGCGCTGAACTGACCTGCAAGTATGAGATCGCGTGCCTCAATAAAGAGCTTTGTAATGGCAACAAAATTATCTCCTGGACTATAAATACCATCTAATTTCCAATTGTTTAGACCATGGCGGTGCAATTCTTCAAGTTTTGACATCATATTAATATCATTGTTGATAAAGATATGAGTCCCGTGGTTGTCCTGATAAATTGAATAATGGCTAGTTTCATCACCAGGTTCCGACAGGAATAATCCACGGCCTCTGTTTGTTTCATCATCAATATGAGTGAAATTATAATAATTTTCAATCAGCGGTCGTTTTGAATGATGAATTACTGATGCGCCATAAACCAACATTTCAGCTGGAAACTCAATGTTATCAGCCAATGTAAATAATTCTTCTGATGGAATTTCGCGAGCCAAAACAGTTTCAACTGCTCCATGTTGTCCCCAAAAGTTAACTTGACGGCTAGACGTCACAAAAACAGACGTATCATAAATTAAGTTGAAGTTATAGCCATCACGCTTGTTGACATAAAAAAGGCCTGCATCACCAACAACCAAATAATCAACCTTGATTTCTTTCATCAATTCTAAAAAAGGTTTAATATTATCCATCATGTCTTGATGCATCAAAGCGTTGCATGCTACTGTTAGTTCTTTGCCAGCAGCATGTACCAATCCTGCAATTTCTCTAAGTTCATCATAGGTGAAGTTATGCGGTAGTCTTAGACCATAATCTTTTTCACCAACATATATACGATCAACACCAATAGATAATAGGCTTCTTACTTGTTCAATGCTTTCAGCGGTAGCTGTGATAATTATTTTTTCCATATGCCTGTTATTATATCAAATTTTAAAGCTCTTGAGAGCATATTTCTTGTCAATTGTTGCAAATTATGCTTTATTTTTTAATTTTCAAAAAAGTAATGACAAATTTGATTATTTATGATAAAATGACTTAGTATCTCGAAGGAAAGGAGAGGACTATGCCGTCACCATTAAGACAAGAAGAACAGTTCGAACAAACTCATAGTTATCAAGATGAAACACCTAAGTTTCAGGAGTTTCAAGAACTAAATTATCAAAGTGCCAAACTAGAAGATTTATTCTTTTTTGCCTCTGTCGCTATTTTTAGTTTAGTAACTGTTTTTGTTGCATTTGTCCTACTCTCTATCAACTTTTCGCCACTTTGGGCATTTCTATTCTCAAGTTTGGTGAGCTATGGAATAACAAGTGTTTTCAAAAAATCGATTAAAAAACTGATAAAGTAAAAAGTTTTGGGAAATCCCAAAACTTTTTTATATTTCTGAATGTAAAACTTCTTCTGTTTCAGAGCTTGCTTGTGCTTTAGTAATTTCTGATTCAACCGCTGTATCCGAAATAAGATTTTCCGAAGTAGTCATTACTGGAATATCTTCAGTGATAGCACTATAATCAATAATAATGTCATCCTCTGTTAAGACAACTTCATCCGAACCGTCCATATTATCTGGCCTTGTTTCAAATCCTTCTGAAAAGGATTTACTAGCTTTATTAACAAACTGATTTGTTTTTTCTTTAACAACTTCTATAACTTGTTCTGGTGTGATTTCGCCAGTTTCAAATTTATGTTTATAATCATTAAATCTTTCTTTAGCAAGGTTACTATACTCAGTACCCTTCTCTTTTGCCATTTGATGATACTCTTCTGGGTTTTCTTTATAGGCATTATAAGCTTTTTCTGCACGACCTTTAACTTCTTTACCTTTTTCTGTTGTCAAAAAGTAAGCTGTTGCAAGACCAGTTGCTGTACCAATCACTAAAGATTTTAAAAATTTACTCATTGCTTTTCTCCTTTATTTCCAAATATTTTTGAAGCCATTTTACCCACCATAGCTGCTTTACTGACTTTTGAAACACCACTTGTTGCTGAGCTTGCATGTTGTCCTAAAGTTCTTGCGTGTCCATTGAGGTCTGAAACACTTTCAGATAAATCTGCAATTGCAACAAAGAGTGGATCTATAGTTGAAACTTTACCATTGATATCTTCAACTAAAACATTTGCTTTAGCTAAAATCTCATTTGTTTGATATAAGGTAACATTGACATCACTCGTTAAGATCGAGATTGTTTTTTTAGTTTCATCAATGGTCTCAGAAACCTTTTTGAGAACAATAATTAAAAAAATAACTAATGCAACAAATGCAAGGGCAATAATAATAAGTGCAATTCCTACTAAATCCATAATTTCTCCTTCTTCTTATTCCTGATAAAAAGGAACATCTTTTTGCAATCGTCTCCTAATGACAAATGCAAGGCCAACTAAAATAATAACAATGGATACTAATTGTGAAACCCGGATACCTAAAAACATTAAACTATCCGTACGCATCCCCTCAATGACTAAGCGACCGCAGCCATACCAAATCAGATAAAAAGCAAAAATTTCGCCTTCAAAAAGAAACCTTGATTTCCTTCTAGCAATTAAAATAATAATAAAGCCTAATAAATTCCATAAGGACTCAAATAAGAAAGTGGGCATACGATAATGGCCTTCAATATACATTTGTTTTCTGATAAAACTTGGTAAGTAGTTTAAACTGTTAACAGCTTTTCCGTAAGCCTCTTGGTTTACAAAGTTTCCCCAGCGTCCTATTGATTGAGCAATCATCACTCCAGGTACAGTGATATCTAAAAACTTGATTGGGTCAATAACTTTATTGTAGGTATAAAAGTAGAGAACAATTGCTCCTGTAATCAGTCCCCCATAAATAGCTATGCCACCATTCCAAACAGCAAAAATTTCATTTAGGTGTTGTGAGTAGTAGGACCATTCAAAAACAACATAATAAAGTCGAGCGCCTAATATTGCTAATGGGAAAGCAATTAGAATAAAATCAATGATATCATCACTGGTTAAATTTTTACGAGGGGCCTCTTTTGTAGCTAAGTAAACCCCAATCATTAATCCTGTTAATATACAAATGGCATACCAGTGAACGGCCAATGGCCCAATTTGAAATGCGATTGGGTCTATCATTCGTTTTCCTCATTTTGACTAATTAAATTAGTAAGTCTTTCTTCAAAAGTTTTAGTGGCATCAAACCCCATTTGTTTAGCTCGATGGTTCATTGCTGCCGCTTCAATAACGACTGAGACATTTCGACCGGTTTTAACTGGTATCCTTACTCTAGGAATTTTAACACCAGCAAATTCAACATCTTCATTACCATTGCCAAGGCGGTCAAAAATTTTACCGGCTTCAAAGTTTTCTAAATAAATGGCTAATTGCACTTGTGACGAATCCTTAACAGCACTTGCACCATAGAGAGACATGATATCAATAATCCCAACCCCTCTAATCTCTAAAAGATGTCTTAGTATCTCTGCAGGTTCACCCCATAAGGTTTCCTCATCTTTAGCATAGACGTCTACTCGGTCATCAGCAACTAATCTATGGCCACGTTTAACAAGCTCTAAACCGGTTTCACTTTTACCAATTCCTGAGTCTCCTTGGATAAGCACACCCATTCCATAGATATCCATCAATACCCCATGAACACTTGTTCGTTCAGCTAATGCAGCACCTATGAAAAATGAAATTTCTCCTTGCAAACGACTTGTTGAAGCCTTACTCTGCAATAATGCAATCCCTTCTTCCTCGGCAGCCTTCAGCATTTCTTCTGGTATAGGAAGATCTCTTGCAACAATAACTGCAGGTGTTTCATTTTTAAACATCTCTTTTAAAACTGAAAAACGATTATGCGAGGTCATCTTAGTAAGATATGACCATTCTTTCATCCCAAATAATTGGATACGCTCTGGAGCATAATAATCAAAATACCCAGTCATTTCAAGACCTGGTCTTGAGATATCTGAGGTTATGATTTCTTTATTTAATGATTCATCAGTGCCGTAGATAACAGTCAAGCGCACTTTTTCTACAAGCATCTTCACAGTAACTGACATAATTTCTCCTTTTTTACATTATATCATAATTCAATCATCAAACCCTTTTGTAGACTCATTTTTAACTGATAACTATAAAAATAATAGAAAAAAAGAAAAGGACTCGACATCTCCTATACAGTCCTTTTCTATATTGACTTATTTCCTTGAGATAACATGCTTTCCTGTTTTAAAGCTTGCTTTTCTTAAGGTCTATCGTTTACCAAAACCATCCATCATCTTCATCATCTACAACTTCTGCATCTTTTCGACGCCTTGGACCACTGCCTCGTTTTTTAGCAATTAAATCTTCTTTATATGGTAAAAATATCGCTAACAAAATGTAAATCACAAGTCCAAAACCGCTTGAGTAGATTAATAAAGCTGCAAAGACTCTAGCAATCGCCAAGTCCCAATGATACTTATCAGCTAATCCAGCTACAACGCCTGATACTAATCTATTTTTGCGTTGTTTATAAAATACTGTTTCCAATAGCCACTCCTCCTTTACTGATTTATTTAATTATAGCCCCAAAATGCGAGAAATAAATCAGTCTTTTGACTGATTTATTTTGCCTATTTTTCCTTGACAAATCCCACAAACATAGTTTCGTGTGTTAATCTGTCGTCGTCTTGTAAAATGATAACCACATGATTTACAGTAATAATGAATTCGTTTGATATTCTGACTACTAGGTGCATAGCGCAAGCCATCTACCTGTAATAAAAGGGCCTTAAAATCAGCATCTCCATGCTTATACCCTTTTTGAGCCAGATACAGATGATAGTGACAGAGCTCATGCCTAACGATTTTTCGAAAAATGTCTAGTCCAAATTCTTCATAAAGTTTGGGATTAAAATCAAGATGACCGTCGTTTGGGAAAAATCTTCCGCCTGTTGTCCTCAAACGCTTGTTCCAATGAGCCTGATGTCGAAAAGGTTGCCCAAAATCTTCTATAGAAACTTACTTAACATATTCAGTTAGATTCATTAGGAGCTAACAAACTAAGGTTGACTTTATGGCGGTCAATATCAATTTTAGATACCCAAACCGTCACTAAGTCTCCTACGGAAACCACTTGGCTAGGATGATTAACAAATGTTTTACTCATTTCAGAAATATGAATTAATCCATCTTCATGGACACCAATATCAACAAAAGCACCAAAATCAACCACATTTCTAACTGTACCTTCAAGTTTTTGGCCAATCTTTAAATCTTTCAAATCTAAAACATCTTGGCGAAGTACTGGTGTTTGGAAATCATCGCGAAGGTCTCTCCCAGGTTTAAGTAAATCATCGATAATGTCTTTTAATGTTTCAAAACCAATCGAGAGTTGTTCAGCCATCGCTTTACAATTTAAAGACTTGAGTTTTTCTTTAGCCTCTTGATCTAACTCTGTAATCGCTAATGCTTTAAAAAGCTGCTCTACCGCTGGATAAGATTCTGGATGAACACCTGTATTATCTAAAATATTCTCACCATTTGGTATCCGCAAGAAACCAGCTGCTTGTTCAAAAGCTTTTGCTCCCAAGCGTGGCACTTTCTTAATAGCTTCACGCGAAGGAATGCGGCCATTCTCCTCACGGTACTTGACGATATTTTCCGAAATTGTTTTATTAAGACCAGAAACATGGGACAAAAGTACTGAACTGGCTGTATTGATATTAACACCAACTTGGTTTACCACGGTATCAACCACGAAATCCAAATTATCAGTCAATTTCTTCTGACTAACATCATGCTGATATTGACCTACACCAATTGACTTGGGATCTATTTTAACTAACTCAGCTAGTGGATCTTGCAAACGCCTTGCAATTGAAATAGCAGAGCGTTTTTCAACTGTTAATTCTGGGAATTCCTGTCTTGCTAGTTCAGAGGCAGAATAGACCGAAGCACCGCTTTCATTAACAATGACATATGATGTACTTGGAAAGTCCTTAAGAATTTCCGCTACAAATGCTTCGCTTTCACGGCTAGCCGTGCCATTACCAATAGCAATAATTTCGATTTGATAAGTCTGAATCAGTTCAGCAAGTTCTTTTTTGGCTGTTTGAATTTTAGACTGGCTTGCTGGTGCAACTGGATAGATAACATGAGTTGTCATTAATTTTCCAGTTTGGTCTACGATAGCTAACTTAGCGCCAGTTCGAAAGGCTGGGTCAAATCCCAATACCATCTTCCCTTTTAAAGGTGAGACCAAAAGTAGGTTTCTTAAGTTTTCAGAGAATAATTGAATTGCTCCATCTTCAGCTGCTTCAGTAAGTTCTGTTCGAATACGACGTTCCATTGCAGGGATAATTTTTTTCTTAAGTGCTTGTTGAATCAACTCTTCAATATAAGGATTTTTTTCCTTAAAACGAACACTATAAAAGCGCAACATTTTATCTAAGTTATGCTCAAACCTTACCTTTAAGACACCAAGTTTCTCACCACGGTTTAATGCTAACGTTCTATAACCTTGCATTTTGGAAACTTTATCAGAAAAGTCATAATAAATTTGAAAAACCTTCTTGTCATCAAGCTCTTGATCTTTAAGTTGAGAAACAATATGACTATAATTCCAAATTTCATTATAAGTCCATGAACGAAGTTTGGCATCTTCAGACATAGCTTCAACTAAAATATCCACTGCTCCAGCTAAAGCTTTTTCTGGAATAGGGAAAGCCTCACTTGTGTATTTTTCAGCTTCTAATTCCAAGTGGCTTGCATTTTGTAAAATAAGACGAGCAAGTGGAAAAAGTCCAGCTTCACGGGCAATAGTTGCTTTAGTTCTTCTTTTTTCTTTATATGGGAGATAGAGTTCTTCAACATCAGCCAATTTTTCAGCAGCTTCGATTGCTGCTTTAAGCTGATCAGATAGCTTGCCTTGCTCAGCAATTTTAGCTAACACCGTTTCTTTTCTATCTCTTAAAGCTGTTAATGATTTTTGACTATCAATGATTGCTTTAAGAGCTACTTCATCTAAGTTTCCAGTAACTTCTTTACGATAACGAGCAATAAATGGAATAGTATTTCCTTCGGCCGTTAACTCTAAAACATCTTGAATTTGTTTTTTTGAGATTGCTAATTGTTCAGCAATTGTTTCAATAATTGTATTTTCCATAATACCATTATTATACCATAAAATAGCTTGTTAAAAGGCTTTCAATCTATTTTTTAAAGAGAGATGATATCAAAAAGGTTGCCCATTGAGCAACCTTTTGATTAATTTAATTCAACTATTTCACCAGTTTCCAAATAAACGAGACGCTCACAAATATTTGAAATATAATCTGCGAATCGTTCAATATGTCCCATCATGTAGAGGTATTCTGTACCATTTCTAATGGATGTTTCTTGCCCCTTCATTTCAGACATAATTTCTTTTGACGTAACATAATACAATTCATCAATAGCTTCATCTTGTTTAACAATTTCAATTGCTTTATCAAGTTTGCGTTTTGGAAAGGCAGCTAATAAATCAGATAACATCTTCAAAGCTTTTTGACCAGCTTCATGAATATGCTCTTCAATTGAATCAAGTGAATCTGCTTCTTTCAATCGCAATATCGAGCGAGAAATTCCTGCCATATGATCACCCATCCGTTCTAAATCAGAACAGGCAGACATGATCGTAATAACGAAGCGAAGGTCTGTCACCTGTGGTTGCTGAAGGGCTAATATGCGCGCGCAAGCTAATTCAACATCAATTTGTGCTTGATTGATTTGTTTATCCTCTTCAATAATTTTTTCAGCCATTTCACCATCTTTGGCTGCTAAAGCTAGTAATGCCTTTGAAGCAGCTTCAATAACTGACTGCCCAAGTGCTAAAAATTGTTGCTCTAATTGTTGGAGTTCTAATTCAAATTGCTCTCTCATCTTAAGTCCTTTCTCTAACCGAAGCGACCAGAAATATAATCTTCTGTTCTCTTATCTTTAGGATTTGTGAAAATAGCTAGAGTATCACCAAATTCACAGATTTCACCTGTTAGGAAAAAAGCTGTCTTATCTGAGATACGCGAAGCTTGTTGCATATTATGAGTAACAATAATAATAGTGTAATCTTTTTTCAAATTTTGAACTAAATCTTCAATTTTTAAAGTTGAAATAGGATCTAATGCCGAAGTTGGTTCATCCATTAGTAAGACATCAGGTTCTACAGCTAGAGCTCGCGCAATACAGATCCGTTGTTGCTGACCACCAGAAAGTGACATGGCATTTTTTTTGAGATCATCTTTGACTTCATCCCAAATAGCTGCGCCCTTTAGACTTTTTTCTACAATTGCATCAAGTTGCGCTTTATCTTTGATACCATGTGTCCTTGGGCCATAGGCTACGTTATCATAAATGGACATCGAAAATGGATTTGGTTGTTGGAAAACCATCCCAACACGCTTACGAAGGCTATTAAGATTCATATCTTTACCATAGATGTTTTTATCATCTAAAAGAATATCTCCTTCAATACGACAAGTCGGTACTAAATCATTCATTCGGTTCAAAGATTTTAAAAAGGTTGATTTACCACATCCAGAAGGTCCAATCAAGGCTGTAATTTGCCCTTCAGGTAATTCAATTGAGATATCTTTTAGGGCGTGAAAATCCCCATAGAATAAGTCAAGGTTTTTTACGGAAAAAGTTCCCATTAGTTAGATGCTCCTTTCACAAGGCGACGAGATAATAAACTAGAAATAGCATTAATAACTAGTACAGTAATAATTAAGATAACCCCAGTAGCATAGGCTTCATTAACATGAAGCCCTTCACTAGACAACATATACATATGCAAAGCTAGTGAACGACCAGAAGACATGATACTTGTTGGGGCATTAGTCGATGTCCCTAAGGTATACATTAGGGCTGCCGTTTCACCAACAATACGTCCAATAGCCAAAATAACACCCGCTAAAATACCTGGCATAGCAACTGGTAAGACAATGTTAAAAACTGTCCTAAGCTTCCCTGCTCCCAAACCAAAACTAGCTTGACGCATGCTATCACTGACTGACAGTAATGCTTCTTCTGTTGATCGAATGATGACAGGCAATACCATGATAACAGAGGTTAAAATCCCTGAGAGTAAGGAGTATTGAAATTTTAGGAAGACAACAAAGAATAGCATCCCGAAAAGACCAAATACAATCGAAGGGATACCAGCTAAGGTATCTGCTGCAATACGGATCATTTTGACCCAAATGGAGCCTTTTTTAGCATATTCAACTAAATAGAACCCTGCAAATACCCCTATAGGTAAGGCAATTAATAATGAGCCAAAAACTAAAATTAAAGTAGAAATAATAGCTGGCATCAAGGAAACATTCTCACTCGTATATTTCCATTCGAATAATGAAGGGGTAATATGTGGTAACCCATTAACAAGAATAAAACCAACAATAAGAAAGAGTGAGCCAAATGTTAGTAAGGTAAAAAGGTAAACTAAGGTTTTTAAAATATATCTACTCATTTACTGATTTTCCTTTCATGTATGAGAACCAAGCATTGATGATCAGAATAAAGATGAACAAGACAGCTGATGTCGCAATCAAGGCTTCTCTATGTTGACCAGATGCATAAGCCATTTCAAGTACAATATTCGTAGTCATCGTCCGTGTTCCTTCAAATAAACCCGTCGGAATAACTGGTTGGTTACCCGCAACAAGGATAACGGCCATTGTTTCTCCGATTGCTCTACCAATCCCTAAGATAATTGCTGAAAAAATACCAGACTTGGCTGCCGGAACAATGACACTAAAAATGGTCCGTTCATGGCTGGCACCCAAAGCTAAACTTCCAGAATAAAAAGAGCTAGGCACAGTTCTAATAGCGGATTCTGTCAAGCTAATAACAGTAGGTAATATCATGATTCCCAACAATATTGAGGCTGTAATCACAGACATCCCATTACCAGAAAAAGTTCGAATCCAAGGAACCAATAATTGCAAGCCAAAAAATCCGTAGACGATAGATGGAATAGCTGCCATCATATTAACTGCTGATTTTAAGAAACTATAAATTGGTTTGGGACAATAGTAAACCATAAAGACAGAAGTAAAGATGCCTGTTGGCACACCCACAATTATGGCACCCAGTGTAATTAACAGGGAACCAATTATCATTGGTAAAATACCAAAACTTGCTGGAGAATTAGATGGCGACCAATTTGATCCAAACAAGAATTTTACAAGACCATATTTTCCGATGAAGGGAAGACCATTCATAAAAATAAAAATACAGATTAATAATATGGCAACAATCGACATTGTTGCACTAAGGAAAAATAGAATTCGAAAGAATTCTTCTTTAAACGCTTGTTTTTTCACGCGCTATCCTTTCTATACGAATGAAAGTAAGGGAGACTCTTGTCTCCCTTACACTCTCTTAGACTTATTTTACTTTATCCCAACTTGTCACTTTCCCAGTGAACACGTCCGTGATTGAATTCATACTGATTTTTTCAGCTTTATTGTCTTTATTGACAACTACTGCAATTCCATCAAGTGCAATTTCATCATGTTTTAAGTCTTTTCCTTCTTCAGGAGTAAGTTCACGAGATACCATACCAATATCTGCTGTTTTTTCTTTCGCCGCGGTAATCCCTGCTGAAGAACCATTAGCTGTAATATCGATTGTTACATCTGGATTTTCTTTTTTGTATGCTTCAACAAATTTTTCCATAAGTGGTGTTACAGATGTTGACCCAACAATTGATAATTTGCCAGCCATTTTTTGTGATGTGTATTCTTTTGTATTGTCTTTTGCTTCAACAAATTTATTATCCGTTACAACTTTTTGTCCTTGTTTTGAATGGATGAAAGAGATAAAATCTTTTCCTAAAGCTGATAAGTTGTCATTGTAAACAATATTGAAGGGACGTTGAAGCGGGTATTCTTTATCTTTAACAGCTTTAGAACTTGCTTCTACATCATCCACTTTAAGGGCTTTAACATTTTTATTTAGTGACCCAAGTGAAATATATCCTACAGCATCTTTATTTCCAGAAACTGCTGAAATGACCCCTTCTGTACTGTTTTGAACAACTGCTGATTTCGAAGTATTATCAGTTTGTTTGTCACCATTTTTTTTCAAGATACCTGTAATTTCTGTAAATGCTCCGCGTGTTCCTGAACCATCTTCACGTGTGATAACTTCAATCTTACCACCAGATGTGCTTCCTGACTTTGCATCATTATTGCCACAAGCTACTAAGCCAAGACTAGACAAACCAAGAACTGCAAGAGCAATCATTTTTTGAATTTTCATAAGTTTCACCTTTAAATTTATTTTTAAACTTCTTGTAGATTTGCTACACATTTAGTTTATCAATACTTTGTAAAGGTTTATCCCCTATTTTTGTAAAGATTTTGTAAAGATTTATAATAAAATATCTAAAGAAAAAAGAAGTCATCTAGACTTCCTTAATTATTGCTTAATCATCCTTTTAGGGAGTGTCAAAGTAAAAACACTACCACTTCCAAGCCGACTCGAAACACTAACTGTACCAGATAATAATTGACTGAGTTCTTTCACAATAGAAAGCCCTAATCCAGTTCCACCACTTTGTCGGCTTCGTCCTTTATTAACACGATAAAACCGTTCAAAAATGCGTTCAATTTCTAATTGACTAATTCCTATCCCTGTATCTTTTACACTTATTGTAATCGTATCAGCTAATTCTCTAGTGACTAAAACAATATCTCCGCCATCCTCGGTATAACGAATGGCATTTGACAAAAGATTTAATATTATTTGAGATAAGAGGTATTTATCTGAAACGATGATGACCGGAGCCTTTAAATCAAAATGTAATGTTAAGTGTTTTTGTTGAAGTTGATGCTTTAAGCTATTGCCAATATATTGAAGAAATTCAGTTAAGTTAATTTCTGTCTTTTGTAACTGTGTTTTCTTAACCTTCGAAAGTGTCAGCATATGTTCTACAATATGTTCTAAGCGCAAGCTTTCATTATAAATAATATCTAGAAATTCATTTTTCAGGGTCGCCTCATCTTCAGACATTGATTTTATTGTCTCAGCAAAGCCTTTAATTGAGGTAACCGGCGTCCTTAATTCATGTGACGCATTAGAAATGAAATCCATATTCAATTTTTCATAGGCTCTTATCGTTGTTAAATCATAGAGTAAAACAAGAATTTGGTCTGTTATCTTATCCTCATTCACAATAGGCACTGCAGTCACTTCCAAAATAAGATCACCCTCATGAAATCCTCTTAACTCTTTTTTTATGGTCTCCTTACTGTCAAAGGTTTGTTTGACAAGTGCTTTAATATCCATACGACTAATGTCATCTAAATTTTTATAACGAGGCTTAGTATCCGGAAAATAGTTAGGCAAGGAGTGACTGTGAATGAGAATTTCTTGCTTCCGATTAACTAAAAACATCCCCATGGTGAGGTGTGATAGCAGAGCTTGTAAGTTATCTGACATGGTCTTGATATTAATTTCTTGCTCTTGACTAGCCTTACGAAAACTCACTAACAAATGCGTCAACTCTTGAATATCTTTATCTTTGGATGAATTAAAATAGTTGACCGTCTGTGAATGATCAATCAGATCTCTTAGGTCTTTATGACAATCATATAATTTTTTAAAAAAAAACAATAGCAGTAAACAAAAGACACCTGCCATACTGGACCAAACCGTTTTATTTCCAAAATTAAGGGCGATAAGCAAGTTAGTCAGTAATAATAAAGTACAAGTTATGACCAGACTGTTAAGCCATTTTTTCATCCTTTATCTCCTTGAACTTATAACCGTAGCCTCTGATTGTTTTGATATATTGAGGATTTTTGGGGTCATCTTCAATTTTTTCACGTAGTTTTCCAATATGAACATCGACTAAACGTGTTTCCTGACCAAAATCATATCCCCATATTCTTTCGAGCAGTCTTTCTCTTGTCAAAGTCATATTAGGGTGTTTAATTAAATAAAGCAGTAACTCATACTCTTTAGGCGTCAAATTAAGTGTGTCCTGCCCTTTATAGACTTCATGGCGATCAGGAAAAACACGTAAGCCATTGACCAGCCATTGCTCGTCACTCAAGTCATTATCGTCATCAGTGCTATTATTTTTATCTGTTCGGCGAAGAATAGCTTTAACACGTGCAACTAACTCTCTAGGGCTGAATGGTTTCGTTAAATAATCATCTGCCCCCAACTCTAGTGCCAATACCTTATCAAATTCATCACCCTTGGCAGATACCATCATTATTGGTGTAGTTAGGCCTTTTGCTCTAATACGCTTACAGACTTCTATGCCATCTAATTGCGGTAACATAATGTCCAATAGAATAAAATCAAAATGCTCAGTTTCAGCTAATTTTAGCGCTGTCCTACCATCACCGACCAACTCTGTTTCATAGCCTTCTTTAGTTAAATGATAATCTAATAGTCGAAGGATATGTTCTTCATCATCTACCAGTAAAACGTGTTTTTTCATTGCTATCTCCTATGAAATTTATTATATCACATTTTTCTGAAAACATAATTTCACCACAAACCTAAAAAAAGCAACCACGCAAGGTAGTTTGCTTTGGTATTTAAATGGTTAACTCAATACTGTTTCCTTCTGGATCTTGAATAACAGCTTCATAATAACCATCTCCAGTAGTTCGAGGCCCATTTTGAATAGGAAAACCATTGGCTTGCATTGCAAAAGCAAATTCATCCACTGCTTCTTTGGAACCTAATGCAAAAGCAAGATGAGCTAAACCAAATTGATCATGATTTTGTTCTGCAAGCCCTTTTTTAGTCATAATTTCTAGGCGACTACCAGATTCAAACGTTAAAAAATAGGAATAAAAGCCCGTTTTAGGATTATGTTCAATCTTAAATTGCATGTTACTTCTCCTTTATGATTTTAAGAATAGTATAAGCCTTTTCACATAAAATAACTTGTATAAAAAAATCATATCCTGATACTATTATTTGAATACTGTTTCTATAAATAAAAGAAATGACACTTTTCTTTATTCCTTCTAGCATTTATCTTTTCTTTTATTTGTAAATGATAGTATAATAGTTATATCGTAATAGAAAGTTGGTTTTAAAATGGCAATTACTCATAAAAAAAATGATAACTTAGAAAAAATGATGGCTGGTTTTGCTAGTATTCCTAGTTTTGATAAACCTATTAATGTTGACGCAGAAGGTAAGTTTATCCCTGCATCAAATGAAAAAGAACAAAAAAGAATGGATGATAACTAATGAAGCGTCCATTAGGAAGTCAAGCGACTTCTCTTTTTTTGCTAACATGTAGTCATCTCCATTTTATTTTTAGAAAGGGGGAGAGATAATGTCCATTTTCTCATCTCTTCCACCAGACATTCTCCAATGGTCTGCCATTTTTCTTTCAATTATCATTGAAGCTTTACCCTTTGTTTTGCTAGGAACAATTCTTTCTGGTTTTATTGAAGTCTTTATCACTCCAGAAATTGTGCAACGCTATTTACCTAAACAAAAGTTTTTAAGAATTCTTTTTGGGAGCTTAATTGGCTTTGTCTTTCCTTCTTGTGAATGTGGTATTATTCCTATTATTAATCGTTTTTTGGAAAAAAAAGTGCCCTCTTATACAGCCATTCCATTTTTAGCAACGGCACCAATTATTAATCCCATCGTGCTCTTTGCTACCTACTCTGCATTTGGCAACTCTTTACGCTTTTTATTCTTGAGATTACTTGGCGCACTTATTGTGGCGCTCTTCCTAGGCATATTATTAGCCTATTTTACCGATGAGGATATTCTTAAGGAATCGGCAGAGCCTGTTCATTACCATGATTACTCACACGAGAAATGGTCTAAAAAAGTTTATTTTGCCTTAGTGCATGCCATTGATGAATTCTTCGACACTGGTCGTTATTTAGTTTTTGGAACATTGATTGCCTCTGGTATGCAAATCTTTGTTCCCACTAAAATCTTAACAAGCATTGGGCATAACCCAATTACTGCTATCCTTACGATGATGCTTCTAGCCTTTATACTATCACTTTGTAGTGAAGCAGATGCCTTTATTGGTGCCTCATTACTGACCACCTTTGGATTTGCTCCCATATTAGCCTTTCTATTAATTGGACCAATGGTTGATATCAAGAATCTAATGATGATGCTTAATTCGTTTAAAAAAGCCTTTATTATCCAATTCATTTCTGTTTCAGTTTCTGTGATAATCCTATATTGTTTACTTGTGGGGGTGGTATCATGATTCGCTTTTTAATTTTAGCTGCTTATTTTGAATTAACCATGTACCTAGAGCTATCTGGAAAATTGGATCAATATATCAACATTCAGTATTCTTACCTTGCCTATATTTCAATGGTTTTATCTTTTATCTTAGCTACTGTCCAACTTTATACTTGGATGAAGAACATTAAAGTTCATAGCCATTTAACTGGGAGAATGGCAAAGCTGACTAGCCCATTTATTGTCGTCTTCCCTGTTTTGGTTGGACTTCTAATACCAACCGTCAGCTTAGATTCGACAACGGTTTCAGCTAAAGGCTATACATTCCCATTAGCTGCTGGTTCCTCAAAAAAGGGCGTCAGTGATGATGGCACAAAAGTCCAATATCTTAAGCCAGATACCAGTTTATATTTCACCAAATCAGCTTATCAGAAAGAAATGCGTAAAGAATTGGAAAAATATAAAGGAAAACAACCTATCCATATTAGCAGTAAGAATTATATGGAAATCATGGAATTGATCTATCTTTACCCGGATGAATTTAGCGACCGAGATATTTCCTATACTGGCTTTGTTTATAATGAACCTGGACATACCGATCATCAATTTCTTTTTAGATTTGGCATTATTCACTGTATTGCAGACTCTGGTGTCTATGGACTATTGACGACTGGAAATAAAGTTTCATATAAAAATAACACTTGGTTAACATTAAAGGGGAACATTAAGACTGAATACAATAAAGATCTGCAACAGACTCTTCCTGTACTTCATATCAATGAGGTTCATCAAGTAAGTAAACCTGATAACCCATATGTCTATCGTATTTTTTAATCATGCTTATTAAAAGGTCATCTCAAAAGATTAATATCTCTTGAGATGACCTTTTTTGTAAACTAAGCTTTTTTCAACTGTTATAGCAGGGTCACTCCATGCCAAGTTTTTGTAATCTTAACATTGATGTCTATAAGATTTTACAAGCAGGTTTTTGATGACACTTTTACTACTCTCATTTTAAGATAAAAAAACAAACTCCCCTTAATAGAAAGTTTGTTTTCTTTTGCAACTTCCATCTTTTGGGGAAGTTTTTATAGTCTATCTTTTAATTTTTCAACAAAGAGATAGGCCGCTGGACAAATTAGAGTATTTTTTATGGTTAACTGATTGATTTGATAGATTTTTTTGCGATCAGTATGTGGAAATTCACGACACGCCTTTGGTCGAACATCATAAATACTACATAAATTATCATCTCCTAAAAAAGGACAGGGCATGGACTGAAAAATCTTATCACCATCTTCATCAACCTGCAAAAACATATCTTCAAATACCGGCATTTTCATCCTAAAATGCTTTGAAATCCGTTGGATATCTGCTTCAGTAAACAAGGGACCAAGTGTTCGACAACAATTAGCACATTTGGTACAGTCGATTTCCCGAAAAACTTCTTGATGAATTTCCTGAACAATTTTATCTAGGTTCTTGGGGGCTTTCTTTTTTAAGGTTGCCAAAAATTTGCGATGTTCAGCTTGTTTTTGCTGTGCCAAATTTTTATACTTTACCAAGTCTATAGGTGTTTGTGACATGTTTTCTCCTCTAGTAGAAAGACAAGGTAACTAAATGATATCACCAAGTAAGCCTTTCATGAATTCTTCCGAGTCAAATTGCCCAATATCATCAATTTTTTCGCCAAAGCCGATGAACTTAACTGGAATGTCCAATTCTTGTCTGATGGCTAATACGACACCACCTTTTGCTGAGCCATCAATTTTCGTCAAAATAAGGCCAGTTAATGACATAATTTTTGAGAATTCTTTAGCTTGACTTAGTGCATTTTGACCTGTTGAGGCATCTAGTGCCAATAAGGTTTCATGTGGTGCATCTGGAATAACACGCTTAATGATACGACCCATTTTTTCAAGCTCTGCCATAAGGTTTTCTTTATTTTGTAATCGACCTGCTGTATCGATCAGCAAGATATCAACATGTTCAGCAACAGCACGTTCTACGCCATCAAAGACTACAGATGCAGGATCTGCTTTTTCAGGTCCAACAACAACAGGAACATCAACGCGTCTGCCCCACTCAGCAAGCTGAGCGACTGCACCTGCTCGGAAAGTATCTGCGGCAACTAGCATGACTTTTTTGCCTTCATTTTTATATTTGTAAGCTAATTTACCAATTGATGTTGTTTTCCCAACGCCATTAACACCTACAAAAAGCATGACTGTCAAGCCCGCTTGATAGTTAACAGCTTCATTATAGATACCATCTTTTTCATAAATATCTACTAACTTTTGGATAACAACCCGTCTGAGAGCTTCTGGTTTCTTAGCATTTTCCAATTTCGCTTCTTGACGGAGCTCCTCGGTTAACTTTGTAGCAACTGTCACACCAACATCAGATAAAATAAGCAATTCTTCTAATTCTTCGAAAAACTCTTCATCTACGCTTCTAAAATTAGCAAAGAAGGCATTGAGACGAGCCGAAAAGCCCGTTCTGGTCTTAGCTAAACTACGGTCATATTTTTCTTGGTTACTTTCACTGCTTTCAGTAGCCATTAAGGCGTCAGAATTGCTTACATCTTTTGTTTCTTGCGTTTGGTATTTCCCTTGTCGGATATCCTCTTCAAAAGCTGCCTTTCGTTTATAATAGTCAGCCATCAGCTCCATGCTAGCAGTTGAAGGCTGAACAGTAGCTGGCTCAGCAATGTCAGTAGAAGAAAAAGTCGCTTCTTTTTTTGACAGCTGATCCGACGACTCCAGAGGCATTGTCTCAGAATTGATAAAACTATCATCACTTGCTGTTTTTTCCTCTTTTTTGTCAGCAACCACATCTTCTGTGTCCATTGTTGATGTCTCAACAATCTCTTGAATATCAAGTTTATCTTCGAAATCATCACTATCTTCTACGACTGTGATGTCTTCTTTATCCAAGTTGGCTGATAAGTCAGGCTCGTCTTCTATGATGTTAAATTCATTATCATTATCACCATCATAAAAAGGAATATCTTTGACGAAGTCATCAACAGATTTAGCATCCAATAGGTCATCTGTTTGTGGTGACATGTCCATTGGAAAAACTTCTTCAAATTGCTCTTCCTCAGCAACTTGCTCAATTTTTTCTGATTCCAATAGGCCTTCTTGTTTTTTCTCTTTTTCTTTTTTATGTCCAAATAGACGATCAAATAATCCCATTAGCCTTCCTCCCTCAAAATGTATTTATGAATTGCTTGTGCAACACCAGACTGATCATTAGTTGAAGTTGTGACTTGATCTGCAACCAGTTTCACCTCTGCTACCGCGTTAGCCATTGCAACACCGAGGCCAGCCCATTTTAACATGGACAAATCATTGGCTTCATCACCCATAGCCATCACGTTCTTTTCTTCAAAGCCAAGGTGTTGACATAAAAGGTTCAAGCCAAATGCTTTATCAATTCCTTTTGGCATGACTTCAAAAATAATATCACGCGACTTAAATGCTTCGTAATTCACAAATAAGTCTTGATTTGCTTTAGCAAGCTGCTGATCCAAATAAGTCGCATCCGTAACCGTTACAATTTTATTATACACAATATCTTGTTTCAATTCTTCAATGTCATTAATTTCAATAAAAGTTAACAAGGGATTGGCTAGGTGATATTGGGAATGTCGGCCCTCAGAACTTGGAATACTGTAGACCGTTCCATCACTCAATATATCTGTCGGCAAGCCAATGCTATCTAATTCGCGATGAATAGTTTTAACATCAGTTAAAGATAAACTCCGCTTTTCTAAAATATGACCTGTATTTTTTTGAACCAAACCACCATTAAACGTAATGGAATAATCTGTGTCACTCACTAAATCAAGCTCTTCCAAAAGGTTGCCAATAGCTTTTAATGGCCGGCCAGTTGTAATAACCACTTTAACCCCTTTTTCACGAGCCGCCTTCAAGGCTGCCTTATTGGCATCTGTGACTGTTTTTTCACTTGTAAAAAGCGTCCCATCAAGATCTAAAGCTAAAATTTTAATATCAGACATTTTCCACCATCCCTTCTAAATAGGTCAAAACGGAAGCCTCATTACAGTGGCCGATAACCTGCTGACTGATGGCTTTAATTTCTGGTCTAGCATTTTCTGTGGCAATCGCTGTGCCCACATATTCAAGCATTTGAAAATCGTTCAAATTATCTCCAAAAGCCACGACCTGGTTGGCTTCAATGCCCAAAGCTTGGCAAAGGTGTTCCATACCAAAACCTTTATTGACCTCTGATAGAATGACATCAATGGAATCAAAACCAGTTGTTACAGCAGTGACATATGGCAACTCCCGATCCAACCAATCACTTCCTTCTAAAACAGTATCTCCTGTAAAAGTCGTTGTGATCTTATAAATAGCATCGTCGTCCATTTCATCAAAATCAGAAATAAGTTGAACATTTTCGTAGTAATGATGAATTTTCTCAATATAGTCTTGCTTAGCACCTTTTAAAATATAGGCTGCTTTTTGTCCAGAAAATGTCAATCCAGCACCAGTATAATGTGGATTCAAAAGAATTTTTTGAGAAATATCCATGTATTGTTCTTTTGACAAAGACTCAGAAAAAATGACTTTTCCCTGATATTGAACAACTGAGCCATTTTCAGCAATCACCGCAATCTGATCCAAATAGTCTTTAAACAACTCATCTATGGCTAAAACAGAGCGACCACTTGCTACTGTAAAAATAATGCCTTGTTCAGCAAGTTTTGGCAATAAGTTTGACAAACGCTCCTTATCATAAGTACCATCTTCTTTTAAGAAGGTTCCATCCATATCTGTAGCAACTAATTTTATCATAATCTCCTACTTCTTTTTTCTTACGACAAATAACTTAATTCTTCAGATTCCTTCAGTTTAACAGAAACAACTTTCGAGACCCCTGATTCTTGCATAGTAATACCGTAAATGCTATCTGCAGCAGCCATTGTACCCTTACGGTGTGTAACAACGATAAATTGGCTATCCTTGTCAAAACGATTGAGGTAGTCCCCAAAACGTTTAACGTTAGCTTCATCTAAAGCGGCCTCAACCTCATCTAAGATAACAAAAGGAATTGTTTTAACACGGATAATGGCAAATAGCAAAGCTAAAGCAGATAAAGCTTTCTCCCCACCAGACATAAGATTGAGTGACTGAATCTTCTTCCCAGGAGGTTGCACGGAAATTTCCACTCCTGCTGTGAGTAAGTCACTATCTGTAAGAACTAAATCAGCTGAGCCACCACCAAACATTTGGGTAAAAGTTTCTTTAAAGCTCTCACGAATTGCTTCAAAAGTTACCTTAAAGCGGGCTTTGACTTCACTATCCATATTCCCAATAGTTCCAAGTAGCATGTCCTTTGCACGGTTCAAATCAGCTTTTTGTCCATTTAAAAATTCCAGACGGTCAGCTACTTCATCATACTGCTCAATTGCATCTAAGTTAATTGGACCTAACTGTTTGATTTTTCTTTGTAATTGTTTCAGAGTCTCTTTGGCAGCCATACTATCTTCAATTGGTCGACAGGTTGCTTTTGCATCCTCTAATGTCATTTGGAATTCTTCGACCAAGGATTTAGCGTAGCCACGTAATCTATCTGATAGCTGGTCAAGTTCAGACTCCAATTTAGTTTGTCTTCTGATGAAGGTTTCATTTTGCGCATGGAGATTGTTTAAAGACACTTCCAATTCTTCAAGCAATGCTGCTAAATCATCATTTTCAAAACGCAATTGAACTAATCGCTCTTCAACAGATTGCTTACTTTCTGCCAATTGAAGCATTTTCTTCTCCAAACTTGGTAGTTGATCAATATGTTCTTGCGAGATTTGATGTGTCAGCAATTCTTCTTGTTGGCTAATTTGTTCTTGTGTGGTTTGAATCTGAACAAGCAATGTTTGAAGATTAGTCCGCTCAAAGCGTTGCTCATTTAACAAGTCACGTTCTTTAAGGCGTTTTTGTGACAACTCCTCTACAACATGATTTTTCGTATCCGTAATAGCATCTTTATTACTCTTAATATCATCAATATCATGAGTCAACTTGTCTTTTTGTTCAGCTAAACCTTCTAATTGTTCGTTTAGTCGTAATTTATCCTCCTGATAGTTAGCTAAGAGTGATGTCTGATCTTTTTGATTGAGAACAGCCAACAAAGCTCTGGCATCATCAAATTGATTTTTTACTTGTTGATAAAAAAGACTAGCTTTTTGCTCGGCTAAGCGAGCCTGCTCACCAGATTGTTTGATCTCTTCTAACTCTTTTTGCTTATTAAGCAAGTGTTGATTTAAGTCTGCAACCAGTTTTTCTTGACCTTTTAAGTCTTGGTTGATTTGCAATAGCTCTGCTGAGACCTGATCTAATTCTGGCTGAATAAAAGTGGAATTATTCTGTTTGTTAGCTCCTCCTGAGAAGGATCCCCCTGGACGAAGTTCTGTACCGTCTAGGGTAACAATTCTCACCTTATAATTCAATTTCTTGGCTGCGCTATTAGCATGATCAATGGTATCAAAAATTGCCGTCACGTTAAGCAAGTTTTTGATGATAGCGTCAACATGACCTTCATAAGACACTAAAGAATGCGCTGTTCCCAAGTAACCTGGGCTTGCTTCTAATTGCTTTTGGAAATTATCTACTAAATAACGAGCCTTAATCGTTGTTAAGGGCAAGAAAGTCGCACGCCCTAGACGATTTTTCTTCAAAAAGGCAATAGCATTTTTGGCAGCTGCTTCATTTTCGACGATAATATGTTGACTACTTGCGCCAAGTGCAACTTCCATGGCTGTTTGGATATCTTTATCAAAATTCAGGTGCTCACTGACAGCTCCAAGAATGCCACCAATGGTATCGGCATTTTGCAGTACTGATCTAACACCCGCAAAAAATTGACTATGACTTTTTTGAATAGACTCCAAACTAGCTTGACGTGCTTCCTTGGCTTTTTTCTTATCAAGGATATCAAAGAGTTTACTTTGCTCCTCTTGATAATGGTCTTGCTGTCTAGATACTAGTTTCTCTATTTCTTGATAATCTGTTAATAACTGAGCGACTTGCTCTTGACTTTCTTGATAAGCTGTTAGAGCTGCTTCATTTTCTTTTGTTAAGCGGTCAACTTTTTGGCTCGTTTCTTGGTAATCCTTATCTTGATTAGCCTTTGCTTGTTGTTCCTTTTCAATAGTTGCATTCAAGAGACTCAGTTTATTTGATAAATCAGCTTCTTGTTGCATCAGTCCAACATAGTCTTCTCGTAGCGTCTCAATTAGTTGGTCTGGATCCGTTGAAAACCGATTTAACTCTTCTGTTAGCTGTAAGACTTCTTGACTGATTTTTGTCAAATCATCACTTACCGTTTCTAGAACCTGTGTCTTTTCTGACTCTTGTTCTTGTAATACTAATAGCTCAGATTGCAACTGCTTAATGCGGATGCTAGTTTCTTCTTTTTTCTCACTCTTTTGGCTTTTTTCCAATTTGATGAGTTCAATTTGTCTTTCTAAATCCGAAAGCGCTTTAGTCAATTCTAAGAGTTGAGATTGTTTATCATCTGTTTCTTTAATAACCAATTGACGTTTAGTCTTTAAGTCCTGATTTTCTTTTTCAAGCTTCTCACGCTTGTGATGATAAGCGACCATGTCTTCTTTTAAAGTTGAAAGCTCTTCTTCTTTAGAGTTTAATTGGTCTTTATCTGCATCAATATCACTAACTAAAACATCCAATTGCAACTGACTTCTATCTTCTTCTAAAAGAAGAAAGGCTTTAGCTGTTTTGGCTTGCTTTTCAAGGGGAGCAATTTGTGTTTCTAATTCATAGACAATATCGTCAAGCCGATCCAAATTGTCTTGCGTTTGATTGAGTTTGCTTTCTGTTTCCTTTTTACGTGTTTTATATTTCAAAACACCTGCAGCTTCTTCAAAGATAGCGCGTCGTTCTTCTGCTTTACTATTAAAGATTTCTTCAACACGCCCTTGCGAGATAATTGAGAAGGAGTCTTTACCTAAGCCTGTGTCCATAAATAAATCATGGATATCACGGAGTCTAACTTTTTTTCTATCGATCAGATAGTCGCTATCCCCATTTCGATAGATGTGACGCTCCACACGAATTTCTTTGTTAGCATCTTTGATAAAATTATCTGAATTATCTAAAATAACAGCAACTTCAGCAAAGTTTAAGGCATTCCGACTCTCGGTTCCAGCAAAAATAATATCGGGCATCTTGCCTCCGCGAAGGCTTTTTGCACTCGACTCCCCTAAGGCCCATCTCAAGCTTTCAGTGACATTACTTTTACCTGAACCATTTGGACCAACTACTGCTGTCACACCTTTATCAAATTCAATTTTTGTTTTATCTGCAAAGGATTTAAACCCTTGCATTTCAATTCTTTTTAAAAACATCTATTCCTCTTTTAACTGCTTAAGAGCATTCTTAGCAGCAGCTTGTTCGGCTAATTTTTTTGATTTACCTTTTCCGTGACTTAGCAGTTGATCATTTGATAAAACAGCTACCTCAAAAATCTTGGCGTGAGCAGGGCCATCTTCATTGACAACTTTGTAATCAATTAGAATATCCCCTTGTGCTTGTAGCAGCTCTTGCAAACACGTTTTATAGTCTTTTACTTGTTCAAAATTACCCTTTTCAACTTGGGGAATCATTACCTGATATAAAAATTGACGAACTTTTTCGACACCTTTATCCAATAAAAGAGCACCTAGGAAGGCTTCAAATAAATCCCCTAGTATCGTATCACGATCTCTACCACCTGATTTTTCTTCACCTTTGCCCAGTTTGATATAATTGTCAAAACTACAAAAACGTGAAAAGCCTGCTAAACTTTCTTCACGTACAATCATTGACCGTTGTTTTGACATATCACCCTCAGCTTTATTTGGATACTTTTCAAATAGATATTCTGAGATGATCAATTGAAGAACAGCGTCTCCTAAAAATTCCAAACGTTCATTATGTGAAATGTTTAGGAGGCGATGCTCATTAGCGTAGGAAGTATGTGTAAAGGCAGTTTCTAGCAAGTTTATATCAGCAAAAGTAATATCAAATGACTCTTTCAGTAAAGCTTCTAACTTTTTCATGTTTTCTCCTTTTCCTTTGTCTACAAAGAGACTAGTCTATTATACCAAAAAAAACAGCTAGAAGCTTGATCTAACTGATTTTTAAATAATTAAACTGTACTCAAATATCTGTCAAAGGGCAGGCACTGTCTGGAGAGGTATCATAAACCTTAAAGTCGGTTCCAACAGCAAGGTCTGCCATAGCCAGTTGATTTTCCATGGTCATATGCGCAAGCTCTTTGATGTTATTTTCTTTACTCAAGTGCCCAAGATAGATTTTCTTAGTTGCATTCCCCATGCTTCTTATTATTGCTTGTGCACCGTCTTCATTAGAAAGGTGACCTTTGTCTGATAAAATGCGTTGTTTTAGACTCCATGGGTAGGCACCAGATCGTAATATTTCAATATCATGATTGGACTCAATTAAGTAGCCATCAGCATTTTCGATAATTCCTGACATTCGGTCTGATACATAGCCTGTATCTGTAAGCATAACGAAAGATTTATTATCTTTCATAAAACGATAAAACTGAGGATCTTGGGCGTCATGACTGACACCAAAACTTTCAATATCAATATCCCCAAAGGTCATAACTTTATCTCTATCAAAAATATGTTTATGTGCAGTATCAATTTTCCCGATCATTTGACGGTCATCTATGATTTTCCAGGTATTTTGATTAGCATAGATATCTAAATCATACTTTCTTGCCAGCACCCCCACTCCTTTAATGTGGTCTGAGTGTTCATGGGTAATTAAGATAGCATCCAAGTCTTCAGGTTTCCGATCAATTTCTGCTAACAGACTCGTAATTTTTTTCCCAGTCAGCCCTGCATCAATTAATATTTTTTGTTTTGGAGTTTCCAAATAAAAACAATTGCCTGTTGATCCAGAGGCTAAAATACTATATTTAAATCCAATATTCTTCATAAATTTAGTCGATTTCATCCTCCCATTCATCAACATCATCATACATCACTGCTTCTTTATCATATGGTAAAACGATTGTAAATGTTGATCCCTTACCATATTCACTTTTGGCCCAAATAAAACCTTGGTGTTGCTTGATAATTTCTTTAGCAATCGCTAAACCTAAACCAGTTCCACCCTGAGCCCTACTTCTAGCTTTATCAACCCGATAAAATCGGTCAAAAATGAGTGGTAAATCTTTTTTTGGAATCCCTAATCCTTGGTCAGAGATAGAAATAATTAACTGATTGTCAGTCGTCTTCATTTTTACCCTAATTTTGCCACCATCTGGTGAATACTTGATAGCATTGTTTAGAATATTTTCTACAACTTGTGTTATCTTATCATTATCAATTTCAACCCAAATAGAATTAATCGGGTAATCCCGAATAATTTCATAACTTTTACCAGAAACGGTATTTTGATTTTTCACCAAATCAAATCGGTTCAAGATAGATGTCATAAAAGCAGTGAAATTCGTCATTTCAACAGTTATGTGTGTTGCTTGATTATCAATTCTTGATAGATTCAAAAGATCAGTAATCATACGCATCATTCGGTTTGTCTCATCTAAAGAGACTTTGATAAAGCTCGGTGCAATATCTTCTTTAAGAGCACCTTCGTCTAGTGCTTCTAAATATGATTTTACCGATGTCAGAGGTGTTCGTAACTCATGACTAACATTGGATACAAACAGACGACGTTCTCTTTCTTCTTTTTCTTGTTCAGTAGTATCGTGTAGAACGACAACTAAACCAGAAATAAAGCCACTTTCTCGTCTATTCAAAGCAAACCTTAAACGAAGAGAATTAAATTCACCTGTTTCATCACGACGATTTATTGTTACAATCGGTGTTTTAGACACAAGTTCTCTGTAGGTATATGGCTCATCTGCATCCAATAGATCTGTGATGTTTTTCTCCATCGCTTCTTCTTTAGTCATATTTAATTGCTTTTGAGCAGTCTCATTAATCATTAAAATTTGACCAGACCTGTCAGTAGCTAGGACACCATCAGTCATATAAGCCAAAATAGAAGCCAAGCGATTTTTTTCTTGAGCTAAATTTTCATGGGTTAAACGAAAGACATCTGACAAATCATTTAACTGTTCAGACAAGTCCATCAATTCCAAATCAGCCTTTAAATTAATATCATCCGTATATCGACCGTTTATCAAGTCCCTGATTTTTTGACTCATTTGTCTAATAATTTTTGCATTTCGATAATCCCTAACAGCTAAGTGAATAAAGTAAACTGCAACAAATATTAAAAGAATCAGGATTGATAATTCAAATAAGGATAAATTTCCTATAACGTTATTAGTCATGTGCCTTCATATAATAGCCAACACCGCGTCTTGTTAATATGTATTCAGGACGGCTAGGCGTATCTTCAATTTTTTCTCTCAAACGACGTACAGTAACGTCAACAGTACGAACATCTCCAAAATAATCATAACCCCAAACCGTTTCTAACAAATGTTCGCGTGTCATGACCTGACCAATATGATTGGCCAAATGATGAAGAAGTTCAAATTCACGATGTGTTAATTCAACTTCATTACCATATTTTTTGGCTACGAAGGCATCCGGAAGAATCTGAAGATTACCTATCGTCAATTCTTGTGTTCCCGACGAAGCATTCTCTTCTGCGACTGCTGTTTCAATGGTCTCAGTTCTTCTTAAATGAGCTTTTACACGGGCTAATAATTCACGATTTGAAAAAGGTTTGGTCACATAATCGTCCGCTCCAATTTCAAGACCAATCACTTTATCAAACTCACTATCTTTTGCTGATAGCATAATAATAGGAATATGGCTTGTTTTACGAATTTCTTTTGCAACTTCTAAACCATCTAACTCTGGTAACATCAAATCAAGAATGACCAAATCCGGCTTTTCCTCTTCAAAGGCTGTAACCGCTTCACGACCATCAAATGCCGTAATTGTTTCATACCCTTCTTTAGTTAAATTAAATTTGATGATATCTGAAATTGGCTTTTCATCATCAACAATCAGAATTTTTTTCATTGGAAAACTCCTCAATCTTATTTTTGTTGCCAAAAGCTTGAAACAATTGGCCTTTTCATATTCGTATCCCAATGATTATACCAAATTTAAAGCGTAAAAGACAATTGCAACTATCAGATTGAAAAAAATCTTATCCTAATCTAAATATTCTGAAAATATTGACGTAAGTGTCATAATATGATAAAATGACTTCATCGATTTTTATGTCAGAAAAACTAACACTAAAACAATAAGAAGGAGACCTTATGGCACTAATTGAATTCAAAGATGTCGAAAAATACTATGGGGATTATCACGCATTAAAAACTATTAACTTGAGTATCGAGAGTGGTCAGGTAGTGGTTCTTCTCGGGCCATCAGGTTCTGGAAAATCTACTCTAATCAGAACTATCAATGGTTTAGAAAAAATTGATTCTGGTAGTTTAATTGTCAATAATAAAGAAATTGCTGGAAAAACAGCAAAAGAATTAGTTGAGTTACGTAAGGAAGTTGGCATGGTTTTCCAACATTTTAACCTTTACCCTCACAAAACCGTCTTAGAAAATGTCACTTTAGCTCCCATTAAGGTGCTAGGATTATCAAAAAAAGAAGCTTTAGAACGCGCTGAAAAATTTTTGACCTTTGTTAACATGTGGGATCGTAAAGATTCCTATCCATCCATGTTATCTGGTGGTCAAAAACAAAGAATTGCCATCGCCAGAGGATTAGCTATGCAACCTGAACTTCTTCTATTTGATGAACCTACTTCTGCGCTCGACCCAGAAACAATTGGTGACGTCCTTGCTGTTATGCAAAATCTAGCAGCAGATGGTATGAATATGATTGTAGTAACTCACGAAATGGGATTTGCTCGTGAGGTTGCCGATCGTATTATCTTTATGGCGGATGGTGAGATTTTAGAAGACACAACCGATGTTGCAAACTTCTTTGACAATCCAAAAGAGCCACGTGCAAAGCAATTCTTAAGTAAAATCATTAACCATACAAGTGATCGTGTGCAAGCTAAGAAAAAAACAAAAGCTTAAGGAGGTAGCGAGATGAGTAAATTGAAAAAATTACTGGGTCTTCTCTTTCTTCTTCTGTTAAGTTTATCCAATATTCATCCAGTTCATGCTAATAGTAATAAATGGCTAAATGCTCCAGAAGTAAAGAAAATAAAAAAAGCTGGCATCATTAAAGTTGGTGTTAAACAAGACGTCCCAAACTTTGGCTACTACAGTCCGGATACAGGGAAGTACGAAGGTATGGAGGTCGAATTAGCTAGGGATATTGCAAAATCCTTAGGTGTTAAAGTAGAATTTACTGCTGTAACTGCTCAGACACGTGAAGCTTTGTTAGATAATGGCCAATTGGATATTATTATTGCAACCTACACGATTACTCCTGAACGACAAGCAAACTATTCTTTTTCAAAACCTTATTATCTTGATGAAGTTGGATTTTTAGTTAATAAAGCAGATGGCTTTTCTTCTATCAAATCACTCAATCACAAAACAATTGGGGTTGCTCAAGGCTCAACAACAAAAACTGCCATTGAAGAATTTGCTAAAACACATCATTTAAGCTTTAATTTTGTCCAACTAGGGTCCTATCCAGAACTGGCTATTTCCCTTTATTCGACACGAATCAGTGCTTTTTCCGTTGATAAATCCATTTTAACTGGTTACCAAAGCAAACAAACTAAAATTTTATCTGACGGTTTTAATCAGCAAGCCTACGGAATTGCCAGTCGCAAAAGTAACCAAAAACTCACCTACTATATCAATGATCTTATTAGCCAATGGCAAAAAGATGGTCACCTAAAGAGCATTTATAACAAGTACCATCTAAAACCTGCCAAAGCAAATAAGTAAGAAAGGAGCAATTTATCATGTTATTAGTATCAGTAACCAGTCCATTTGCCCTTTCCAGATGGCAAGCATTTTTCCAAAATATCGATATTTTCCTTAAAGCCTTTTTATATACCTTAGGCATGTCAATTGGTGCCTTACTCTTAGCCCTCATTTTAGGAACTATCTTTGGTGCCATGTCAACTTCAAAAAAGAAGGGGCTTCGAACAATTGCCCGGATCTATGTTGAACTTTATCAAAACACACCGCTACTTGTTCAAATGGTTTTTGTCTTTTATGGATTAGCCATTATATCACATGGACATATCATGATTTCTACATTTATGACGGCTGTGCTTTGTGTCGGCATTTATCATGGAGCCTATATCGCGGAAGTTATCCGTTCGGGAATTGAAGCTGTGCCTCAGGGCCAAACTGAAGCTGCATTAGCGCAAGGTTTTACATATGAACAAACGATGAGTCTTATCATATTGCCACAAGCCTTACGAACAATTCTTCCACCAATGACAAACCAAGTCGTTAGTTTAATCAAAAATACTTCTATTGTTGCTATCATTTCTGGTGCAGATATCATGTTCACAGCCAAAGCATGGGCTTATGACACAACAAATTATATCCCTGCCTTTGCTGGTGCTGCAGTTCTCTACTTCATTCTATGTTACCCACTAGCACATTGGGCACGTCACAAGGAAGAAGAAAATAAGAAAACCTATTCTGTATAAAAGGAGGAAAGCAAATGTCAGAATTATTTACAGGAGCCAACCTTGCTTTTATATTAGAAGGTTTGGGACTAACACTTTATATCTCAATCGTTTCAATTATCTTATCTACCATTTTTGGAACGATCCTAGCTATTATGCGAAACGGGAAAAATACATTACTAAGAGTCATTGCCAGCGTCTACATTGAATTTGTTAGAAATGTACCTAACTTACTTTGGATCTTCATTATCTTTTTAGTTTTTCAAATGAAATCAACCCCCGCTGGTATTACCGCTTTTACTGTCTTCACTTCTGCAGCTTTAGCAGAAATTATCCGAGGCGGTTTGAATGGTGTAGACCATGGGCAAACAGAAGCCGGTTTATCTCAAGGCTTAAGACCTTCACAAGTATTTCTTTTAATCGTCTTTCCTCAAGCCATTCGAAAAATGTTACCAGCAATTATTTCCCAATTTGTTACGGTAATTAAAGACACATCACTCTTATACTCTGTCATTGCCATTCAAGAATTGTTCGGTAAAAGTCAGATACTAATGGGTAAATTTTTTCAAGCCAAAGACGTTTTTGCTCTATATGCTCTTATCACAGCAATATATTTTATCATTAACTTCATCATTTCTACGCTATCAAGACGACTTGCAAAGAAATGGGCTCAGGCCAACTAAAAAAGGATCTTCTGATCCTTTTTTAATCCCTAAAATGCCATAATTTAAGTAATCTGATTTTCCACTTGTAATAACAACTTTGCTTTTTAACATATCGGTAAGGGCTCCTTCCCTTATAGCCATAGTATCCTTTTCCATTGAAATAGGAATGATCAAAGTCACCAATAGTATGGTTATACCATCGTTTCATAATTAACTTTGGTGATCGGTAGCCTTTTGATATCGTTCGTCTAAACTGAGGATCGTGACGTCTGATTGGGTCAACATCTAAATCCCAATGCCGCTTTCCTTGTGTCCCATAGTTAAAACTCGCTCCATTAATAACCCCACGTTCAGTCACAGTTTCAGCATCCGTTTCATTTAAGAAATGGCCATAGCTATCTAAAATAAATTCTGTATGGAAATTCATTAACAGTTTCATATTATAAGATACCTCGTTATCAGGAAATAGAACACAATTTTTTTCAAATTTCAACTTATTATGCAAGCGAGAAGATTCCTTGAAGGAATAATCCACCTGCTTTCGCCAGAAAAATGGCCCCCGTTTTTTCCTTAAATAACGCATCAGAGCTTGGGCATCGCTCATCCCTTCTTTTTTAAAATGATTTCTAACATACTGAGCTTGTTGACTTGAAATAATATATCTAAACTGGTGAAGGCCTTTTTGCAAAGTCCCCTGTTCACCAAGACTTCGTACAGGAAAGGCCTGATTAACTTGCGCAGCAAATTCTCCCCAAAATAAGTGACTTGGTTCCAAATCCGGATGAAAGTTTTCCAAAATAGTCTTCGTCTCCTCAACTGCTCCACTAAGTTCTTCTGGAAGCTTTGCCATTTTCAAAACCACATGTAAAACTAATTTAGGATTGTCATCATTTTTATGTAAGTTCCAGTAGTTTAAAAATAAGGGAGAGCCAATCCGAACATCAATCGTTCGCTCCTTGACACATAAGATCAAATCATCTTTTTGCCAGCCAATAGTAGCTAAAAAGCGTAAAGCATTGTACTTTCTTTCGATGTGATTCATAGCCACCGTCGTTCTCCCTCAATTATTTGTTTTATTATAGCTTATTTAGAAAAAAATCACACAATAAAAAGGACTTTTTCAGTCCTTTTTATTACATCATACCTAAAATCATTTTGAAGATAAGTGCTCCTGTAACCCCACCTACAATAGGGGCAATCACTGGAATCCAAGCATATGACCAGTCAGAATCGCCTTTGTTCGGAATTGGTAAGATTGCGTGAACAATACGAGGACCTAAATCTCGGGCTGGGTTAATAGCGTAACCCGTTGTTCCACCTAAAGAGAAGCCGATTGCCATTACAACAATCCCAACAATAAGTGGACCAAATCCTGCAGCCACTTTATTTGGACCAATTGCCATAACCGTAATAACTAAAACAGCTGTTCCCAAAGCTTCACCTAGGAAGTTTGACCACTTATGACGAATTGCTGGTCCAGTAGAGAAACAGGCTAAAATAGTTGCTGCATCTTCAGTTTCTTTCCAATGTGGGAAATAATGTAAGAAGACTAGTGCAGCACCAACCATAGCACCCAAAAATTGTGCTGTCAAATAAGTCGCTACCTGCGACCAAGGTAAAGCCCCAATTGCAGCCATTGCCAACGTTACAGCAGGATTTAAGTGTGCACCACTTAAAAATCCTGTAATATAAACAGCCACGGTTACAGCAAAGCCCCAACCAAGAACTATTGCAACCCAACCACTTGCTTCAGCTTTGGTTTTTCTAAGGCAAATGGCAGAAACGACACCATCACCTAAAAGAACTAAAACTAAGGTCCCAAGGAATTCACCGATAAAATTCATTGTATCTCTCCTTTATTTCTTTATCTCTAATTCATTCAATTGTTCTAGAATGCCATTTTTATCTACACCAGCTTGAATTAATGCTGCTGCTGTATAGCTTCCCTCAACAATTGGAACAGACATAATTTGAATTTCTTTTTCCGAAAAATCACAAGCCATTTCTAAATTCATTCTGGCAGAACCCAAGTCAAAGAAGGCCAATAACTCATTAGCAGTATTAGCTTCAATAATTTCTTGGACTTGTTCAAAGCTGGTACCAATCTCATCATCTTGATTGCCACCTACGTAAGTAATAGCAACATCTTTAGCAACCTGATCAATTAAATCTACAATGCCTTGAGCAAGATTTTTAGAATGAGAAACAATAATAATTCCTAATTCAGACATTAAACAACCTCCGCTTCTAGCATTGCTTTAAAAAGAAGGGATGACGAACAAGAACCCGGATCGATATGTCCAATTGATCTGTCACCAACATAGGAAGCACGACCTTTTGTTGCCTTGATATCCTTTGTAGCTTCTAAAACTTGATCAATGACCTCTGCACTTAACTGACCATCTTTTAATGCGTCAATTACTGGAGACCACATATCAACCATTGTTTTTTCGCCAACTTCTGCTTTTCCTCTTTTTTGAATCATGGCCAAGCCTTCAGATAAAATTTGTTCCACAGATAGATTTTGGTCAGCTTTTGCCATTCCCATAAAGGCAGAGCCATATAGGGGACCAGAGGCCCCTCCAACTTTACTCAAGAGTTGCATTGCTACCATTTTGAATACATCTTGACTAGTAGCAAACTCTTTGGTATCAAGTTCTGCCATAACAGCAGCCATACCACGAGCCATATTGCCACCATGATCACCATCACCAATTGGCGTATCTAATTGACTAAGGTAATCCTTATTTTCACTGATTTTTGTATTAAAGATGCTTATCCAATTTTTTACTTTTAAAACGTCCATGAGTACTCCTTACCAAGCAGCTGTTTCAACAGTTGCAGCTAATGCCTCAGCCCAAGAGGTGTCTTCTAATTTAATCAATGTCAATGACAAACCAGCCATATCAATTGCTGTCATATAATTGCCAATTTTCTTAAAGTCAATAGATAGACCTTTTTCTGCTAAAATCCTTGCAACATCATTAGCAAATACATATTGCTCCATCAACGGTGTAGCTCCTAAACCATTGATCAATAAGCCAAATGATCGACCTTCTTCAAGGTTAAAATCTGCACTTAATTTATCAAGTAACTCTTTAGCAAGAATATTTGATGCTTGCAATTTTTCTTTTTTATAGCCAGGTTCACCGTGAATCCCAACACCATATTCAAATTCATCATCTTCAAGGACAAATCCAGGTTGACCGACTTCTGGTACCGTTGCACCTGAAAGAGCTAGACCAATTGTTTTAATATTAGGAACAAGTCTATCAGCCAGTTCTTTAACTTCTTCGAGTGATTTGCCATTTTCAGCGGCATGACCTAGAATTTTATGAACAAGAATTGTTCCTGCCACACCTCGACGGCCTTGTGTGTATAAACTATCTTCCACAGCAATATCATCATCAACAATGACACTTGACACATTAACGCCTTCCATTTCAGCCATTTCTTGCGCCATTTCAAAATTCATAATGTCGCCTGAATAGTTTTTAATGACCATAAAGACACCAGCACCTTCATCTGCAGCTTTGATTGCTTCTAATATTTGGTCTGGAGTTGGTGATGTAAAGACTGCGCCACAAATGGCCGCTGATAACATCCCTTTTCCAACAAAGCCAGCATGTGAAGGCTCATGGCCTGAACCACCACCTGAAATAATAGCGACTTTTCCAGTTTTTTTAGCTTTACGAACAATGACATCAAAGCCATCCAAACGTGTCACTAGGTCCTCATGCATATAAGTTAACCCATTAAGCATATCATCTACAATGTGACTTGCATCATTCATGATTTTTTTCATGTTAAATCCTCCGATATTTTGTTTACGCTTTCATTTTATCTGTTCTTAACTTTTTTTAAAAGGGACAATTAAATAAATTTGTCCATATTCTTTTGATTTAGCATTTGATAAGCTATAATTATAGAAGCAGATAAACATAGAAGAGGATTTAAAATGGCAACATCCCTGATTACTAAAAAGAGAATCGCCAAGGCCTTAAAAAAAGAACTTGAAAAGAAGCCTTTTGATAAAATATCAGTCGTTGATATCATGGACAAAGCTGGCATTCGCAGGCAAACATTTTATAATCATTTTATTGATAAATATGAGCTTTTAGATTGGATTTTTGAGACTGAATTACAAGAGCATATCACAAATAACCTTAACTATATTTCAGGTTTTCAATTACTCGATGAACTCTTATTCTACTTTGAACATAATAAACCCTTCTACTCTCAACTGTTTTTGATCAAAGATCAAAATGACTTCTATACCTATTTTGGAAATTATTGTTTGATTTTGATGGAAAAAATTATTACCGAAATAGAACAAAAAGAGCAAATCGTAAGCGATCCAAACTACCGAGAATTCTTAAAATTCTATCATGGCAGGGCCTTAGCAAACTTAATTAAGACCTATGTCACTACTAACGATTTTTATCCACAAACTAAATATATCAAACAAATTATTATCAGTAATTTAAAAGAGAACTAGGAGGACCTATGGTCACAATACTTAATCATAAAGAAGAAATGATTTCCCAGTATATGAGTGGTGTCCTAGCGTCACATCCTCATTTGGCTAAATTAAAAGATCTACCAGTCATTTATAACAGGCATCAAGACCCATCCATTATTCCAATTCTATCTGGGGGTGGCTCTGGCCATGAGCCCGCTCATACCGGATTTATAGGCGACGGCATGTTGTCTGCAGCTATCTATGGTGAACTATTTACGCCACCAACCTCACAAGATATCTTAGAAGCTCTGCGATTCTTAGATAAGGGAAAGGGTGTCTTTGTTATCATCAAAAATTTTGAAGCAGATATCCGTGAATTTCACTCCGCCATTCAGATAGCCCGCTCTGAGGGCATTATGGTCAAATATATTGTTTCTCATGATGATATTTCGGTTGAACCTAAGAAGAACTTCCGGATGCGCCATCGTGGTTTGGCAGGTACCATTATTTTACATAAAATCCTAGGACAAGCTGCTTTTGAGGGTGCGAGCTTAGATGAAATCGAGAGTTTAGCCTTTGATTTAGCTACCGAAATTGCAACAATCGGTTTTGCTACCAAATCTGCACGAATGCCAAATGCTGTTCTACCATTATTTGATTTAATTGACAATCACATTTCTTATGGCATCGGAATCCATGGTGAGGAGGGCTACCGAACCGTTGAATTTTCATCATCTGAACAATTAGCCGTTGAAATTGTCAATAAGCTACAAATCAAGTTCCACTGGCAAGAAAATGAACAGTTTATCTTGATGGTCAATAATCTTGGTACTGCAACTGATTTAGAACAAGGCATTTTCTTAAATGATATCTTGCAACTCCTAGATTTAGAAGGTCTTCAATTACCTTTTATCAAAAATGGCAAATACATAACTAGCCTTGATATGACCGGTATTTCAGTGACGCTTTGCCGTTTGAAAAATCCAAAGTGGCTAGACTATTTACAAGCCCCAAGTAATGCTTATGCTTGGTAACTTACAGAATTAACTTTTATAAAAAAACACATCTAAACTCATACATAGAAGGCTTTCTATAAAGAGTAAATAGACTGTGTTTTTTTTATTTTAAAAGGTTGATTAAAAGCGATAGATTCAATCGATTAATAAAAGAATCTGATTAATTTTCTTTCTTAAGTTGTTGATAGAGCTTGTTCATATTTAATTCTAAATTGTCCAAATAGCTCTTTTCATTCTGAGGAACTGCCTCAAGGGGACTTAGGGTCTTCACTTTAGCGCCAGTTGCCTTTGCTATTGTTTGGGCTGTTTTAGGACTAACATTGTCTTCAGCAAAAATAGTTTTCACCTTGTACTCTTTAACAAAACGATGAATCTCTGAGAGTTGACGTGGTGATGGTTCCTGTTCATTGGAAATTCCCGAAATACCAAGTTGTTTCAAACCAAAACGATGGGCTAGATAAGAAAATGCCGTATGCTGTGTCACAAAGGTTTTTTGACGACAAGTTGCAAATTTTTTCTGATAAGTTTCTTCTAAGGCATTAGCTTTCTTGACAAACTTTGCTGCATTTTTCTCATAATAGTCCTTGTTCTTAGGATCTAATTCACTTAGTTTTTTAGCAATAGCCTGCGCTTCTTGACCAACTAAGCGAGGATCTGTCCAAGTATGAGGATCATATAAGGTTGCTGGGTCTATCCCCTTTGAAACAGGGACATCCTCTAGACCTTGAACCCGCCTGAGAGAAATTGATTTTGAAGCCTCAAAAACAGCCACTTTTGATTTTTTCAAGTTAGGATGTAAATCTCTAGCCCATGACTCAAGAGTATGAGAATGATAAATAAACAAATCTGCATCATAAATAGCTGATACGTCATTAACAGAGGGTTCAAAGGAATGAATACCATTTGTTGACCTAATCATTTTTATTTGATTAAGGTCGCCAGAAACTTCCTTGGTCATGGCATACATAGGATAAAAACTGGTCACGACTGAAAGCCCTTTGTCTTTTTGACTACTTCTATGCGTCACCCCACAGGCAGCTAAGGACACTACTGTTATCAGTAATAAAGTAAGCTTTATTATTTTTTTAAACATATTTTCTCCTTTTGATTAACTGGTTAAGTTTATCATATTTTCGATGAGCCGTCAATATGTTTTTAATAAATTTGCCATTACAGAATCAATAATATCTCATTATTTAGATGGCGAATATATAAAAGAAAGCTCATAAAGCGAGTCAGGTTTTTCTTATGAACCTGCGCTTTCGTAAGCATCAATGCCTAAGTACCATATTTTTAAAGACAGCACGAAAAATAACAGTGAGACTAAAACCAATCCACCAATATTAAAGAATAGACCTTGACCATTTAAAAAGTAGGCGGCTGGATAATAGGCTGTAAAAGCAAATGGAATGATAAAACTAATCACCCAACGCAAAATTGGATGGTAAATGGACATGGGATACTTGGCAAAATCATTAAACATATAAAAAATATAGGTTACTGCTCCAGATTGTTTGGTCCAAAAAGCAATACTTGCTGTTGCAATTTTTAAAGACGTATAGATCAAGGTGGCAAAGGGAATTGTGATCAGAAAGAGAAAAACGTTTAGAGCTGTCCATTCCACACTCGAATAAGTAGATCCCAGAAGCAAAATAGCCACTAATAACTCTCCTAGGGCATCTACTTGAAATGTTTCAACCAGTACATGAAAAAGGGGATTTAGGGGACGCGTTAAATACTTATCAAAATCACCACGTCTAACCAAGCGTTGCCCAATAGCCCAAAGATTATCAAAAAAGAGATGGTCAATTCCTTTAGGAATTAGAGAAAAACCATAAATAAAAGCAATCTGTTCAAAAGTCCATCCTTCTAAACTAGGAATATGTTGAAAAAGAACTTTCAAAAAGAGAAGATTTAAGCCTTGTGTTAAAAAAACACCTAACACTCCTACAAAAAAATCAACCTTATATTCCATAATTTGTTTAAGGTATTGTTTAATAAAAATAGCGTGCATTCTCATTAATTTTGCCATCTTATCCTCCTTGAATAGTTAAATGAGACTGAACTTTTTTCCAAATAAATTGAGATAAAGCAAACATCACCACAAGCCAAAAAACTTGTAAGCCCAAAGATTCTAGAATTTGAGTCCTATCAAACTTTCCAATCACAATCATTACAGGAAGGTAGATAAGAGATGAAAAAGGTAGAAATCCTAAGATGGTGGCAATCAATTTTGGAAAAAAGACCAAAGGAATCAAGCTACCTGACATAAATGAGACTAGAGTATTTTTCAAGAGATTAGATCCCCATAGATTTTTAAAGACAAAAGCCGAAAAGCCGAAGCAAATATTAAAATAAAAATTAATCAAAAAAGCCAAGAGCAGACTAACTAAATAGGCAAAAACAGACGCTAATGCTATCAAAATTGGAACGCCAGAAAGTATTTTAAAGCTGAACAAAATGATTAAAAAAGGTAAACCAAGAGATAAGAAAATCAATAGTTTGCTACCAATTTCCACAAATAAGTAGGATGCTGCAAAATGAACAGGTCGAAGCAAACGCATAATAATGGCACCTTCTCTGACTTCCTCACCAATCATAAAAGAACTGTCTGATTTGGTAAGCAAAGTAGTCGTAAAGCTCATAATAATGTAAAGGGTCATGTCTGACAAAGAGAAGTCTTCTATCAATGCCTGGTGAGAGGAATCAAAGACAGCTTTCCAGAGGTAAAATGCCACAAAAGCTCCAATTAAATCACCCACACGGTATAAAATAAAATTGACCCGATAAGCCATCAACTCTTGAACACCTGCATTTAAAAAGGGTTTATAACGTCTCCAAAAAGTGATCATTTAAAGCTCCTTTCTGTAAAAGCGACGAATAATATCTTCTATCTCCACATCAACTGTTTTGAGATCTCTAACCAAAAAATCACTCATCGTTGCTTGAATCAAATCAGCCGTTTGGTAGAGACTACTATCATATTGCAATTCTAACAAGTTCCCTTGTCGAAGAAGTCTAATGCCTTCAAAATTCTCAAAACGAGATACTTTACTCTCTTGATGAGGCGCCAAGTCAAATCGCAATTGCTTGATTTTCCCAAAATCAGTTTTCAATTGCCCGACTGTCCCGTCAAAAATACCTTCTCCTTTATCAATCATCACAATACGGTGACAGAGCTGTTCAATATCACCCAGATCGTGAGTGGTTAATAAAATAGTTGTTTCTTCTTCTTGATTGATTTGTTTGATAGCTTTACGAATATTATCTTTGACAGAGACATCTAAACCAATGGTAGGCTCATCTAAGAAGAGCACCTTTGGATTATGAAGTAAAGATGCTGCAATATCGGCCCGCATGCGCTGACCTAATGAAAGGGTTCTAACAGGATCTTTGATAAAGTCATTTAATTCTAAGACTTCATTCAAAAAGGCCATACGCTTACGAAAGGCATGTTCTGGCACATCATAGATTTCTTTTAAAACCGTATACGTTTCTTGCAAAGCTAAATCCCACCATAATTGAGTGCGCTGCCCAAAAACCACTCCGATATCTTTAACATAATCTTGTCTGTTTTCTTGCGGAATTTTTCCATTAATGCAACAAAAGCCAGAAGTAGGCTTCAAGATCCCCGTTAACATTTTAATGGTTGTTGATTTACCTGCCCCGTTTGCCCCAATGAAACCCAATATTTGACCCTTAGGCACATCAAAGGTCAAATCCTTAACTGCATCGAAGCTTTCGGTTTGAGGCTTGACAAAGGAACGTAAAGCCCCTTTTAGTCCTGGTTCTTTAACAGTTTTGATAAATTGCTTATGCAAATGAGAAACTTCAATCATTGCCATGTCTTCTCCTCTTGCTTTCTCTTTTATTTTACGTATTATATGCTATTATTAGGCAATTATAACACGCTAACAAGAAGGAGGCAACCGCTTGCTCAAACTCTTTTAAGGTAGATCTCTAAAAAAACTTAGCTTCTAAAAAGAGACTAAGTTTTTCCTATTTTAAACAAATTTAATTAGCATTTGGAAGAAACTTGCGAGCACTATCAGCAAAAATAGTTTCGACAAATGTCTCAATAGTTTCTGAATAAGTTGCTCCAATGAACCTTAACAGCTTTATCTCCTATCTCCACATCAACTGTAATGAGACCTTATCATATAATGCGAGGGAGAATCAAGTTGATTCTCTCTTTCGTTATGTCCAGTATAATGAAATTTGGATTTTAACGTGTTTGAAATGTCAAAACCCAAAAACTTGGTAGTTAATGTACCGCTGTATCCGGAGAATTCAATCAGGATTCTATTTTAGAGGTGTTTTCGCTTTAACTGCTCTTGAGTTATTCATGTCTCTTTTTCTACAAATATATTTTACAACTCTTTTGGCTCTCCTAATAAAAAGCCAAAGTTTTTTGAACTCTAGTGTTCTTTCCTTATACGCTATATGTACCTTATTATCACGCTTCAATTAGTAGTGCCACATTTTTTGCCCATCCTTCTTCTCCTTACTCCCTCACAACAATCAATCTTACGAGTCGCTATTTTAGGCATCACAAGCAGAGAGCAATAGAAGACTTCCACACTTCAGATGGACGACATGCCGATCATACCAAAAAAGATTGAATCCTGTTCAATACAGAATTCAATCCTTACAGTAATCTATTATTATCATTACTTCACACTAAAAATGGTAATTATTTTTAGAAATAAGTCTAGCAGTTATATTTTCTAATTTAGTTTTTGTAAACTTTTAATATCATAGCTGACTTTTACACCCGATTGATCATAGTAGCTCACAACTCCATCTGCTTCTGAGAGCGTTAACTGATCAGGTGATAGCCCAAGTCGCTTAGCTAACTCTTGTAAATTTTTTTGAAAGCCGTTGTGTTCTTGACCAGCAACTGGACTAATCGTTGTACTAGTCCCCGCAGAATTTGTCGATGATTCTGACTCCTTAGAAGTTGATGTTTCACCTGCTGTATTTTCAGTAGGAGCTGTTATTATTTTAGGACTGATTTCTTCAACAGGGGCTTGACTCTTTTCCTTTTGTTCTTTTTCAGCTAAAAGCTTATCTACCGCTGCAAGTTCTTTTGCAGATAATTCACTCCTTGAAATAGAGCGCAATGAACTACCGTCTGCTCTTGGTATTGAGTAAGAAGTTCCCCAATTAAAAGTTCCCTCATCAAGTACGTCTTGTGGACTGAATATATAGCCATCTGGCTTCGCATATTGTCCATTGTTAAGTGCGGCTTTCACTTCTTCTGCCGAGTGAATAATTTGCCAGTTCATAAGTGAAGCACGTTTTTCAACTGGTGTCACATTAGGAATTTTTGAAGGAACTTGATTATGCCCAGCACTTGACCACACAGCAGGACGATCCTTAGGATGTAGCATGACGTACTTAACAGTCGCAATCTGCTCCTTAGTAAGTTGGTCATAAGCAACCATATGGATATGATCAATATGAGGAATCACAAAGCTTGTACCTGTATCATAAGTCGCATTTCCTGCATGCATCGGTAGACTCGTTATATCTACTAATAATTCTGGCTTAATCCCATCTGTATCAACAACATCATAGAGATAATTTTCTTTATCTTTCAACATTAGGTTTTCTTCAGCAAAGGCAATCTGTGTCAAATCTAATTGTTCCCGATCATAATAGAACTCCTTACCATCTTTCAACATCATATAACCAATTTGGGACCCTTTTTTAACTTTGCGTGATACTAGCTTGGCATCAAAAATCAAAGAGTTGGGCTTATCTTTTGTCAATGCAGATGCTATCTGATCTACCTTACCTTTTTCTTTCAACCAAGCTTCTACCTGATTAAGCTCATCTTGTTCTAATTCACCAAAGCCAACGTAATGGAAATGTTCGCCATGTTTGGCAGTCACTCCTCCAGAATCTACATCACTAATGGAATTCTTCGAGAAGACATAGTTATCAGTCGTATCATAAGGCTTGCCATCAAGTCCTTTGCCATAAGCTGTGATTGAGTGCCCCAAAAATTGATGCTCTACTGATTGATCTTTATCAGGAGTTTTTTCTTTCGGTTGATTTGGCTGATTTGGACTGGTATGAGTTTGGCCAGCAAGATACATATCCGCTAAAGTTATTTCTAAAGGAGATAGCTGATTGCGAGGAATGATATGGTAGTGGTCACCATGAGGTAAGACATAACCAAATTCCGTTGCTTTTGTCACTTTGGTTGGTTCAAAAACTAACCCATCTCCTTCCACATGACGATGTCGCATATCCATACTATGTAATTTTGCTAATAACTCTGAAAACGACTTACCAACAAATTCTGGACGTGGTAGACTTGGAATAAAATCTCCCCCTGGAGAAGGCGTTAGTGGATTATTAGAATGTGATACGTGACCTGAGGAGTCTTTACCTGTCCAATGATTGCCTGGAGATTTGTGAATTTGATTAAAAACAGCTGTCGCTGTATCTTTTCCTTGCTTACTATTCCAATAAGATTGAGCTGCAGCTAATTCACTAGGTGATAAATCCTTTTTAGGAATATAATGAAAATGACTACCATGAGGAACTAAAAAGGCATCTCCCATATCTCCAATAACATCTGTCGGGCTAAAAATGTATCCATCATCAGTCGTATAGCGACCTTGACTTTTAGCTGTTTGAACAGCTTTAGCCTCTGATTTACTGAGATGAGAACTCTTGTTTATACCTCGTTGTTTAGCTTCCTTAGCTCCTTTTTCTGCTTGCTTTGCAATTTGTGCCTTAGTACGAACATTTTCACGTTTGCTACCCGGTTTCAAATAAAGATAATACTTTCCATTTACCTTTATTATACAGCCATCTTTGACTTCATTAACACAGTCTGATTCTTTGAAACGATACTGAGGATCTGTCATTAAAAGTTCTTCACTAATCAGAGCATCAAAAGGAACCTTACCATTGTAGAAATGAAAGTGATCCCCATGGGAGGTCACATAGCCTTGGTCTGTAATTTTAATAACAATTTGTTCTGCTGAGATACCTTCTTCAGAATTAATCTGGTCTATTGTTTTGTTGCCTTGTTTAGCCCCTTTTTCATTTGACTTATCCGACTTAACATATGAAACTTTGGTACCATCAGTCTTTCCTAGACTAGTTTGTTTAGTAAAGTGGTAGACTCCAAAACTAGTAGCTAGCAAAACAGTCGCTGCTGAATAGATAATCCTTTGTTTTTTATTCATTTAAATTCTCCTTACACTTAGCTTCTATTAAGAACTTCTTTCTCATTTTTTCAATGGTTTCACATAAAGGTTTTCTAAATTCCACCTGTTCCTGATCAGGATTCAACAATAAAAACTAGCTATCATATGACACATTTTAGTTATATTAAAATAGCTGATTGCACTCTTCACAACAATATTTTGCCACTTACTTTGTTGGTTAATGCTTAACCGGTTTATGTTTAACTGGTTAAGCTTATCATGGTTTTTCATTTTTGTCAACTCTTTTAGAATTAAAAATTTTTACGTATCAATCGAAAGTGATAATAGCCCCGTTAGGACAAACAGAAAAATATCTTGTTTGATAAAAAATTGAAAGAATGGTACGCGTTCCCCTCAAAAAAACTGGAAAAAATGTTACAAAGAACTTCTTTATTCGACAATTATAAGAGAACTTGTCAGTACTACTAATATCATGACAACAATTGAACAAACCCGTTTTGAATTTCTAAGAATTTTGAGACTGTTTTACCGTTCTAGATGCACGAACTTTGTTGGAATTATATTATTTATCTCCAAAAACGTCTGCTAAACAGCACAGGTAATTCTAGCTTTTTTCTGCCCTGTGCTATCTAAAAAAATGGTTTTATACAATAAAATCAAACGATTCGTTATTTAATTGTTTTGAGAGCTTTCTGCATTGTTAATTCCGATATCAGTCAACACTAAGATTACCACTTCAACAAACTGAATTTCTTGCAGGATATGGTGGTACTATAAAATCCATCTAACACTTATATTTGACTTTAAAGACTAGTAATCAAAATAAAACCATATGACATCGACCACTTAAAGGCATCAATATCATATGGTTTTGAGAGACTGATTAGGAAACAATAGTCGTCGGCCTAGACTTGCGTGCAATATCAGCTAAAATAGTTTCAACAAATTCCTCGATACTTTCTGTATGAGTTGCTTTGCTACCATAACGACGGACGTTAACAGCTTTATCTTCCATTTCTTTATCACCAACGATTAATTGATAAGGAATTTTGCTAGTTTGTGATGCACGAATTTTGTACTGCATTTTTTCATTTCGATCATCCACATCTGCACGAACGCCACGGTCACGAAGTGTCTTAGCCACCTCCCAAGCGTAATCAATATGAGCCTCATTAGAAATTGGAATGACAGTTACTTGATGAGGTGCTAGCCAAGTAGGGAAAGCCCCTTTGTAAGTTTCAATTAGAATTGCAGTAAAGCGTTCCATTGTTGAAATAACACCACGGTGAATCATTACTGGTCGGTGTTCTTCCCCATCAGCACCAATATACTTAAGGTCAAAACGTTCTGGCAGTAAGAAGTCTAACTGAATAGTTGACAATGTTTCTTCATTCCCAAGGGCTGTCTTAACTTGGATATCAAGTTTAGGACCGTAGAAGGCTGCTTCTCCTTCTGCTTCAAAGTAGTCAACACCCATTTCATCAAGAGCAGCTTTTAACATACCTTGAGCATTTTCCCACATTTCATCATTATCATAATATTTTTCTGTATCCTTAGGATCACGGTATGACAAACGGAAACGATAATCTGTTAGATTAAAGTCCTCATAAACATCGATGATTAATTGAAGTGCACGTTGGAATTCTTCCTGGATTTGCTCTGGTGTGACGAATAGGTGCCCGTCATTAAGAGTCATCTCACGTACCCGTTGAAGTCCTGATAGTGCACCTGATTTCTCGTAGCGGTGCATCATCCCAAGCTCAGCGATTCGAATAGGTAACTCACGGTAAGAATGGACATGGTTTTTATAAACCTGAATATGGTGAGGACAGTTCATTGGACGGAGAACAAATTCCTCGCCATCACCCATATCCATTGTCGGAAACATGTCTTCTTGGTAGTGTTCCCAATGACCTGATGTTTTGTAGAGCTCAACAGAAGCCAACGGTGGTGTATAAACATGTTGGTATCCTGATGCTAATTCTTTATCAGTGATGTAACGTTCAAGTGTGCGACGAATTGTCGCCCCATTAGGTAACCAAAAAGGTAGACCTTGTCCTACTTCTTGGCTAATCATGAATAAATCATGTTCTTTACCAAGTTTTCTGTGGTCACGCTCTTTTGCTTCTTCAAGGCGAGTCAAGTAGGCTTTTAGATCTTTTTTATCAAACCAGGCAGTCCCGTAAACACGTTGCATCATGGTATTATCACTATTACCACGCCAGTATGCACCAGCCACATTGAGAAGATGGAAAACTTGAATGCGTCCTGTTGATGGCACATGAGGGCCACGACATAAGTCAACAAATTCCCCTTGACGGTAAATTGTAAGTCCTGCTGCATCATCAGCGTGTTCACTGATTAATTCAACCTTGTAAGGATCGTCTTTGAAGATTTCTAGTGCTTCTTCTTTGGATACTTCTTCACGGATACATGGGAAGTTTTCTTTAACAATTTTTTTCATCTCTTCTTCAATGCGAGGAAGGTCTTCGTTTGAAATCTGACCAGCTTGGTTATCTGTATCATAGTAGAATCCCTCAGCAATGGCTGGACCAACACCAAGATGGATTTCTGGGAAAAGACGTTTTGCAGCTTGTGCAAATAAATGTGCTGCCGAATGACGAAGAACGCCAAAAGCATCTTCATGATCAGGGGTAACGATTTCAATTGCTCCATCTTCTTCAATTGGACGAGTTGTGTCAATCAATTGCCCGTTAAATTTTCCTGCTAAAGCTTTTTTAGCTAATGAATTTGAAATTGACTGTGCAATCTCAAAACTTGTCACACCAGATTCAAATTCGCGTACTGTGCCATCTGGAAATGTTATTTTAATCATTGTTTTCTCCTTTATCATTTGTATTGTGACTGTTAGCGATAGTGATGACCATTCCGACATTAAAAACAGAAAAACCGCATCCTAAAAAGGACGCGGTTGCGTGGTTCCACCTTCATTTATTCAAGACAAAAAAGCATGCCTTGAACCTCTGATTGGTGATAAGGGAACCACCCTTTTATGTTTGCATAAAAACTTAGGAAGTAGTATTAAACTAGACATTTTTGTGCTCTTTTCACCAACCAGCACTCGCTTAATGATCATCTAACCTAACATGTCTTCCAAATTATTATAACAATATTTTAGAATTATTCAAGGTCTAAGTCTGATTTTCTTTAATAAGATGCCCTAATTTAAAAAGTCCTTGATAGCATTAACGAGTTTTAATGGTGCCTTGACAACTTTTGCAGAGGTCGAAACGGTCACTTTGGCTGCCTGTTTAGGTAAATAAGTTGCGTCTTGAACTAATTTCAAAGGCTCCCTTTTCTTACTATTCATATAAAGAGATAATTTTTTACTTCCTTTTGAAGACTTACCAATAATGGTATCTAAATAAAAGGTATAAATCGATTGACCAAAATGTTCTGACGAAATGTCATAACGTTTTTCTGACAGTAAGTCACTATCCATGTCAGGAGTCTCTAGAACCGCATCAAGGATAGCATCAGCTAGCTCATCTTCATGATAAAATAAGGTTCCAAACATACGGTCAGAAATAAGATCATCTAGGTAAGGATTTCCATGAGCAATGATCGGTTTCCCACTAGCTAAACTTTCAATATAAGTTAACCCTTGCGTTTCACTAGTCGATGCACTGACAAAGAAATCACAAGCTTTATAGTAATGAGCAACTTTATCATGCGGAACCATACCAGTAAAAATGACATGATCTGTCAAATCAAGATCCTCAGCTAATGTTTGAAGATCAGCTAGATAAGGACCATTTCCGACAATCACTAATTTGACTTTCTTATTTTCAGATAAAACATTTGGAAATTGTTTGATAATGGCTTGAATATTTTTTTCATATGAAATACGTGATAGACTTAATAAAAACACGTCATCCGTCGCAATTCCTAAATCATTTTTCAACTGATCGACATCTTCTTGATTAATATCATCACGAATATATTTTTCTAAAGGAATTCCCGTTGGAATAACACGTTTGGGAATTTTCACATCATAACCATCTAATAAATTGAGTACTATTGGGCTTGGACAGACCACACCATCCAAGTCCTTTAAATAGCCTTTTAGAATCGGCTTAATCATACTTGGACGAATTAGTTTTCCATTTGCGATATAACCAACATAGTCCTCATACTGGGTATGATAGGTATGGACAACAGGAATTCTTAAGGCTTTGCCAACCATTTTTCCTAGTAAGCCTAAACTGAATTCTGTTTGAGTATGGATAATGTCTAAATCATACTGCTTTGCAATTTTATAAGAGGAAATTAAACCACGGTAGACAACACGTCTATCCGTAAAGGACACAAAAGGAACGCTAGGTAGCCGAATGATTGTCGGATCTTCAAAGCGTTTAACATTTTTATCTGTTGTTGTGAAGACATAAACCTCATGTCCTTGTTTTTCCAGTTCTTCCTTTAAGGTTCGGATACTGGTTGCTACACCTGATACTTGGGGGAAATAGGTGTCTGTAAATAGACCTACACGCATCTTATAACTCCATTACTTTTTGATAAGCCTCCACTAATTGGACGGCAATTTTTTCTATACTTCGACTTTGGGCAACTTGGTAGCCAGCCTGTGTCTTATCATTTTTGCCAGAAAATATCTTTTTCAAACCTTCAACAAAGCCATCAACATCACTGGCAAGTTCGACACAGTTGTGATCAATCCATCCCTGATAAACAGGAATATCACGAACCAGAATATTTTGTTCACTAGCTAAAGCTTCAAGCACAACAATTCCTTCTGTTTCTTCTCGGCTCGGGAAGAAAAAAGCATCCGCCGCTGTCATAGCTCCTTCATAAACATCCCCTTTAATATAACCAGGAAAAAGAAGATTCTTAGGATGATTATGCTCAACTAACTGACGAACCTCTGCAGGAATAATCCATTTATTTGTTTCCCCAAACCAAATAAAACGGACATCTGGCATTTGCTCCGCCACTTTAACAAAATCATCAATCCCTTTGCGAAGAAAATAAAGCCCTGCTCCGATTACTACTTTTTGACCTTCTTCAATCTTAAAGTACTCACGAAAAGACGCTTCCTTAAGAGGATCTGCTCCATAACGCTCTAGATCAATGCCATTTGAAATTGGAAAAATAGGCTGTGTAATCCCGTAACTTTCAAGTAAGGACTTTGAATAAATCGTTGGCGTGATAATAGCATCAGCCCTTTTATAAAACAAACATAAATATTGTTTGAATATAGGTGCCATCAGGTTTGAGAAAATAAAAGAATTTCTAAAGTCCTCTTGTGTTGAATGACCATGCATTATGACTTTTTTACCTAATTTTTTGGCCTTATTCAGTAATAACCAACTTTTAATGCCATAAGTATTAATATGCACTAAATCATAGTCATCATTCGGATTAGTAGTATAGTCTTGGTCGACTAAAGATAGGGCACGAGCTTGGTGCTTTATCGCACGCCCAATACCCGATTTGCTTAAATAGTTTTCTGCTTCTAAATATAGTAAGACTCTCATATCCTCTATTATAGCTTATTTTAGCTAATTTGACACTAATAAGAAAAAAATCAGCCAAAAGGCTGACTTTCATTATTGAATTTTATCTTTTGGAATCCAGGCTGAGACTGAACCAGCTTGAACTTGAAAATCAGCCCAGCCATCTTCAGCAATAGTAATTTCTTCAAGACAATTACCCATATAGTCAATAAAGGTTTGACCAGCATAGAGTTGGCCAACTTCCATATGTTTCCAACCTTTATCACCATTACTTACAACCACTGCTAAAGCAGATTGATGCTCCTCGTCACCAAGTCGTGTCCATCCAATACAATTAGCATGATCAAAATAGTCTACTTCTTGACCATAAGCAAAATATTTTCTAAGATGTGCTAGTCGATCAATATCGTTTTTGAAAGATGGTTGAAAAACGCCATCTCCTTCTATACCATAGTAATCACCATAGAAAAGACAGGGTAAACCACTTTGACGTAGCATAATTAAAGCATAAGCAATTGGCTTAAACCAATCTTCAATAGCGCTTTGTAATGACTGACCTTTTTGAGTATCGTGATTGTCAACAAAGGTGATTGCTTGCATGGGATGACTTTGTACAAGAGTGCCATCAAATACTTGTCTCATATCAAAATGATTCCCTGCCTGGCAGGCTTGGAAAAAATTCATATGTAATGCAACATCAAAAAGATCAAATTTATAATCAATTACATCAAGGTAATGCTGAGTAGCTTCAAAGTCATCTTTCCAATATTCACCAAAAACATAAAAATTGGCATCAATTTCTTCCTGGATAAAGACAATAAAATCCCTCATAAAATTAGCATCAATATGTTTAACAGCATCCAATCTAAAGCCTTTAATTTGAGTTTTATCAAGAAACCATTTAACCCACTCTTTCAAGTGATCTCTAACCTCAGGGTGACTAAAATCAATATCATTAAACATCAGGTAATCAAAATTACCTTTCTCATTGTCAACTACTTCTTGATTTGCCCATCCTTTATTATCGCCGGTAATTTGATAGATGCCAATTTCGTTATGGCGTACATCATAATCTAAACCACTAAAATGATACCAATGCCATTTGAAGTTATTATACTTATCATTTCGACCTGGGAAATTAAAGCCAGTCCATCCCTCCATCTCAAATGGCTCAGAAATAGCTTCTTGGCGGTTATCTGGATTCATTTTCAAAACATAAAAAGTTTCTTTACGATCCCCATTTGCTTTATGATTTAAAACAATATCTGCAATCGGCTGAATACCAGCTTCATTTAAAGCCAAAACAAGAGCTAGATAATCATCTTTACTGCCATATTTTGTTGGAATAGTTCCATTTTGGTCAAATTCACCTAGGTCAAAAAGATCATAGACTCCATACCCTACATCATCACTTCCGGTGCCTTTAAAGGCTGGTGGCAACCAAATTTTACTAATCCCCAGTTCTTTAAATTCAGGTATTGCTGATTGTAATAATTGCCAATGGCCATGGTTGGCTGGTAAATACCATTCAAAAGCTTGTAAAATTAAATCATTTGTCATAATGGTCTCTTTTCTAAAAAAATCTACCCTTTCAGGTAGATTTACTATTTTGTTGTGCCGCGGCGTTTAATACCATGGTTCAATAGAATTTCTTTTTCTTCTAAATCCTCTTTGTTCATGATTTTTGTCAACATACGCATGCTGACAGCACCTAAGTCATAAACAGGTTGACTGATCGAAGACAAGTTTGGTCTTGTATAGTCCACAACTGGTGAGTCATTACTTGTAATAATTTCAAAGTCCTCAGGAACACTTTTCCCAGCTGCAAACAAACCATTAAGCAAGCCTGCGGCTAATTCATCTTCACCGACATAGGCTGCAGTAGCTCCAGAATTAATAACGCGCTGTGCCAATTCATAGCCTTCCTTATAAGAGTAATTAGCTTCAAAAACTAACCCCTCTTTATAGTCCAACTGATTTTTCTTAAGCCCTTCTTTATAGCCATGTAATCTTACTTTTCCATTAATATCATCAATCAATGGTCCTGAAACAAATGCAATCTTTTGATGATTTTCTGCTAAAATATCAATAACATTTGAAACAGCTGCTTTATAATCGATGTTAACACTTGGCAATTGGTGCTCAAGGTCAACTGTTCCAGCTAAAACGATTGGTGTACGAGAGCGAGAAAACTCGGCACGAATTTTTTCTGTTAAATGATGTCCCATGAAGATAATACCATCTACTTGTTTTGCAAATAAGGTATTAACAACATTTACCTCTTTATCATCATCTTCATCACTTGAGGCAAGCACAATATTGTACTTATACATTGCTGCAATATCGTCGATACCTTTTGCTAAAATTGAAAAATAACTATTGGCAATGTTCGGAATTACCACACCTACTGTAGTTGTTTTTTTACTTGCTAATCCACGAGCAACTGCATTAGGACGATAATCTAAACGGTCAATAACTTCCAATACTTTTTTGCGAGTATTTTCTTTAACGTTTTTGTTTCCGTTGACAACACGACTTACTGTTGCCATGGATACACCAGCTTCACGAGCAACGTCATAAATCGTAATTGTATCATCTGTGTTCATTATTTTTATCTTCCTTTCTATTTGAAAATTACGCTTTCAAAACTAATTCTAGCATGTTTTGTAAACACTTTCAAGTAAAAAAGAGCAGATTTTGAAAACTTTTTCAATAAATGAGAGAAAGCTTGCAATTTTGGACTATTTTTGAAAAAATAGAGAAAGAAAGAAGGTATCCCATGACTAAATTAGATAAGATTCGTCACTTTTTAAAAGAAGAAAAAGCTGAATTAGCCATCTTCTCAGATCCTGTTACAGTCAATTATCTTACTGGATTTGATTGTGACCCTCATGAAAGACAAATGTTCTTACTTGTTTTTAATGAACAAACACCATTATTATTTGTTCCCGCTTTAGAAGTTGCTCGAGCAAAATCGATTGTCTCATTTACTGTTCAAGGCTACTTAGATGCTGAAAATCCTTGGGAGAAAATTAAAGAAGCGTTACCAATTCGCAATGCTAAACACATTTATGCAGAGTTTGATCACTTGAATGTGACAAAATTCCAAGGTTTGCAAACTATTTTTACTGGTCGATTTGATAATCTCAGTCCTTTTATTCAAAGAATGCGTCTGATTAAGTCAGAGGATGAAATTCAGAAAATGTTAATTGCTGGGGATTTTGCTGATAAAGCTATCCAAATTGGTTTTGAAAACATCTCACTCAATGTAACAGAAACTGATATTATTGCTCAAATTGAATTTGAAATGAAAAAACAAGGCATTAATAAAATGAGCTTTGATACAATGGTTTTAACCGGTGATAATGCTGCTAATCCGCATGGCATTCCAGGAACAAATAACATCGAAAATAATGCCCTACTACTATTTGATTTAGGCGTTGAAACTCTAGGTTATACTAGTGATATGACGCGTACAGTTGCCGTTGGTAAACCCGATCAATTTAAAATTGATATCTATAACCTCTGTTTAGAAGCACAGTTAGCTGCCCAAGCATTTGTCAAACCCGGTGTTACAGCTGCCCAAGTTGATGCTGCTGCTCGTAGTGTTATTGAAAAAGCTGGATATGGTGAGTACTTTAACCATCGTCTTGGGCATGGCCTTGGAATGGATGTCCATGAATTCCCATCAATTATGGAAGGCAATGATATGATAATTGAGGAAGGGATGTGTTTTTCTATCGAACCTGGTATTTATATCCCTGGAAAAGTTGGCGTGCGTATTGAAGATTGTGGCTATGTCACAAAAGATGGCTTCCAACCATTTACCAAAACACCAAAAGAACTACTCTATTTTGAAGGCTAAAAAAATCAAGTCTCTTGGACTTGATTTTTTAATTTTCTTTAACGTTAAAACTATGCCAAACCTTCAGTAAATCGAGCAAGGCTAAATTCTCATCTGGAAGGCTTGCGACCACATTTTGACGACCATCATTTGGTCGATTTTTAAGAGCAACCTGTAACTCGCCTTTATATTGCCCAGCCAAATCATTACCAATTGTCACCATGCCACGTTTAATGTCCACAGTATTTTTAGGGGCAATGGTATGCGCTTTATAGGTTACCCTTGGTTGACTGGATCTAATCATATAATCAGATTTATCCCCACGATAGAGGTGTTGATTGTTTAGAAGGATTTCCTTTTCAAGGTCAGTTAATTCTTCCATAAGTTGCACTGGTAGAATTGGCAAACTTGCTTTGAAGCTTTCAGCTACTGTTCTCAAATCTTCTTCAGAGAGGAGTGATGATGAGATTAACATATCATCAATGTAACCCGTCATCTTCAATAAGGAAACTTGAGCAGCCAATGACATCTCTCTTTGGATTTCTGCTGAGACCATCCGGTCTGAAAGTGGCCAAGGGCCAATTTTGCCTTCTGGGCTATCAATAAAGGCTGCGGTTTTTAGATTATAGGCTTTGTACTGCTTGGCTGTTTCGACGAAATAATCAAAGGCTAGCCCTGTATAGGCTTGTGGGTAAAAATTATGTGACCCAATCAAGAGATCTCGGTTGGGACCAAAATCGTTAACCATATCGATGTAATGCTGACCTCTTGAGATATTTAGTTCAATTTTGATCTTAAATGGATTATGGGTTAACATGGCTTCTTCATAACCTGTGAATCCCTCATCAAGGCGAAGGGCATCAATGCCCATATCAGCAAAAATGTCTAGTTGCTTATAAGTAATATCAAGTGCTTTGAAGAGTTTTGGATTAACATCCAAAGACGTTTTAAAACCTTTCTCATTTCCATATTGGATAATTTCTTTAAAGGTTGCAAGCGTTACTTGAGCATTGTCTGCTACTTCTAACATTGAGGTAAATAAACGTGTATAGCCATAGCTATGTGCCAAATCAATATAAGCTTTCATTTCAGCCATACTTGATTTTGACGGGTAAACAGAAATTCCTAATTGTCCCATTTTAATCTCCTAAAATTGAAAAGAAAACACCTCAATTCACTAAGTGAGTTGAGGTGTTTAGTGAATTATGCAATTGCAGCTTCAACAGCATTTGCTTTTTCTTCTGCAACTAGTTTATTATCATAATACTTGATGAATGGGAACCAGATTACAAATGCGACAACAATACATACTATTGAAAGAATAGCTGCTTTAATATCGCCACCTGAACCGATAAAGGCACCAAATCCACCAGGAGTTGGCCAAGGCGTTTGAACGATTGCTTCTTTAACAATGTTCAAGTTAATCACTACGTATGCTAACACAGCTGTTACTACTGGGGCTAACATAAATGGAATTGCTAAAATAGGGTTATAAACGATTGGAAGACCGAAGATAAGAGGTTCATTGATATTAAAGATTGAAGAACCAATTGCTGCCCGACCTAACATTTTTAGTTGTTCTGATTTTGCAAGGAATGCCATAAAGATACATACACCAAGAGTAGCACCTGAACCACCAATTGTAACATAAGCATTTGTAAATTCACCAGCAAAAGCAAAGTGAGCACCGTTTACGTTTTCCGCCATGTTTGCAAGAAGGATTGGATTAACAAGTCCCATGATAATATTTGCACCATGGATACCAACTAACCATAAAGCGTGAACTAGGAAGTAGATTACAATAACACCACCAATTGAGTTGGTAATATTTTTAACGAAACCAAATGGAATGGCGATAACTTTATAGATGTCAGTTCCCATCATGATGAAAGCACCATTGATTAAGATAACTGTAATGGCAACCACGAAAGCTGGAATTAAAGCTGTAAATGAACGTGATACACCTTCTGGAACGGCTTCTGGCATTTTAACCACCCAGTTTTTCACAACACAAAGACGGTACAATTGGACGGCAAGCATTGCCATTAAGATACCTGTAAATAGACCCGAAGTTGATAAACGCGCTAAGCTATCGCCACCGACAGACCAGCCATTAATTGTTCCTTCTGCAGTAATTAATGCCATTTTCCCTTTTGTGAAAGTTAATTCAGGAATGGTCATAAAGAAAGCAAATACTGAAAGGATACCACCATTAAGTGGGTTCAAGTTTAGACCATCTTCTTCAGCATAAATCTTAGTGTATTCATAACCAATAACTAGTGCGAAGTAAAGGGTTAAAATCCCCATTGAACATTTGTAAGCCATTAAAGTTAAAGCTGATACTAAATCAAATGAAGATGCCCAAAGTGGTGCTAAAAATGAGAAGGCTTGAGGAAGAACTCCTAAAACCAAAAATGCAGAACCAACAATTGTCAGTGGGATACTTGCCATCCCAGCGGCTACAATTGCACGTACAGGACGCCAAGTAGAAACAACTCCCATCGGCCCCATGAGGTACTTCTCTAAAAATTCAAACATTAATCTTACCTCCTAATTTATTTACATTAATAATGTTTGCTAAGGTTTAGTGATGCTAAATAACGATTAATTCTGACATATTGTCTATCTTTATTGGCATCGATACGGCTAATTTTAACTAACATCCAGAAAGATAGTAATGCCCCAATAATTAATATCCCTACAATAAAGAGTCTTGTTGAAAATGTCTCGTTAAAGAAGGGAAATAAAACACGCGATTGCCCAGCTAAAGTTAGCAGGCCTAAACAACCATTTACCGCAATTATTGTTTTAAAAAAAGCCTTACTATACTTTGCTTTAGGTTGCTCTGTAGTGAACATTTGATATTGTTCCCACATCGCTACTCCAGCAAAAAGTCCTAATAGTATTGGTAAAATAATTGATGCTAATGTATGTAATAAGTATAATGACACTGCCCAGTAAAGATTGATAAAAAAGAAGAATGTCACAACATAGCGAACTAAAAAGTATCTGGTATAATACATTGTTTTTATTGCATTTTTCTGTCGAAAAGACTCTACTCTTTTCTTATCGTTCCTTGTCATCTCTCTACTCCTTTATTAGATTCACTTAATACGTTTATACAATTCCAGCATTTCAATAGCGACCTCACGAAGTGTCATCGTTGTCATCAAATGGTCTTGTGCATGAACCATTATTATTTCCATTGTAATTTCAGTTCCGCCTGCGTATTCTTGCAGTAGGTGTGTTTGAGCTTTGTGTGCTAATAATAATTCCTCATTTGCTGATTCTAGTAACTCTGATGCTCTATCAAATTCGCCCTCACGCATAGCGGCAAAGGCTTCATGAACAATCGTTCTTGAATTACCACTGTTTAGAATAATTTCAAATGCAGCCATTTGTACTTCCTCGTTTGTCATATATATCTCCTATTTCAATGTTAATAATATTTTTTTAAAGCTATCAAAATCTTTACAGCTGAGCAATTTCTCTTTGATAAGTGGCTTTTCCGTCAAATTGACAATTAATTTGGTCATTTCTGCTAATCCATCATTCTTATAAATAGATGGTGAGACAAGGAAAACAAATGTGATATGTTCAAACCCTTCTTCCCAATAAATGCCATCAGGAATAATCGCAATCCCAATTTTTGCTTTTTTGTCTAAAGACTTTAAAGGGTGCGGAACAGCTATATCCTGATCAAAGATAACAGTACTCATAGATTCTCTGCTAGCAATTAACTCTTTCATTGAGATTTGATAATTGTCAATATCTTGTTGATCTAAAGCATTAACTAACTTGTCAATTACTGTTTGCTTATCACAGTCCTTTAAAACCATAAATGCTTCGTTTGAAAAATGGTGATCAATGATGTCATTAAGTTGCAATTGATTCGTTCGAGTATCATGACCGAATCGCTTACTTTCAACTCTGATCAATTGAGTCTTTAATTGTTTAACCTCTTCGTCGTTTAAAAAAACGCTAACTGTAAATACGGGAATAGAAAAGACTAAATTAGATAAATCAATTGTTGAAATAATGACATCAATTCCCTCTAGTTTGTCATCTGTAATATCATAATAGCCAACTAGATTAACAATATTGAGTTGACGAGATAATTCATTTTCTAAGCGCATTCGTAGCATCTGAGCACTGCCATATCCAGTAGCACAAATAACCAAGGCATTTAGTTTATGACTTTGATAAAACCGTTCAATCCCTGCTAAGATATGTAAGGAAACATATGCGATCTCATCATCAGACAAGCTAAAGTCTTTGAAATATCTTAGATGACTCATTAAACTTCTTGAGACGAGAAAGGCTTCTTTGTACTGTGCTTGAATATCATCCAATAAAGGATTATCTAGGCGAACACCATTTCTCACTCTTTCTAATAAGACTTCTAAGTGTTTCAATAGTCCTTCTAGAAAAGTAAAATCTTGACTGAATTGATACCCATAATGCAAATCAATAGCATTTGCAGCTTCGACCAAATCTTGACGCATACTAATCACTTCTAGATCATCTACTTTAGCCGAATGACTGCTTTCTGAAATCAGATGAAGGGCAATATAGTTGATTTCTTCATCAGGAAATATCGTATTTGTTACCCGCTGCACGCGTTTCAAGATTTGTCTTGCAACTCCAATTTCTTTCCTGAACTTGTCATTATCAATATGTAATTCAGAAATTTCAAACCCATCTTTGACACGAGAAATAGCTAAAGCAATATGGACAATTAAGTTCTGTATTACAAAATCAGATAATTTTAAATACTGACTTCTACATTCATCTAACACAATAATAGTTAGTTCTTCAAAACTAATTGGAAGCTTAAAGAAATCATCTCCAATATATTGATGAATATTTTTTAAGAAATGACCACTATAAAAATAGTCCATAATAAAGTGGCGCTTATCATGTTCAGCGCCACTAACATAGACACCTTTATTAGCTCGACTTTCTATTGTCAATTGATAGTGCGCGAGTTCATTTCTTATTTTTTTAAAATCTGAAGATAGCGTTGACCGACTGACATATAATTGATCCATCAAATCATCAAAGAATACATCTTCCTGTTCAAAAATTAATTTATTGATGATAAAATTGTGACGGTCAGAGATATCAATATTTTCTGTCCCCACCTGTATATTATTATCAGAGATTAAATTAGCATAAGCGGATTCTTCAGTTAGGTCTAACTGATAACCATAGCCTTGCTTAGAATTTATCCTAATATGGTCCCCTTCGTTAATAAAGCTTAATAAAGATTTGATATATGTTCTAACTGTTCTGTCGGAACACTTTAGATATTCTGACAATTCTTTACTAGTAACATATCTTCCTCGATTTTGGTATAAGTAGTGTAAGATAAGTTTTTCTTTTTGACCTAACATGTCTTGTCTCCTTTAGAAAAGATATCATCCTTATTATACTAAAATTTCAGAATATTAAAATTTAGATATTTTCTTTAACAAGAGCTGCCATTTTTTCAATCCCCATTGGAATTGGAATGTATGCTTGTGGTGGAATTTGAACAACTGGTTTATTGACCTTGGCAGCAGCATCAGCAAATTGTTTGAAATGCATTTTTGTTTGAGGACTTACTAGATATAAATCATAAGCAGATGATGCAATAAGTTTTCCGCCTTCAGGAACACCAACTGCATTCATTTCAACATCAACTCCTTGCTGAGCTAGTAAGGTTTGTGTTTTTTTAGCAATGAGAGATGATGACATCCCCCCAGCACAGATTATTAATGCTTTAGTCATTTTGACTGCCTCCTGTTTTTTTTTTTTTATTTTGTATCTTCATTATATATGTATGCGTTTACATTTACAATCGCTACTATTTCCGTATTACTACGGAAATCATTCACGTTGACTAATTGGTCAAATAAAAAAACAATAATCAACTGATTACTGTTAACATTTTTAGCTTATGGTGATAATTGGAGTGATGAAACCATCACTTGTGATAGGGTGAGATGATATTCTGACATAAGGATTTCTTTTAATTTGGTATCACTTAATGGGGACTGAACGGAATAAAGTCCCTGCTCCTTATGATCACTAATGATTTTAACGTTTTCCAAAACATTGCGATTTGTCCATAAATCAATTGGTTTAGACACTTGATCAAAACGCACTAAGTAATGGTGGCCGATTCGTCTACTAGCCAGCAATTGATTTCTAATGATACTAATAATCAGTAAAGCAAACAGTATTAATGAAGTAATAATTAATAATACCTCTAACATGATTTGTCTCCTTATTACTATTAATTTTCAAAAAAATTATAACTCCTTTTGAAAACGTTGTCAATATTTTGATAAAAAATCCATCTAGAACTGCAAACTAGATGAATTTCAAGCTTTAATAGAATAGATGATCACCTAAAACAAAGTTGTGATTAGAGTGATAGCCCCTGAGACTGCTATCAATAAATAGGTCATCTGTTGTAACATTTTTGCATCTAAACGGTCAACAATACGATTAGCAATTAATAAACCAATTATAATGGCTGCTATTCCTACTAATGATAGTAGTAATAAATCGAGTGTGAGTATCCCTTGTGCTGCTCTAAAAATCAGATTATAACTGCCTGAGATTAAAAAAACAACTTGTAAATTGGCTAGATAGTCTCTTTGATTCTCAGTAACAGCTAAGAAGAATAAGACCATTAGAGGACCACCAATGGCAAAGAGACCATCACAGATACCTGATACAAAGCCACAAAGAAACATACTCAAAAAATTAGCTGAGATAGTTATTTTTTGTGAAAATGTCGAAAAATAGAAGACCAAGGCAATTAAAAATATAGCGAAGATAATTTTCAAAAAATTAATATCTAGGCTTTTTGACAGGTGAATAGCTAAGGAACTACCAACAATATAGAAAAGCGTTGGCCAAACTATTAATTTAAACCGAATGTATTTTCGATAATGGTAAACCATTATGATTGTCAGTGAAACAGCTACCGCATTGGTAAGTGCTGCAGCTTTGGGTAAAAGAAGCAAATAGGGCAAAACACTCATTAATACAATGCCAGCTCCAAAACCAGTCACTCCCTGAATAAAGCCAGCTAATAAAGCTGCCATGATAATTGTAAGGAATAATATCATTAAGCAACCTATAAGTTTTCGCCGTTACTTGCAATCACTTCTTTGTACCAATTAAATGATAATTTAGGTGAGCGTTCATAAGTTCCATTACCTTGATCATCTTTATCGACATAGATAAAGCCGTAGCGTTTACGCATTTCACCTGTTCCAGCTGACACTAAGTCAATACATCCCCAAGGTGTGTAGCCTATTAAATCAACGCCATCTTCATCAACAGCTTTAATCATTTCTTTAATATGGGCACCTAAGTAGTCGATTCTGTAATCATCGTGAACCATGCCATCAGCTGCTAATTTGTCTATTGCGCCAAAGCCATTCTCAACAATAAACAAAGGAAGGTGATACATATCTGTGAACCAATTCAAGGAATAACGAAGTCCTTCTGGGTCAATTTGCCAGTCCCAATCAGAGGCAGCAACGTAATTGTTTTTGACAAGGTCTTCTGTTTCTAAGTAGTCATAATATGGGTTGTTTGGACGATGAGAATCAATGGCAAAGGACATGTAATAAGAGAAACCAATATAGTCAACAGTTCCTTCCATCAAATCCTTTTTATCTTCTTCAGTAAAGTCAACAGTAATCCCTTTACGTTTCCAATAGTTCAAAATATGTTGTGGGTAGTAACCATGGACATGGACATCTGTAAAGTAATAACGTTTTTGCATGGCTTTTTGGGCCATTAAAATATCTGCTGGTTTGCAGGTTGCTGGATAAATAGGACACATAGCAATCATACAGCCAATTTCAAAATCAGGATTAATCTGGTGACCAATTTTTGTCGCACGCGCAGCAGCAACGAGCTCATAATGCGCCGCTTGATACATGATTGCTTCACGGTCGTCACCTTCTTTATAAACAATACCTGAGTTTGTAAATGGTGCAAAATCCTCCATATAGTTGGCTTGGTTATTGATTTCATTGAAGGTCATCCAATATTTTACTTTGTCTTTGTAACGAGTAAAGACAGTTTCTGCAAAACGGACAAAGAAATCAATCACTTTACGGTTTGTAAAACCACCATACTCAGTTACTAAATGATAAGGTAACTCAAAATGAGAAAGTGTAATAACAGGTTCAATGCCATATTTCAAACATTCATCAAATAAGTCATCATAGAATTGAAGTCCTTCTTCATTTGGCTCCAACTCATCCCCTTTAGGAAAAATACGTGTCCAAGCAATCGATGTCCGGAAACATTTAAAGCCCATTTCAGCAAAGAGTTTAATATCATCTTTGTAACGATGATAAAAATCAATAGCTTCATGATTTGGATAATACTTGCCTTCTAAAACGCCGGCTGTAATTTCACGAGGGACACCATGACTGCCAGATGTCATCACATCTGCTACACTTGATCCTTTACCACCTTCTTGCCATCCTCCTTCGAGTTGGTGAGCAGCAACTGCGCCACCCCATAAAAAGCTATCTGGTAATTTCGACATGTTCAAATCCTCCTATTATTTCATACTCCCATTTTAGCAAACGGTTACATTAATTAAAATTTGAAAAATTTCCTTATGTAAAAGGAAAACAGTTAACACTTCTTGATTTATTCACAGTAGTCATCAACCCCATTTCTTTCTCTAGTAAATTAAATATTTTTATTCCTGAAAAAGTTGCTACAGGTATTAAAGTTCTTATCCTATTATTAAAACAGCTTGTCAGAGGTAATATGTCAGAAACTTTTTCGATAAGGACAACTTATGTATAAAATATGTCACAGCTGTTCCTGAAGCCTGTCTATGTTTGAAAGTTCCAAAGCCATGATCATAGTGCAAAGGTTCAGGCTGTTCACCTAGCAGATAAGTCACTGACCAGAAATTATTCATATCTGCAACTTCTCATCTTCTTATTAGTATTAGTTTACATTTCCTCTACCTTAGAAAACGGCTAGTACTTTCCCCAATCTACCATGTCCAGAAATTGTTTTCTCATTTGCATTATGCTATGATAATTTTAGAAATTCTTAGGAGGTTCTTATGTCTAACGACGAAATGAAGCAAAAATTACGGGCAGCTTTTGATTTTAGAACAGCTGTCCGCGTGTATAATAATACAAAAATTACTGATGAAGACCTTAATCTTATTTTAGATGCAGCATGGCGAAGCCCTTCATCAGTTGGCTTAGAGGGATGGCGTTTTGTCGTCTTGGAGAACGAAGAAATCAAAGCCAAGCTAAAAGAAGTCGCATGGGGAGCGCAATATCAATTAGAAACAGCTAGTCATTTTATCCTGTTAATAGCTGAAAAAAATGCTCGTTATGATAGTCCTTCAATGAGAGATAGTTTAATCCGTCGAGGAATTACGGACGATGAGGGACTGACAAGCCGTATTAACCTTTATGAATCTTTTCAAAGAAACAATATGGAAATGGCAGACAATCCTCGTGCCCTCTTTGATTGGACAGCTAAACAAACCTATATTGCCCTAGGCAACATGATGTCAACTGCCGCCCTAATTGGTATTGACTCCTGTCCTATCGAAGGATTTGATTACCGTAAAGTGAATACTATTCTAGAAAAACATGGTGTGATTGATTCTGAAAAAGAAGGAATTGCAAGTATGATGTCTTTAGGCTATCGTCTGAGAGACCCCAAACACCCACAAAATCGCAAAAATCGTAAAGAAGTTATTTCTTTTTATAAATAGGAGGCTATCATGAAAGCATTACATACCTGTATCCGTGTAAAAGATTTAGAGAAGTCAGTCGAGTTCTATACTAGTGCCTTTCCTTTTAAAGAAACTAGGCGCCGTGACTTTCCAGATAAGCAATTCACTTTAGTCTATTTAGCTTTAGAAGGTGAAACTTATGAGTTAGAGTTAACATATAACTATAACCACTCTGCATATGATTTAGGTAATGGCTATGGCCATATTGCAATTGGCTCAGATGACTTTGATAAGGAATATGAAAAACATGTTACAGCTGGCTTTCCTGTAACAGATATCAAAGGCCTATCAAAAGAATCTGCGCGCTACTACTTCGTACAAGATCCTGATGGCTACAAAATTGAGGTTATTGATCTTAATAAATAAACACAAAAAGCTTGATACTAAAATGTATCAAGTTTTTTTATACTATTCTTTTTTATCTGGAAGATTAACAAAAAACATCATCAAAAATCCTAGTCCAAAAGCAACTAAACTAACCAGTAAACCATTCCAAAAATTAGCCGTATTTACCCCTCTTGGATCAAAGAAAGTTGGAAATTTGAATATCCCAAAACCGCCAGGCATATAGGACACCAGTTTTAATAAGCCACCCAAAGCTCCTGAAATTGCTGCCGCAATACAACTAATAATAAAAGGGGTCTTCATTGGTAGTGTAATTCCATAGATAGCTGGTTCCGTTACACCAAAAATACCAGAAATAAATGCTGGCCATCCAATCCTTTTAATTTCTTGATTTTTAGTTCGAAGAATAACTGCTAAAAGAACACCTATTTTGTGCAAATGAGGCTCCTAAAGCTACCATCAATACTGTATCAAACCCTTTACTAGCGTAATTTTGATACATAATCGGAATTAATCCCCAATGCAAGCTAAACATGACCATTATTTGCCAAAATCCATCAATAATTGCATAGGCTAAAACTGAGTTAATATTAATAATCGCTGATACCAATCCTGCTAAACCATCAGCAGCCCAAGTTGATAGGGGACCAATTACTAATAGCGTCACTGGGACTGTAATAAACAAAGTTAAGGCAGGCACAAGTGCAAGTTTAACAACATCCGGTAAGATTCTAGTCAATGACTTTTCAACCTTAGACCCAAACCAAACAGCAACAATGACTGGAACGATGGTGGAATAGTAAGATTGCAAAATAACTGGTACGCCTAAATAGGTCATATAAACTTTTGACTCGATAATACTTCCTTTAAAGAGTATCATTAAAGGTTTGACTGTTTCCGGAGCAACTAACTTAGGGTAAAGCATTGCGGCTGCGATTACTAGCGCAACAAACTCATTTGACTTAAATTTTCTAGCACTTGTAATGGCTAAAGTCGTAGGAAGAAATTGGAAAATGCCATCACCGCTAGCTTGTAAAATTTGATAGAATCCACTTGTATTTTTTAGCCCAAAAACTAAGCATAAAGCAGCAAATCCTTTTAATAACCCTGCTCCTGCTAAAATAGCAATTATTGGTTGAAAAATGCCAGTAATAAAGTCTATTAGATTATTCGAATGAGAGGTGTTTTCTTTTTCAATAAGGTCAGACTTATTCTCTCCTAACACATGCTCTATAGCATTGTAAACTTCTCCACATGATTACCTATCACAACTTGAGTTTGCCCTCCTTGTGTGACAAGAGATACTATCTCATTATTAACTTCAAAAAATTTTTCCTCACCACCTAAGTGAGTAATAATTTCTTGTGCTAATTTTTCATATTTTTGTGACATTTTGTCAAAAAGCCTCCTTCAAGATAAATATGTGAAAAATAAAACAGATTTTTAGATTATTACATTTATAAAAGATGCTCGATTCTAACGACTCCGATAGACTGTTAACAGTCTTTAAGTGTTAATCTATACTAATTTATGTTACAATCTGTGCAAAGACCTACTAGAATGAGAAAGTGAGCTTATGACCTTATTATCTATTATTGTTCCTTGTTATAATGAGCAAGAAAGTATCTCTCGCTTCTTTGCAGAGATCTCTCAAATTGAACATGCTATGTCTAATGAATTAGAAATTGAATATATCTTTATTGACGATGGGTCAGTTGACGACACCTTAACCATTTTACGACAATTGACAACTCAATTTCCAAATGTTCACTATCTTTCTTTCTCAAGAAACTTTGGAAAGGAAGCAGGCTTGCTGGCTGGCTTAGAAGAAGCTAAAGGAGACCTAATAACCGTCATGGATGCAGACTTGCAAGACCCTCCTGAATTACTTCCTATGATGTACAAAAAACTACTCGAAGGGTATGATGTTGTTGCCACGAGACGGCAAAATAGACGAGGTGAGCCAGCTATCCGATCATTTTTTTCAAAGCTTTTTTATCAGTTGGCTGCCAAAGTTTCTGATACAGAAATGGTTGATGGTGTCCGAGATTTTCGCTTGATGACCAGACAAGTCGTTAATAGCATCCTAGAACTGGGTGAAGTTAATCGTTTTTCAAAAGGTATATTTTCATGGGTCGGCTACAGAGTTACCTATATCAGTTATGAAAACCGAGAAAGACAAGCTGGGAAAACCTCTTGGAGTTTTTTCCAGTTATTTAACTATTCCTTAGATGGTTTCATTAACTTTTCCGAGTTACCATTAACATTAGCCACTTGGACGGGAACGATCAGCTTTATTATTTCTATATTAGCTATTATTTTCATCATTATTCGAAAATTACTTTTTGGCGATCCCGTTTCTGGTTGGGCAAGTACGGTATCCATTATTTTATTTATTGGAGGTATTCAACTTTTTTGTATGGGAATAATAGGTAAATATATTTCAAAAATCTTCCTAGAAACAAAAAAGCGCCCTATCTATATCGTTAAGGAAAAAAAATGAAAAAGAGAGTGGGACAGACACCCACCCATGAGGACTTTGTCCTCGTGGGTGTCTGTCCCACTCTTGTTAACGTGAATTCACAGATTTCATAACCCGTTTGATATCTCGATCTTGTTCGCGACGTTTCAAGGACTCACGTTTATCAAAATCATGTTTCCCTTTTGCCAGACCAATCAAGACCTTAGCAAAGCCATCTTTCAAATAAACCTTCAATGGAACCAAGGTCATCCCCGTTCCCTTGAGTTCTTTAGCAAGATGCTGAATTTCGCGTTTTTTCATCAAGAGCTTACGCGTACGCTCTGGATCAGAATTCCAGATATTACCTTGTTCAAATGGTGCAATATGGACATTGACTAGCCAAGCTTCATTATTTTTTATCTGTGCAAAACCATCTTTTAATTGGATACGAGCTGCGCGGACACTTTTAATTTCAGTACCAGTTAAAACAATCCCAGCTTCAATGGTTTCGACGATATGATAGTCATGCCTAGCTTTTTTATTCTGTGCAAGTAGATTACCTTCGCCTTTAGCCATTAACGACTCCTTTTCTTACTATTCTTTTTGGCAGCGTCCTTATAGAAAGGTTTTCTCCCTTTTTTCTTTGGCGCTCCCTCTTTATTTTGTTCATTATTTTTGTCTTTGGAGAATCGGTCGCCCTTCTTAGCATCCTTTCTCCTAGCCCCTTTATTTGGTCTGTCAGACTTAGTAACCTTTTCTTTCAGATCAAATTCACTTGGTAAATAGTCAAAGTCAATGTCGCCTGTTTCTTTATCTGCTTTGACCAATTTAACATGAATAGCTTGTCCTACTTTAAAGACTGTACCAGACTTCTCACCTTGTAAGGTCATATTACGTTCATTGTAATTGTAAAACTCTGGAAGACTGGTTACATGAATCAGTCCTTCAATAGTATTTGGTAATTCAACAAACATTCCAAATTTAACCACACTAGCAACAATGGCATCAAATTCTTCACCAACATGCTCTTCCATGTATTCAGCTTTTTTCATTGCTTCGACCAAGCGTTCTGCATCAATAGCACGACGTTCTAAACGTGAAGATGATGAGGCCAATTCAGGAATAACTTGTGCAAAATGCTCTTTCTTCTCTTCAGTCACATGACGATAGTCACGAATCATGCGGTGAACTAATAAGTCAGGATAACGTCTAATTGGACTTGTAAAGTGAGTATAGTACTCAGCTGCAAGACCATAGTGACCGTGATTAGTTTCAGAATATCGGGCTTGTTGCATGGAGCGAAGTAACATGGTATTTAAGACTTCTGCTCCTGGTTGACCTTCAATTTTGGCCATGAAATCTTGCAGAGCTTCTTGCGAAATTTTATTAGCAGTACCTTTAATTTGAACCCCAAAAATACTTGCGTAGTCCAAGAATTTTTGTAACTTCTCAGATTTTGGTTCTTCATGGACACGGTATATGAAAGGCAGCTTAGCTTTAGAGAAATGCTCAGCTACACACTCATTGGCTGCTAACATGAAGGATTCAATCATTCGCTCTGCAATGCCGCGACTGCGGACCACAATATCAACAGGCATACCTTTATCATTGACAATAATGCGTGCCTCAGAGGTATCGAAATTGAGAGCTCCGCGTTTTGTCCGCATTGTTTCAAGGATTTTATGAAGCACTGCCATATCCTGGACCGCATCAACAATAGGTGCAAATTCAGCCAATGCTTCTTCATCACCAGCAATCATATCATTAACCCGACTATAAGTCATTCGGAAGGTCGTGTTAATAACGGACTGACAAATTTGATAATCAACTACCTTACCTTGCCCATTAATTTCCATGATGGCTGATTGTGTCAGACGATCTACATTTGGGTTCAATGAACAAATGCCATTTGACAAACGTTCTGGCAACATTGGAACCACTCGGTCAGTGACATAAACAGATGTTCCACGTTCAGCAGCTTCACGGTCCAAAGCAGACCCTTCAGTGACATAGTAGGAAACGTCTGCAATATGGACACCAAGTTCAAAGTTCCCATTGTCAAGCTTTTTAATGTGAATAGCATCATCTAAGTCTTTGGCATCCGCCCCATCAATCGTAATCGTGATTTCTTTACGTAAATCGACCCGACCCATTAAATCTTTATCACTTGGCGCATCAGCAATTGCATCAGCCTCAGCCAAAACATCTTCTGGAAACTCTGAAACAATAGCCATTGATTCCAAAACTTCTAAAACATCAATCCCAACATCTCCTTGGTGACCAACAATGTCAAGGACGTTTCCAACAAAGTAATCATGCCCTCTTATCGGATATTTTTCTATATCAACTTTGATAATTTCCGTTCCTTCAAGAACAATTGGTTCTTTTTTGATATAGATAGGTTGTTGTATTTTTTGATTTTTTGATTTGATATAGCCTGCATACTTAGGTTTATCATCATCCAAAACAAATTTTCCGACAACTGTCGTTAAGGCACGTTCAACCACTTTGACAACTTTAGCTTCAGCAGCTGTCCCTTTCATTCGATCAGCTGGTTTTTTAATGGTAACTGCAACTCGGTCACCATCAATAGCATAACCGACATCATTACGCCCAATAAACATGTCTTCTTCATTTTCGTCAACAAACAAGAATCCAAAACCTGCTTTATTAGCTCTAAAGATTCCTTCAACAGTAATCATTTCTTTTTCTTCTTTTGGCTTGCGAAGTGAAATTGATCCATCATTTGAAAAACGTAAAAGACGTTTACTTTCCATTTTAGAGATTTCTTTGATCAGACTTGGAAACTTCTTCGCTCCAGCCATATCTAAAGCAGCAGCAATATCATTGATATTGGATTTTCCATGCTCTTTCAGATAGTTTAATATTAATTCTTTCATCTTACCTAATTTCTATTTCTGTAATAAGCTGTACAAATTTTTAATAAAAAAATGAGCTAGACTAACTCTGTCAAGCTCACATCTTATTTACTTGATAAAACAGCAAGCACAAGTGCAATTGCTAGCCAGAAAAATACTAGAACCGCTGTAAAACGTTGCATAAATGCTTCAAATCCACGCGCTTTTGTTCGTTCAAACAAAGCTTCTGAACCACTGTTATCAAATACATTACTGCTAGGATTTTTTTGAGGTTGCATAAAAATGGCAATCACAAGAATCACTGACAAGACAAGCAATGCTGTAAGTAGTAAGTTGTACATCTTCTTTCCTCCACTATAGTCTAAATCATTCTAACACAAATAACCCTAAGATTCAACATGCAAGGTTACTTTTCTCTCTTTTGGACAATACTTGGGAACCTTTATCCTATCAGGGTGAGTGGTCTTGTTTTTACTAGTTAAATAATTCTTACTCCCACACTCACTACATTTTAAATTTATCTTTACTCTCACACAATATCCTTAACTTTTAGATACTTCCTAAAATTAATTAAACTCCAAAGAAAATTAACTAGGACAATTAAACGGGTTACATAAAATACAGATCAATAGCCAAGAAAAATTGCCACATTGGAACCAATAAAAGATCCTATAACTTGACCAAGATTTGTAAACATTTGATTGAAGGCAAATATCCAGGAGATACCTTCTCGAGGGGGTATTTTCGTCAATAAAGAATTTATACTTGACATCAGTGCCCCGACACCAAAGCCATTAACAGCAATCTGTGATTACCAATCCAATCACCAAGCTTCCCCAAAGTTGAGCTACTCATCAAACTAGAAAAGCCCATCGAGGAGACAATTAAGCTCGAAACAAAAAGTATGTTTTCTTTTTGCCCTAAATGTCTGATATATAAGGACAATATGGGCGCAGCAGATTGAGCCTAAATCCTCAACATAAAGAGCCATAAAGGGCATGACAAGTGAAAAGCTTGCCCCAGTAAAAAAATTACCAAGCCAAGCTACTTTTAAGTTTTGTTGCCAATTAACAGTTGAAATTGCTTGTTGATCAATAAGTCATCATCTTTTTTCCAAAATCGATATCCTACATTATAACATAAATGACAGAAAGATTTTGTGAAATCCTCCAGTAAACGTTTTAGCGTTTACGTAATGAGCCCATTAAGCCACGGACTAATTCGCGACCAATTGTTCTTACAGCCGTACTAATAAAAGCATCCGTTGCCTTCTCAACAACCGATTTACGAGGTCTACCCACCGAACGATTAGCTTGTCTTTGAAGACGTTCAGCTTCTTTGGCAACTTCCTTGTCTGCTTTTTCTTTTGCTTTTGCTTCTTGCTCAGCTCTTGCTGCAGCTTCCTCACCTACTACTTTTTTAGCTAATAATTCATAAGCTGATTCACGATCAATAGCTTGCGCATATTTGTTGGCAAATGGCGATGATTGAACGACAGTTTGAATTTCAGCGGGAGCCATTTGGTCAAAAGAAGACTTAGGAGGCATAACATAGGCACGCTCAACGATTGATGGCTGGCCTTTTTCATTAAGGACGGAAATAAGAGCTTCGCCGACTTCAAGCTCCGTAATAGCTGTCGCAACGTCAAGTTCTGGGTTCTGACGGAAAGTATCCGCTGCTACGCGAACTGCCTTTTGTTCACTGGGGGTATAAGCACGAAGGGCATGTTGAACACGATTCCCTAGCTGAGCCAATATAGATTCTGGTAAGTCAAGAGGATTTTGTGTAATGAAGAAAATCCCCACGCCTTTTGAACGAATAAGACGAACTATTTGCTCAACTTTATCTAAGAAGACTTTTGGTGCATCATTAAACAATAAGTGTGCTTCATCAAAGAAGAAAACCATTTTCGGTTTTTCAAGATCGCCAACTTCGGGCAAGGACTCATACAATTCGGACAACATCCATAAAAGGAAAGTTGTGTACAGGGTTGGTGAATTAAAGAGTTTAGTAGCATTAAGGACATTAATTGCTCCCAGGCCTGTTGCCGTATCCAATTGCATAAAATCAGCAATATCAAGCGCTGGTTCGCCAAAAAAGAGTTCTGCACCTTCTTGCTCTAACGTTAATAGATCTCTTTGAATAGCCCCAATAGACTGTTTAGCAATGTTGCCATATTGGCCTGAATAATCAGCTGCATGGTCAGCAACCTCTTTTAAGACAGCTTGTAAGTCTTTAAGATCGATTAACAACCAGCCATTTTCATCTGCTATTTTAAAAACAATATTCAAAACACCAGTCTGAGTATCGTTTAAATCAAGGAGACGAGCTAGCATCAAGGGCCCCATTTCAGAAATGGTTGTCCTAACAGCTTGCCCACTCTCAGCAAATACATCCCAAAGACGCACAGGAAATGATTGAGGGCTATAGTCTGTGATACTTAATTTGTCTAATCGGTCTGACAATTTTTCAGTCACCTGGCCAGGTTTAGCCAAGTTGACAAGATCGCCTTTGATATCTGCTAAAAATACAGGAATACCTGATAAACTTAATTGTTCTGCTAGCACTTTTAAGGTCACTGTTTTCCCTGTACCAGTTGCTCCTGCAATCAGTCCATGTCTATTGAGCATGTTTAGTTGTAATTCAACTGGGTTCTCCCCTTTAGCAATTGTAACTGTGGCCATATGAACCTCTTTCTCCATCTATTGATTTCACTGCTATATAAATATCTCTCATTATCCCAATTATAACACAAAAGAGACCTGATTTGATAATCAACTCCCTTTGATTCTACCATTTTTTATGATCTTCTAATGGACCAAAACGCTTTTCTAAAAATGCCAAGCAAAATTGCATCACCCAACCAACTCCAAAAGCAAAAAGCAAGGTTCCGAGGCCTAAACTCCCACCAAATAACCAACCTAATAAGCAGACCGTACCTTCTAATAGGGTCCGAACCAATCCCACTCGCCAGCCTGTTAAGAAACAGAGTCCAACAAGCAAGCCATCACGTGGACCAGCTCCTTTATGACTTGTCAGATAAATTGCTGAAGCAATTCCCACCAAAATAACCCCAAAAATAGTTAAAAAGATTCTCATAATCATGCTTGTCGGAGGCGTCACATTTGAAACAATTAGACCAATGACAAACGCAATGATGATAACATTAAGAAGTGTTCCAAAACCTGGTTTAATTTTTAGTGGGAACCAAAGAATTAGAACAGTTAAACTTATTAAGAAAGTTACCCAACCAATATTGATACCAGAAAGATGACTTACCCCTTGTGACAAGACTGTCCAAGGTGCTGAGCCTAGATTAGCTAAGACTAAACAAGATTCACCAACACCATATAAGACCAAACCTAAAATCAGCACAGAAACTGAAACCGGCTCTAAGCTCCAGTAACTTTTTCCCATCCAAGGCGTTCTCGGTATAATTGATTTTGACATGACTCTCCTAACCTAACTTGCTAACCAATTTCTTAACCTTATCAGTCAGTTCTTGCAAGTTTCCATTATTATCAATCACTAGATCAGCATATTTTAACTTATCTTTCAAAGGCATTTGTGAGTCAATACGATCACGCGCTTCTTGCTCACTATAGTGATTGCGATCCATTAGTCTTTGTTTTTGTGTTTCCAAATCAACATAAACTAACCAGATTTCACTAAACCAGTGTCTCATATCCAATTCAATAAGTAAAGGAATGTCCATAAAAAAGGGCTTCCCCTTGGCTTCAAGTTCCTCTTTTCGAAATTGCAATTCCTCTTGAATGATTTGATTCTGCAACCTAGACGAATGGTCCCTATTTTCCTGGCTAGAAAAAATCATTTTTGACAATTTGGGCCGGTCGATTTCACCATCTTCTTGCAAAATAGATGGACCAAAAAAGTCTAGCAAGGCTTGATAAAGACGACCACCTTTTCCTTGTAACTCATGAACTACCAGATCAGCATCAATAACCTCATAGCCAGCTTGTCTAATTTCCTTGACAACAGTGGACTTGCCTGAGGCAATCCCTCCCGTTAAACCAATAATCTTAGTCATAATTTTTGACACCTTGGACAAAAATGCGTCCCTCTTCCTGCAACTTTTATTTTCCGAATAGCCGTTCCACATCTTGGACACGGTTTATCCTTTTGTCCATAAACCATCAGATAATCCTGCATGGACCCGTTCATCCCTAAAGTATTCTGATACGTTCGAACAGTCGAGCCACCCTTTTCAATTCCTAAAGCTAAAACAGCTATTGTTTGATCATGAATTCTTTTTATTTCAGCTTTTTTAAGACAATCACTAGTCCTCATTGGATGCACTTTAGCAGCCCACAAGACCTCATCCACATAAATATTTCCAAGACCTGCAACCAAACTTTGATCCAAAAGCCATGGTTTAATGATTTTTTGGGAGGATAGCAGAGCTCTTTCAAAAGGCTTAAGCTTAAAATCAGCTTTAGTTGGTTCTGGGCCAACCTTTTTCTCTAAGAAGAATCGATCCAATTGACTCTTCTCTACTAAATTAAAAGTACCAAACTTCCGCACATCTTGATAGACTAAGGTAGACCCTTCAGTAAAATTAAAAAAGACGTGGAAATGTTTATTTTCAGGGATAGTATCGTTAAACAGTAAATATTTACCTTCCATCCGAAGATGAGAAATCATAACTAGCTGACCTAAATCAAATAATAAATATTTCCCACGGCGTGCAACTGCTTGAATGATTTGTCCTTTCAAGGCAAGGCAAAATTCCTGACAGTCATATTTGACCATATTAGGTACTTTAACGGTGACTTGGTCAATCACCTTCCCAAGTACCAACTCTTCTAAACCACGACGAACTGTTTCAACTTCAGGTAATTCCGGCATAATAATCCTTTCAGCATGAATTCTAAATTAAGTCTATTATACCATGAACCAGAATAGGAAGACGAATAATAAAAAACCAGTCAAAAGGGATATACTCCCTTTAATAGTAGACAGTGAAAAAAACAAAAATTCACTAGAAATTATAAGGGGAGTTTTCATATGTCCAAAAGAAGTCCAAAATCAGTAGAAGAGAAATTAGAAGTGGTTCAATTATTGCTCACCCACGAGAAGTCCATTTCTCAACTCAGTAAGCAGTGTGGTGTAAGTGAGTCGGTAATCAAGTCTTGGAAAGCAAAATATGAGAAAGCTGGTAAGCATGGTCTTAAGAAAAGTCTAACTTGGAAGAAATATTCCAAAGAAGTTAAGAAATAAGCTGTTTTAGACTATCTAGATAGAAAAGGTTCCTTACTGATATTTGTCTAAAGTATGATATTTCGTCTCATTTTGTTCTTAATAAATGGATAAAACGGTATACTAGTGGTGAATACTTAAAAGCCACTAGTAAAGGATGAAAAGGCAACAGTTTTCTGTACACATTTTATAAAGTGCTTTTTAGTTAGGTAATTAATCGCATCGCCATTGGAGTCTGGTAATTGAGATTGCCAGGGATGCGATGATAGTTCCACCAATGGACATAATCTCCTATTTTGACGCTTAGTTCTTCAAGAGAGTAGAAAACTTCTTGATGACTAAACTCAATCTTGAATAATCGATAGGTGCTCTCTGATACCGCATTATCATAAGGACATCCTGCATGACTTAGTGATCGTGTAACGCCAAAAGCATCAAGTAAGTCATCAATCAACGTATTATCGAATTTCTTTCCCCTATCTGAATGGAATGGTTTGAATAGCTTGTTTCACTAAGTCGGCTGTCTTGTACCAACCAATAGAGAGTCCGATGATTTCACGATTATAGAGATCGATGATGAAGCATATATAAGCCCAGCGCTTTTCTACACGAACATCGGTTAAATCTGTCACGAGAGTCTCTAACAGCTGGTGCTCATTAAATTGTCTCGCTAAATGGTTAGGAACCCCTACCTCGTTCTTTCCTTTTGAATGAGGTTTAAATGATGCTTCTTGGTATAGTGAAACAAGATTCAGTTTTTTCATAATACGTCTAATCCGACGACGAGATACCTTGACTCCCTCTGTCTCAAGAACTTGTTTAATTTTTCTTGCGACATATCTAGCCTTGTTATCAAAGAAAATAGCTTTAACTTTTTCAGCTGTAGCTATCTCAGAGACAGGTTCAACAGCAATATAATAGTAGCTAGAGCGGGGAATATGTAGTAGTCGGAATACTATATCTATCTTTGTTGGTAGTGATTCTTTCTCTTTTAGTGCTATAATCACTGCCGCTTGCTTTAGGATATCAACTTGCATTTCCAACTCTTTATTGCGTTTTCGAAGTGCAGTCAGTTCACGTTGCTCATCTGTTAAGTTATCAATTGTTTTAAATGATTCGGTTGTTTTTGCTTGTCTAACCTATTTATCAAAAGTAGAGGGAGTTAAATCGTATGCTTTAATAATCTCACTTCGCTTTTTTCCAACCTTATGAAGATCAACAATCTGTTGTTTAAAGTCATCTGTAAATTGAAGGCATACTTTGCTAGTCATAATGTTTTCTTATTTTCTTTAGTTTAGAACACTTGATAAGACTGTCTAGTTTAGTGTAACCTATTCAAGGTTCCATCTAGATATAAGACTGAGTAGTTAGTTTGAAGTGACCGTTCATGAAAGACAGTGACATTCTCTTGTGTTACTTTAGTGATATTTGAAACAGTTGTCGGACTATAATGATGTCCGTACATACGTTCAATAATGTCGCTGATTTCGCGCGTTGTTACGCCAGTCTGATAGAATTTGATAATTATCTCTTCTAGTGGTCATCACGTCTAGCATAAGATGGTAATAAAATCAGTGAAAACTCGCCATTTCGATCTCTTGGAATCATCGAGTTTACTAAACCGTACTTTGTTTCAAACTGACGAGAATAAGTTCCATAGACTCCATATTTTAAAATGATGGCTAAGCATCGTTATAAGATCGAAGCCAAGAATGCGGAATTAAAACAAAGACATAGTCTCGATGTCGCCAGGGTATCAGGTCTTTTAAATATGGAGTTACAAACTGCGACTACTATATTTGTAGTCAATCTGAAGCGGATCATCACTTTAATAAACAAAAAAAGAAGGATAAGAAAAGAAGAAAAACTCAATTTTTGAGTCTTTCCTCTTTTTATTTTGAAATTAGTAGTCTTTAAGAAACTACTTTTTCAGTGGCCTCCCGAAATTAAGTACTTTTTTGATCACCGCAAGTTTTTTGTAAAACTGATTCATATCATCACTCATAAATTCTCTTCTTGTTAAATTTGTTATTGCTAATTGTCTTAACTTATCTGCTAGTTCTAAAATAATTTTTCATAAAGATTTACCTTCTGATAAGTTTTCTTTAAAATTAACAAGGATATACCGCTCTTGTTTTTTATTGAGGGACTTAAGTTTACATTATATGCCTCATTTATTATTTCATTGCGGTTAAAAGTCATGGGGATTTTCCATTCCCTTTAAAATTAGCTATCTCAATGATTTTCTAAGCTTACAATGATTTTTGCTATTTACAATCATTTAAAATTAGTCATATCGATTTCACTAAAATAATCATAATAGTTTCAGGACAAATAAACCTATTAGTACTGAAATCAATAACAATAAAAGATTTGACTAATGATTTCTGTCAGTTTTCTTTATTAGATTTAATAGAAATAATTGGAACAATCCACCTAATAGTAATTTATGCGTAGTTGAATTCCAAATCGCTTTATGAAATATATAAAAATTTAGAATCATTAAGCAAATACCAAATAATGTCATAATGAAACTTCCTATTATACATTGTCTAAAAGCATCATACTTTTGATCATTTCCCTCTTTTTGCCCCTTCATACCCATTATAATACCCCCAAGCAAAAAGTGATGTCCCTGCACAACCAATGGGACCAGCAGCAGCCATCCCAATTAAACATGCACCTGCTACTAATGTTGGTCCGTTCCCACCTGATATTTCACTTAAATATAGATTATTAATCTCTTGATATTTTCCATTTTTTATAGTTTGAATATTTTGCATGCTTTTCCTTTCAATTTTATTAAATAGGTATCTTTTATTATTTTGGATGTGTTAAATAATATACGCTTTTCCCTGCAGCTTCCCCAAACGAATAAATCCCCCAAGCAATACCAGTTATGATTCCAACAGCCTCTAATTCACCAGTTCCACCAAAAATAGTGTTCAAATGATTTTCATTTAAAACTTCAAATTCTTTAATTCTAGTCATTATTAAAACCTCCTTATAAAATATTTTTCTTGCATCCGGATGCAAGAAAAATATACCACATTAATGAGCACCAGCTGTTAGAGACTCTCGTGACAGATTTAACCGATGTTCGTGTAGGAAAGCGCTGGGCTTATATATGCTTCATCATCGATCTCTATAACCGTGAAATCATCGGACTCTCATTGGTTGGTACAAGACAGCTAGCTTAGTGAAACAAGCTATTCAAACCATTCCATTCAGATAGGGGAAAGAAATTCGATAATGCATTGATTGATGACTTACTTGATGCTTTTGGCGTTACACGATCACTAAGTCATGTAGGATGTCCTTATGATAATGCGGTATCAGAGAGCACCTATCGATCATTCAAGGTTGAGTTTAGTCATCAAGAAGTTTTCTACTCTCTTGAAGAACTAAGCGTCAAAACAAGAGATTACGTCCATTTGTGGACTATCATCGTATCCCTGGCAGTCTCAATTACCAGACTCCAATGGCAATGCGATTGATTACCTAACTAAAAAGCACTTTATAAAATTTGTACAGAAAACTGTTGCCTTTTCATTTTATATTTTTCCTTCCTTTATTTTTACAACTTCTACATTAACTCAATACTTTTCTGATACTATCTCCCCTTCTTTTACATGAAAAATAGTGTCGCATAAATCCTCAATGTCACTTTTATAATGCGATGTTATAATCACGAGTCCTTTTTGTTTATGTTCCAATATCAATTTTTTGGTAGTATCGACACTTTTTTCATCTAAGGCATTCATTGGTTCGTCTAAGAGTAATATGTCAGGATAATCCATGAAGGCTTGAATCAATACCATTTTTTTCTTTGTTCCCAAGGATAAATGTTTGTACAATGTATCTTTAAATTCTGCAAGCTGATACAAATTAATCCAATAATTTAAATCAATTTTCTTTTTATGACGACAGATATTTTTTATCAGTTTTAAGTTTTCTTCTAAGGTTAGAAAAGAAATAAATTCTTGTTCTCCAAGTACTAATCCAGCATTTGAAATTGTTTCATTACCTGTTCCAATTATTTTTCCATTTTGAAAAACTTGACCTTTACTCAACCTACAAAAACCAGCTAAAGTACACAATAGCATGGTTTTCCCTGAGCCATTAATACCTACCAGACCATAAATCTGATGATTTAAAAAGGTTAAACTAATTTGGCTCAATAGTATTCTCTTACTTTTTGACAAGACTCCGTTTTTTATTTCTAACAAGTTTTGACCTCCAATCACCAATGAAACAAAGATATAAGCAACAACAAAATAAAATATAAATCATATGATTTATGAAAAAATTCCTAAACATAATTTCAAAGCTGATAAGCATAATTGTTAATACACTATTAGAACAATAATAAGTGATAAAAAAATAACAAATTGAATCAACAAAAAACCATGCCAGTAAAAATAATAAGATGTCCATCATTCCAACTGACTGTCGATAATTGACAATCAAGAAACAAACGACAAAAAATACTTGACCTAAAAATTCTTTAGCAAACTGACCATTAATTAATCTATACATCGAAACCTGATAAATGAATGTGTTCTTACAATGACTCTTAATCATAACCTTGATATTAGAAGACATTTCAGCCATCATTGTATAAGTTGCTAAAAAGCTCATAAATGAAAAACCGAGAATCATGATAAGTTTCATAAAACTAAGTTGTTGTCCAGTAGTGGAAAAAAAGGGATTAATTAACTGATTTGTAACTAGTACTTTTGGGTCCGATGTAATAGCTTCATTATAATGCGTCAATAAAAGAAAACAAATTGTCCAGGACAGTATTAGCTTAGATGAGTAGTAAATAATTTTATATAATCTCATTTTTATTTTTCAATTGTAAAATACTAACAACAATAAAACATGGCAAATAGGACGCAATAAGCTGCCATAAAGTAATATCCCCATACGAAGTAATCATAATATGAGAGATAGGCACTAAATAAAAGGGCAAGAAACTGTAGAGAATTGGCGCACTACCCCAAAGATACAAGATATAAACTAAAGCTGACTTTGTGAACTGATTAAAATAATCTATCAGATAAAAAAACAAAACTGTTTCCGTTAAAATAGCAAAAGTTTTAACAAAAAAATAATAAAGCAGATAATGCCAGGCACTTTTTGAAAAATAGCTAACAACTGAATTTTGATTAAAGTAGAATTTCAAACCATTATAATCAAATCTATCTACTAGAATTGCTGTAATAATGATAATTAACAATAAAGTAAAAAAAGTAACTAAATTGACGACAGTAAGTCGTAGCTTTAGCATTTTAATACATTTAAAATAGGCATCTGTCCTACCCAGATAATAACGACAATACCTATTTTTTAGATAATAATACATATATCCTAAAATCACAGTCAAAAGGGGGAGCAAAAATGCTTGAAAAAAGTTAAATTCGAAAATACTATTGTTCAATGACAGTAATCCTTTTAGATACTTCAATTTGATTAATTCCCCTCTTAAGTGATCCAAATCACTTGCATGAGAATCAAAAAACAAAACATGTAAAATAGCCTGATTATAAATCAAAATCAGAAAAATCAATGTCATTATGACATACCATTTCTTGTAGGGTATAAGTTTTATCGAAATCATTCCATCTCCTTTAACAACGGGAATAACAAATAACAGTTATTTCAAAACATTTTTATTTTGAATCTGGTGACCAACTACCATCTATAAAGAATCCTTTATCCCAAAAATTCTCTCTGGCTAGATTTAAATTGTAGATATAATTTCGTTTGGCATCATTGGTATAAACTCCCCTCTGACCTGTCCATGTCACATCAATATCACTTCTTCTAGCGCCATTGGAATTTGCTAAATAATGCTTGACCTTAATTTGTGGATTTTTAGCATCCAAATTGACAACATAATAACTATCGTTCATTTTTTGCAAATAGCCAGTCGCAGTAAATGATGGCGTAATTCGGAAATTTGATAGTTGCCCAATCTGCCGAGCACCTGCAAAGACACTAACTGATGTTGTAAATAGACTAATTATTAAAACAAAAAGACTAATATGATTTTTTTTCATGATAAACCTCATTTCTCATATTTTGTTATTCCCTATCTATTTATTCGTAAATTGGGGCAGCAAGTTTCAAGTTCGTGTCACTTATTTTAGCATCTTATCTTGATTTTGAGAATGTCACAAATGTCACTAAAAAAAGAACTGTTTCCAGTTCTTCTTTAGTGTCCAATAGCAAAGCTGTTAGTAAAAAATTCATTTAGCATCAAGCGATGCTTTTTAGAAAGTGACCAAAGGGCTTGAATTTCCTCTTCTGAAAAGAATTGATGACGCTAAGTTTCCTCATTATGAAAGTTTTCAATGGTAAAGTCATTGATTGCTTCAACTTCATACATGGCAACTATGGTTTGCACCTGATCACCATTTGGATAAGATTCGTTAAAGTTACTATAGAGATTGAGGAAGCGTTTTACTTTAACCTAAACCCCTGTTTCCTCATAAAACTCACGAAGACAAGTGTCTAATGTACTTTCGCTAAGTTAAACTCTCCCCCCGGTATAGCCCATGTTTCCTTATCTGCTCGTAATTGTAAGAGAACACGACCTTTACTATCCATCATTATACCACCGGCAAAATTTAAGATAATCTTATCATGACCGACTTTAGAACGAATATATGAAATGTAATCTTTTGACATTTTTGACTCCTTAATGCAGAAAAACCGAGTAGTTACTCAGTTTTTCATTTTATTTTGAATTTTCGGTTTGGGGTGGGGGAAATTTCAGGCTTGGGCTCAGGTTAAAAACATCCCCCGCTCCTTTCCTCGCTCTACGGTTTCAAGGCTCGGGTTAAAAAGGTCCCCCGGACCTTTCCTCGCTCTATGGTTTTCGGGCTCGGGTTAAAAAGGTCCCCCGGACCTTTTTAATACTCTTTCTGGTTGTAGCCAAAGTCGGCTAGGTCTAGTTTTTTGTCACGCCAATTCTTTTTGACTTTAACCCATGTTTCTAGGTAAACTTTGTCACCTAGCATGATTTCGATATCACGTCTTGCCATTTTGCCAATTTTTTTCAGCATTGCGCCTTGTTTACCAATGATGATTCCTTTTTGACTATCACGTTCAACCATGATTGTTGCACGGATATGAACTTTGTCGGTATCCTCATCACGTTTCATTGATTCTATCACGACTGCAACTGAGTGAGGAATTTCTTGCTGTGTTAAGTGCAACACTTTTTCACGAATCATCTCTGATACCAAGAAACGTTCTGGATGGTCTGTAATTTGATCTTCTGGGAAATATTGGAAGCCTTCTTCCAAATTGTCCTTAAGAATTTCCATTAATGGGTTGACATTGTTTCCTTGTAAAGCTGAGATTGGCACAACTTCTTTGAATTCCATCTGATTTCTAAAATCATCAATTTGCTCTAAAAGTTGGTCAGGATGAACCTTATCAATCTTATTAATTACCAAAATGACTGGAATTTTCGCAGCTTTCAGTCTTTCAATAATCATGTCATCGCCTTTACCACGCTTTTCGTCGGCTGGGACCATGAAAATAACAGTTTCTACTTCGCGAAGGGTACTGTATGCTGATTCAACCATGAAATCACCTAAAGCTGTCTTAGGTTTGTGAATACCCGGGGTGTCGATAAAGACGATTTGTTCCGTTTCTGTTGTATAAATCCCCATAATCTTGTTACGGGTTGTTTGAGCTTTATCACTCATAATGGCAATCTTTTGCCCCATTACGTAATTTAAAAATGTTGATTTACCAACATTTGGACGACCTAAAATCGCCACAAAGCCTGATTTAAAAGCCATGTTTCTCCTTTGTCTAATTTCCAAAAATAATAAGCCAGATTTTTGGAAGAAATATAATTAAGCCAGTAATAACAGCATAAATTGATATGACTAATACAGCACCTGCTGCCATGTCTTTTGCTTTTTTTGCTAGCATGTAAAAGTGGTAGTCACTTGCCAAGTCAACAACGTTTTCAATTGCTGAGTTTACAATTTCAAACGCAATAACGAGAAAAACAGATAAGATTAAAAATAACCACTCCACTACTGAAATATTGAATACGAGTCCTGCAAGAATTGCTAAAAAAGCTGACACAAGGTGACTCTTCAAATTTCTTTCTTCACTCAGCGCTGTTAATATACCTGTAAAGGCAAATTCCAGACTGGAGGTAACTGTTCTGTTTTTCCATTTTCTCTGGGAATTATTGTCGTGTGAGGCCATAAGCAGTCAATATCTCTTCCTGTAACGTGAACATTTCTTTTTCTTCTTCAGGTGTGTAGTGGTCATACCCATTAATATGTAAGAAGCCATGAACAGCCAAAAAACCCATTTCTCTTTCAAATGAATGTCCATATTCTTCAGCTTGTTCTTTCGCTTTATCTATTGAAATAAACAACTCGCCTATATAGGCATCAAATTCAGCCATCATTTCAGCTAATTCCGGATCAGCATCCATATCATTTTGATCAAAAAGAATTGGTGTCTCAGGTTTGTATTCCAATGAAATGACATCCGTTGGGCGATCCGTATTTCGGTATTCTAAATTCAATTCATGACTACGTTGGTTTGTCACAAATGTAACGGACATTTCTTTTTGGTCTTTTCCAGTTTTAGTTGCTGCAAAGTCAAGCAAATCTTTTGTTTGCTTCATAATCTCTTGAGAAACTTGGCCAGTTTCATCAATCATCTCAATATACATATCTTTGATATCAAGGATTTCAAATCCCCAAATAGCACATTGGAGCCGATAAATCCTTACCCTTTCAATAGCTTTTGATTCTACTAATTATATTATTATATCATATAAGCCTAGTTTTTTGTGTCTTCTCAACCAGTTCCGCTAATTAAAACGATTTCAAGGACTAATGTTACTGTTTTTTTAGAATGTCAGCCACTCGTTTTTGTAAAGTCGGAATAACCTGATCTTGAAACCAAGGGTTCTTCTTCATCCAAATTTGGTTACGAGGTGAGGGATGGACCAGTGGAAAATAGGTTGGCAGGTATTCCTCATAGGACTTTACTGTTTCTGTCAGTGTTTTCTTGCAATCCTTCCCCAAGTAATGTTTTTGAGCGTACTGGCCAACTAAAATAAGCATCTCTACATGAGGCATCATTTTTAGGATCCTTTCATGCCACTTATCAGCAAAGCCATTGCGCGGAGGAAGATCACCCGACTTGCCTTTTCCGGGGTAATAGAAGTCCATCGGGATAATTCCAAAGAGGCCAGAGTTATAAAAGGTGTCATTATCAACGTCCAACCACTCACGAAGGCGAATCCCACTACGGTCATTCCAATATAGTTTTGTCTCTTGGGCAATGATACCAGGGGCTTGACCAACAATGATAATTTTGGCAGTCTCTGGTGCTGCATAGAGTGGCTTAATGCCTTGGTCAGTATAGATCTTGTTCTGATTATCAGCCATTATTTCATTAAAAATCTTATCCATTTGCACTCCTATCTAAAAAGATCGGCTTAAAAACATCGCAGTTTTTCTGGGCCGACCTTTACTATTCTTCTTTATCCGAGGCTTCTTGTCCTATTACCTCATAAGTGGTAAGGCCAGACTTTTTCTCTATTTTATCTTCTTCTTTTGGTGAATCGCTGGCGCGATCAGTCTCATATGCTTTGATAATGTCAGCTACAACTGGATGACGAACGACATCTTTAGCTGTGAAATGAATAAAATCAATGGCTTTAATCTGTCCTAATTTGTTACTAGCATCAATCAAACCTGATTTGACATTACGAGGTAAATCAATCTGACTAATATCGCCATTAACAATCATTTTAGAGTTAAATCCAAGACGCGTTAAGAACATTTTCATTTGCATAATCGTTGTATTTTGTGCTTCATCTAGAATGACAAAAGCATCATCTAACGTTCGTCCTCGCATATAAGCTAAAGGAGCAATTTCAATCGTTTCTCTTTCCATCAACCGTGTCGTTTGTTCTTTACCCAGAATTTGATAAAGGGCATCATAGACTGGTCTGAGATAAGGATCAACTTTTTCTTTCAAATCTCCAGGTAAAAAGCCCAAACTTTCACCTGCTTCAACTGCAGGCCTTGTTAAGATAATTCGTTTTACCTGTCCACGCTTTAGTGCTGTTACTGCCAATGTTACTGCCAAGAAGGTTTTTCCTGTTCCAGCTGGACCAATTCCAAAAACAACATCATGCTTTTTGACACTATCAACATAAACTTTTTGACCCAAAGTTTTAACACGGATAGGCTTGCCATAGCTATCTTTAATAATTTCTTCTTCATAAAGTGCAACAAACTTATCAATTGTCCCATTTTCTGCCATGGATAAAGCTGTCACCGCATCAGAAGTATTAACAATCATACCACGACCAACAAGGACAAGAAGGGCTTGAATTGTTAGTTTAGCAATTTCAATACTCTCTTGATCATCACCAACAATTTGAACACGTTCAGTTCTGGCATGAAGAATCACCCCTAAATGATTTTCAATTAGTTTTAGATGGCGCTCATTCGTGCCAAAAAGCGCTAATAAATCATCTGGATGGTTTAAAGTAATTTCGGTAGAATAATCTTGCAAATTGGTCTTCCTTTTCTTCATAAGTTAGTCTTATTATAACAAAAATAACGCATTTAGGCGCAAAAAGGGCTATTCCAATTGAATAATATCAAATTGAAAACTCTTTATTTTCACTCTGAACTTTCTAAATGATTATTGCCTAACTAACGTATGCTATTTTACGAAATCAATGATGTAAAAATAGTTACTAATAATACAGACTAATGAAAATAAGCAGTGAACGCGTTGACATTTTTTAATTATTTGTTAAAGTTTTTAATTGTTATGACAATTAAATAAAAAAAATAAAACGTTTTTATTATTTTTTGGGAGAACACTTATGATTAGGAACTACGAACAAGAACAGAATGAAAAATTTGCTCATTTTTTAAAACGACAGAAAGTTGTCTTCTTTAATTGCATTTTTTGGATATGTTTGTGCCTACTTAGTACGTAACAATTTCAAACTCATGTCAAATACTATTATGGTAACTAATAGTTGGGATAAAGCACAGATTGCTACACTATTATCTTGCTTAACTGTCTCATACGGATTAGCAAAATTCTATATGGGGGCACTCTGCGACCGTGTTAGTTTACGAAAAACTATTTGCTACCAGTTTAGCTACAAGTGCTGCATTAATTTGTATATTAATTGGTTTTTTTCACACATCTATGATAACGTTAGGCATTTTATTATTTCTTTGTGGTATCCGTTCAAGGTGCACTTGCTCCAGCTCCACAAGCAATGATAGCTAATTATTTCCCTAACAAAACAAGAGGTGGGGCAATTGCAGGATAGAATATTCCACAAAATACTGGATCTGCTCTACTCCCATTGACAATAGCATTTTTTACAAGTACAGGTCTAGTTGTTCCAAGTTCAGGCAATATCCTATTAGCTTTTCTTATTCCAGGAATTTTTATACTTCTTTTTGCAGCAATCTGTTGGAAATTCGGAGAATCTAATTCTGAATCAGAAGGATTAGATTCTCTACGTACAATGTATGGTGAGGCTGGTGAGTCAAACGTTGCCTCCGAGGAAGAAAAATCCTCATTATCTTATTGGCAGTTAATTTGGAAATATGTTTTTTGTAATCCTTCACTACTATTGGTTGCTGTAGTCAATGTTGCCTTATATTTTGTGCGTTTTGGTATTGAAGATTAGAGGCCAATCTACCTTACTGAAGTTGCCAATTTACCTTAAGCAAAAATTCATCTTGCCATCTCTATCTTAGAATGGGTAGCCATTCCAGGATCATTGATTTTTGTTAGGCTTGCTGTTAAATACCCAAACAAAATGGCAAAAATTGGTACAATTAGATTCTTTATTATGGCCGGTGTTGTTTCATTTATGAATCTATGACAGTCAGTGGCGCACCTAATTACATTTTATTATTAGTAGTCTCCGGAATTTTAGGCTCACTCATTTATGGACCTCAATTAATTGTCAATATTTTAACAATTAACTTTGTACCTCTTAATGTTGCTGGTACTGTCATTGGTTTTGTTGGGGTAACAGCATATTTAATTGGTAATATGGGAGCAAACTGGTTAATGCCTATTTTAGGTTGGTTCTGGTCATACGTCGTCGTAGTTGCTCTCTCTGCCTTCTCAGCAGTAGGCTACTTCCTACTTGCAAAACATGAAGAGGAGCTCGTTAAAGAACAAGAAATACTAAAAGTATTATTGTTACTATAAGTATAATACTTTTTTCTTTTAGATTTAATCTTGAAATTAATGGCGTGTTTTCAAAATTATTTTAATTTGTTGCTTATTATAGTATAATGTATTAAAAAAACAAATAAGGTGAATAATGAAATTTGGTAAAACTTTTCGAGAACTCCGTCTTCAAAAATCTATTTCTTTAAACTCACTTGCGAGTGAAGAAATTTCTAAATCACAAATTTCAAGATTTGAACTAGGTGAATCTGAAATTTCATTTCAAAAGATGTTCTACCTTTTAGAAGCAATTGGACTATCTTTTGAAGAATTTTTGATTATTTGTAACAAACAATCTCCCTCGTTTTTTGATGATTTAATTTTCGAAATAAAAACAAATACAAGGAAACCAAATTGTTTTGAAATAAAATCTTTAAAAAACAAGCTAGATGAAAGGAACAAAAAATTTCCCTCAACTTTCAATAGATTAAATGTTATAATGATTAAAGCTCAAGAAAATCAATTTTGTAATGGTATTAACATTGAGAAAGAAGACATTCTATTTCTAAATAACTATTTATTTTCAGTTGAAAGATTTGGTTATTTTGAAATTATACTTCTATATAATTGTTTTAACATCCTAGATTTGGGAATTATCATAACTTATCTAAAAGAAATACTAAATCATTTCGATGAACACATCCCTATTGAAAAAAATAGACAAGCATTAATATTACTGATTGTAGAATGTGTGCTAAAATCTATAGATTTAAATAAATTAATACTAGCAAAATCATTAATGAATGAGTTAGAAAAGAAAATATTATTTGTTGAAGATTATCATGGAAAAACCTTATTATTATTTTTAAAAGGAAAACTTATTTTTCAATCCGATCAAACTAAAGGGCATTCTATGATGAAAACTGCTCTTAATATAATGAAAACTCTAGATGATTTCACATACATAAAATATAAACAAATTAAGAATCAGAGATAATAGATTTCTTGTTTTCTAAAAACAGATCCTTCGAAATAAAATCATGTAAATCTTCGTTTGAATAATCATTTAGACACTCTTTTAGTTCATTTAAACTTGGAAAATTAAATAGAGAATTTTTATTATGTAACTTTATTAGCTCGAGGCCAAAATTGTTAATTTGACTGTCTATCTCTATCCCTATTCTTCGTTTACAAATATTAAAATAATCATCGGAAAATTCAATTGTTTTTAGTAAGTTAAATACAATATCTAAATAAGAAGTGACATTTTCTCTTTCAACCGTACTTTTGATTTGATAAAGTAAAATAGATTCATAAATAATTGGATAGGAAATTACCTGATATACTATTCCATTTTTTTCTCGAAGTTCACTATTCAGCTTCGAATCCTTTAAACCAGTAAGTAATGCGGTAATAAAAGCTAAAGATAAAAAGTTTTCTGCTGTATATTCGATATGACTAAGTTCATAAGAAATAATAATTTGATTATATTGATTTAGATTAGTTAGTTTTATTTTATTACCTGTAGAGAATTCAGGCCTATTACAAATTACTTGTTTTTTGTTTTTTATGTCTAAAATTGAAAACTGTTGAGAATTAAAAATTCTTTCTAATTCTCTATCTCCCATAATATTAATATGAAAATATCCATTTTTTATAACTTCCTTATGAAATTCAATTAATTCATCAAGAGTAATTGAGTTAATCGTTTCAGGTTTTCCAATAATATCACTCCCCCAAAAATAATCTTCAAATATCTTAGTTTGAAGATTATTTTTTGTTACTAGCTCCTTCATCACTACTTTTTTCTCTAACATCAAATACTTTTCATTCCAATTTGGGAAAAAGATTCTATTCTGAAATTTTAAAAACATATCTACAAAATCTTCCTTAGAACAATAAGCTGAAAAATTCAAATATTCTCTGGAAGTTGAACCTGTCACTAAAAATCCAATTTCCTCAAACATACAATTTAGACTTACTTCTCCTGATGATAAGAGGTAATGTTCTAATAAATGAGTTATTCCAAGTTGGTTTTTTCGTTCAATAATTGTACCACTGTAAAACATTATCGAAAAATAAGCATATTTACAATTACTTTTAGAAATAAATGATACATTTTGATTATTCAATCGATAATACCTCCCATAACTTACTTTTATTCAAACTCTTTTGACAAGTCGGACACAATTCAGATTTATTAAAAGTATCAAATTTCTCTTCAGCAAAACTGTCAAAATCAAATCGAAATAATGTATTCAAATTTGATGAGTCACTTTTTATTAATTGATTTAACCATTTTTTTACAATCCAAGAAGTAAGTAAATAAATATTAGAGAGAACTGTGGCTGTTCCAAGTTCTTGATTAGTTGTTAAAAATTTATTCACTAAAATTTGAAAGTGCTCGCTATCATGTTTACATAATAAACAATCTAAGCAAGCTGAGTTATTATCTTTGGGGTTTACAATTAAAACCTTCCCTGCACTTCGTTGACTGAAAGCATAAATACTAGGGACTTCCATTTCAAAACAGACTTTATTTACAAGTCTTTGAGCTATATAAGGTGGAAAGTCCATACAACAAAACACCCAATCAGCATCCTGTAATTGTTTTTCGATATCATTGATAGTCATCATCATTTTAGAAGTTGTCGTTATGTTGCAATATTTGTTATTATTATTTATTTTCTTTTTCGTTACTTCAACCTTTTTTAAACCAATATCACTTATAGAAAACATTGTTTGTCTATTAATATTTTTTAGTTCGACAACATCTGAATCCACCAAATGAATACTTCCTACACCTAAGTTTGCTAATTGTAAAGCAATATGCGACCCTCCCCCACCACACCCAAAAATAGTAATTTTCATTTTTTGTAATTGAGATAATAAATCATTTCCTCCCAATCCTTCACTTGAATAATATAACATTGAGGAATCAAAAAATTGATTAAAGTCATTGTGTTGCTTCGGACTAGATAAAAGTTCAATGAAATTTTTTTCATTGAACTTCACAAGAAAATTTTCTAATTGTTCATTTGAGATATGATGCTTTGAATTGATTTCTGAAAAAATTTGTTTTACATTTCTTGAACCATCGCATAATGAAATAAGGTCTTGCCAAAAAAGTCTATTCCCTTTTATTTCAGTTACATCAACATCATCTGATCCAATTCTTAAATTATCTTCTTCCCAATCATAATATATTCGATCCCTATTCCAAATTGGGTATGTTATTTCATTTTTCATTTTCACCTCCATAAAAAAGCAAGATACAAAGTATCTTGCAAATAAAGTAAATTAGATGAAGTTCCAATTTACAACTCTTTCATCACGGATTTCTTCCATGTCTAAAATAATAGTCTGTTCCATCTGACTCACCTCCTTTCAATTATGGAAATCTAATGATATGGTCAAAATGACTCAAATTTTCTTGACTTTGATCGTGAGTAATTACAATTTTAATGGCATCTTTTATTGAATTAATATAGTTAATAACTAACTTAGTATTTTCAGGATCAAGATGACTCGTTGGCTCGTCGAAAATATAAACTGGATAATCATGAATTAAAAATCTTAATAATTCGACTTTTTGCCTCTCACCTTGTGATAAGGAATTATCTGTATCTTTTATTTGTTTTGCCAGTAACTTGTCAGTAAGCTTGATTTCATTTGCCAAATTTTGTAACTTATCTTTCTTATTTATATTTTTTAATATTATGTTTTCTTCAATACTTCCATCAATATAGAATTGATTACTACAAATATAAGCAATTGAATGATAAACTTGTTTCGCTGACAATTGTTCCCCATCCTCAGTATTAAATACAATTTCACCATTGTATTCATCAGAATTATAATAACCTAGGATTAGTTTAGCCAAACTTGATTTTCCAGTACCAGAAGAACCGATAATAGCATATGAATTTCCTGTTTCAAATGAATAAGTGAAGTTTTTTAATATATCTTTGTCATATATTTTCAAACAAATATTTTCTAAACATATTTGATTTATACGTTTCTTCTGCTTCTCAGAGATTACATCTTGTATTGTTAAATCAGATAAGTTAATTTCATTTTTTATATCTTTTACTGAGGAAATTAGATTTCTAAAATACATAATTTGTTGCAAAGGCGAAAAAATTCCATTTAACAATTGAATACATGAAATAAGTAATCCAATAGTTAACATGCCGTTTTTTACAAAATAAACTCCTACAGCCATACATATTAGTTGAGAAAAAAAACTGACATACATGGTAAAAGTGCTCACAAAGTCTTTTGAAAAATTATATGAAAATCTTGTTTGTTCAAACTCGCTATTTATTTGTTTTATTTTTTTTAAGATGAAATTTTCAATATTTAATAGCTTTATTTGTTCAAATCCAGTGGCAAAATTTTTTGAATAATTTAAAAACTTCTCGTTAGCTTGAGAATAAATAGTTGTCTTTTTCACTACTAAATAGCCTGGCATTTGACAAATCATTATAGTCATTAAAGATATAATGAAAAAGCAAAAGGCTAACTTCCATTCAATTGATATTATCGCCACTATACTCACGCATACCGAAAAACTATGACTCACTATACTACAAATAGATGTGAAGTAATTTTCAGACAATATATCCATATTTTTTGTTACATTATTAAGATACTTTTTTTCTCCCCTTATATTATTATTCGATAACTCTTTTTGAAGAAATTGGTAAGTCAAAAAGTTTTTTATAGAAATCATCTTTTTTTGAATAAATTTTTCAGTACAATAATCTAATAACAGCTGATTGATTCCCCAAATGCTTAAGAATAAAAAACAAATCACTGTTTCTTTAGATAAGTTAAAATTATTGTCACTAATATTATCAATGATTTTACCCAACTGAATTGAAAATAGTGCCATAAATATTGCTGTAATCAGACTTTCTATTGCAATAAAAATAAAATTTAAGTTCACGAATTTTAATGTTTTTTGCATGATATCTCCTTTCATGTCAATTAAGCATATCTTATTTTTTTGACAAACAAAAAAACATCCCAAATTTGGGATGTCCAGAGTGAAGACAAAGTCCATGTCTTCACTTTTTGATATTTTTCTAAAGTGGCTCGGACTTGGTATGCTCTCTTTCTGGTTTCAAGGAGAGCAGATCAAAACGTCCACTGGACCTTTTGATTCTTCGGAATTCCATTACTAATCTTTTAGCCCCTGTCTAAAAAATTCCGTCGTGGCTTTTCTAAATTGGACTTAGCCACTTATGCCACTGGGAAAAATATCTCATTCGTAATAATAAGTCAACGTTTTTCTCTTCTTGGGAGTATAATAGAATTGATAAGAATACTTGTGAGGTGCTCCCTATGTTTCACAAAGAAAATCCTAATTACAATCGCAATCAAGTCGGTTTTTATAGTCT
>NZ_JBRUGD010000003.1:0-177793 GCF_053206145.1 Streptococcus hongkongensis
CGAAGAATCAAAAGGTCCAGTGGACGTTTTGATCTGCTCTCCTTGAAACCAGAAAGAGAGCATACCAAGTCCGAGCCACTTTAGAAAAATATCAAAAAGTGAAGACATGGACTTTGTCTTCACTCTGAAAGTAGAAAAGTTACTCTTTTCTACTTTTTTTGTTTGGCAAATTGTTTGATGAGGTAGACGCTTAGATAAGCCGTGGTCATTCCTAGACAAACTGGGATACTGTTTAAAAGTGGTTGCCCTGTAATTTCAATTAAAAATAAGATAGCTGCAATTGGGATATTGTTGATCATTGCCAGAAATAGGGCTGCACCAATTAAAATGGCGTATTGGATGGGTACATGGCTGTTAAATGTTATATTAGCCAATTGTGCTGTGAATAATCCTAAAGCTCCGCCCATCATCATTGAGGGTGCAATTCTACCACCATATGCACCTGCATAAAAGGTAAGATAAACTGCTAAGGCTTTGGCCAAAAACAGTGGAAGTGAATAACTGGCTGAAAACGGTTGATGGAAATAGTAAATGAGTCCTGCTTTGCCATTTCCCAAGATATGGGGAAAGGAGATGCTCAAGCTAGCTACAATTAGAAATGAAAGTGGCACAAGGATTAGATAAGACTTCGATTTTGGATCTCTTTTAGGTATGGATTCTAAAAGTAATTTGTATGTATAGGTTATGATGCCAATGAAACTTCCGGCAAAAATTGCCCAAATTATGAGGTCAAGGTTCCAATTAAGGTTCGGAAGTTGATATTGGATTTCACTACCAAATAGTAAATTGACGCCCCCTACTGCAACAAGAGAGGTAATTGTCGCAGCATAGGTATTTTTCCAACTCCATTTTAAAAGAATGTTTTCCATGATAAAGACAATCGTTGCTAGTGGTGCATTATAGACAGCACCGAGGGCAGCTCCTGATGCACAGGCCAGTAGTAAAATGCTTTGGTTTTTATCAAGCTTAAACAATTGTAACCAGCTTCCGGTAATAGCAACAGCTGCTTCCCTAGAAGCGCCTTCTCGTCCTAATGGTGATCCCATTGAAACAGTTGCCATTTGAAGGAGGCCGTGCAGGAAATTGGCGAAGGGTTTCGGTTTTTTATCTTTATGAACAATTTCTGTAATTGTAGGGCTTGGATTTAAGTATTTACTCAAATAATGCCATCCAAAGGCTGCTAATAAACCTGACAGACAAACTGAAATGAACCGTCTAATGGGATTGATCAATGCAATCTGATCATCAAAGCTTCCACTAGTGAAGCCAAAACTCCATTCTTGGATGACTCGTATTAGAAAAATCATTAAACTAGCCGCAATTCCGGCGCTTATCCCAGTAAGCACAAGTAATACTGTCCACTTTAGTATATATTGTATTTTTTTCGACATGACTTTATTATAACAAAAGGTTAGTAGCATAGAAAGAATTTAGAAATTGCAGTATTCCTACTATCTAAAAAAATGATGATAAGAGTGACTTGTCTTATAACATCAAATGGAATAAAACTAGTGATGAAGTGATCACAAAAAGATTATAACTTAAAAAAAGAAAGCAATTAAAAAAACAAGTAGATTAATTACTTGTTTTTTTAATTTTTAAAATAGATTTAGCATACTGTTTGGATTTGTTTCTATAGGCCATAGTTGTGATCATCGTCAGTCATCGATTTGACTGATCAAAGTAAGTAAGCATTACCGACTTGTGAGACTAAAAAGGTCTAGTGAACCTTTTTAGGTTTTTCTCACTCTTCTTTTCCGAAATCGTAATCAGATTCAGTCATGGCTTCTACTGAACCAAGGAGATAGCCATTACCCACTTGTGAGAAAAAGTCATGATTCGATGTTCCAGTTGAGATACCGTTCATTACAATCGGGTTAACATCATTAGCAGTATCTGGGAACAAAGGATCCTGACCGAGATTCATCAATGCTTTATTGGCATTATAACGAAGGAAAGTCATAACTTCTTCAGTCCAGCCCACTTGATCATAAAGTGTTTTCGTATAATTTTCTTCATTTTCATACAATTGATAAAGTAAATCATACATCCATTCTTTAAATTCTTCTTGTTTTTCTTCAGATAATTCATTGAAGCCAAGTTGGAATTTGTAACCAATGTAAGTCCCATGAACAGATTCATCACGGATGATTAATTTGATAATTTCAGCCACATTAGCTAGTTTATTATTTCCTAGGTAATACAGAGGTGTAAAGAAACCTGAGTAAAAAAGGAATGTTTCTAGATAGGTTGAGGCAACTTTCTTCTGTAAGGCATCGCCGTTTTCATAGATGTCGTTGATGATTTTAGCTTTCTTCTGTAAGAATTCATTGCTATTAGTCCAGTCAAAGATTTCTTCAATTTCTTTTTTGGTATTCAAAGTCGAGAAGATAGATGAATACGATTTTGCATGAACGGATTCCATAAATTGAATATTGTTCAAAACAGCTTCTTCATGTGGTGTACGAACATCGGCACGAATCGCTTCAACACCAGTTTCAGATTGCATAGTATCTAGAAGAGTTAGGCCACCAAAGACTTTTCCAACAAGGTCTTTTTCTTTGGCAGGCAATTTACGCCAGTCATCCAAGTCATTTGATAAAGGAATACGAGTATCTAACCAAAATTGTTCAGTTAATTTCTCCCATGTCGACTTGTCAATGACGTCTTCAATTTCATTCCAGTTAATTGCTTCATAATATGTAGTCATAGAAAAATGATCTCCTAAAGAGTAGTACAGTGCGTTACGAATAACGAGATAAACCAGTAGAACCGACCAAAGTCCTACTGGCAGAAATAATTTGTATCAGTAATGGTGAAACAGAAATACTTCTACGACAGTCGGTCGAAGTAATAGTGCTATAGCATCATTACTTCTTAACCAATTAAATCACACATGACTCACATTGGTTAGCGCCAACTTCTTCGCCATCGTCAGTGAATGTACGGATGTAGTAAATTGATTTAATCCCTTTATTAAAGGCGTAATTACGTAGAATTGAAAGGTCACGTGTTGTTTGTTTACTTTCAGATTTCCACTCATAAAGTTCCATTGGTAATTCACTACGTAAGAAGAGTGTTAGTGACAAACCTTGGTCAACGTGTTGCGTTGCGGCTGCATAAACATCAATAACTTTACGCATATCCATATCATAAGCAGATGTGTAGTAAGGAATGGTATCTGTTGACAGACCATTTGCAGGATAGTAGATTTTACCAATTTTCTTCTCTTGACGTTCTTCAATTCGCTGTGTTATCGGGTGAATTGAAGCAGAGCAGTCATTGATATATGAGATTGAACCATTAGGAGCGACAGCTAGGCGGTTCTGATGATAGAGACCATCTTTTTGAACAGCTTGACGTAAAGCCTCCCAGTCTGATGCCTGAGGAATAAAATGCTCCTTGAAAAGCTCTTTAACAAATTCTGTCTGAGGAACAAACTGACCAGTCACATATTTATCAAAGTAACTACCATCAGCGTATTTTGAATTCTCAAAGCCAGTAAATGTAGTTTTTCTTTCGCGAGCAATATTGTTCGATTCAACCAAAGTCCAGTAATTCATTAACATAAAGTAAATATCAGTGAATTCAACTGATTCTGGGCTACCATATTCAATATGATGTTGAGCCAAGTAAGAATGAAGCCCCATCGCCCCTAAACCAAAGGTATGTGCTTGCTGGTTACCGTTTTTAATTGTAGGCACAGCTTCAATTTGTGAAGAATCAGTGACAAATGTTAGTGCACGTGTCATTGCTTTGATAGAAGCACCAAAATCAGGAGATGTCATCATGTTAAGGATATTAGTTGATCCTAGGTTACATGAGATATCTGTTCCCATTTCAACAAATTCTTGAGCATCGTTGATAATACTTGGTTTTTGAACCTGTAGAATTTCAGAACACAAGTTACTCATGATTACCTTACCATCAACTGGATTGGCCTTATTAGCTGTATCAATATTGATGATATATGGATAGCCTGATTCTTGTTGTAATTTAGAAATTTCAGTTTCTAAATCGCGCGCTTTAATTTTTGTTTTTGAAATTTTAGGGTTAGCAACAAGCTCATCATACATTGCTGTAATATCAATGTAGTTATATGGAATACCATATTCTTTTTCCACACTATATGGACTAAAGAGATACATGTCATCATTATTACGGGCTAATTCATAAAATTTATCAGGAACAGTTAACCCAAGTGATAAGGTTTTAACACGCACTTTTTCGTCAGCATTTTCTTTTTTAGTTGATAGAAAAGAAATAATATCTGGATGAAATACATCTAAATAAACAACCCCAGCTCCTTGACGTTGTCCCAATTGGTTGGAATAAGAGAAGCTGTCTTCGAATAATTTCATGACTGGAACGACACCTGAAGCTGCCCCAGCATAGCCTTTAATAGGAGCTCCAGCTTCACGCAAGTTAGAAAGTGTAATACCAACACCACCACCAATTCTTGATAATTGGAGGGCAGAGTTAATTGAGCGACCAATTGAGTTCATATCATCAGTAACTTGAATTAGGAAACAAGAAACTAATTCTCCACGACGACTACGTCCCGCATTTAAAAATGAAGGAGTAGCTGGTTGATAACGCTGATTAATCATTTCAATTGCAATTGATTTTGCTAGTTCTTCATTACCATCAGCGAAGTAGAGCGCATTAAACATAACACGGTCTTCAATGCTCTCTAAATAATATTCCCCATCATTAGTCTTTAAAGCATATTGCTGATAAAACTTGTAGGCAGCCATAAAGGATTTGAACTGAAATTGCTCGTTTTTGATAATATCAGCAAGTTCTTCAATAAAGTCTTTTGTATACTTTTCAATAAATCCTGATTCAATGTAATCATGCTTTAAAAGGAACTCAATTTTCTTAGTAATTGAGGCAAAGGGTTTAGTATTTGGGATTACATTTTCTTCAAAAAAGGCTTCTAAAGCTTCTTTATCCTTATGTAGAGGGATTTTACCATCAACAGGACGGTTAATTTCATTATTTAAGCGAAAGTAAGAAATTTCGCCAATATCTTTTAAACTCATTCTCTTATGTCCTTAATTACTTGATTAGTTCTTTTAGTTTTGTGGGTTGGAATCCGGAAAAGACTGTGTCTCCCCTTTCGATTACTGGTGCAGAGGCAAATCCTAAACTTTTTACATAGTCAACTTTGTCAGGTTGCTCATCAATGTTGATTTCTTGATAAGTTGCTCCGTTTTGGTCAAGAAATTTTTTGGTCATTTTACATTGCATACAGTTATTTTTTGAATAAATTGTGATCATACTATCTGCTCCTTTAAATTATTCTCGGAAGAGAATTTCAATAATAATAGCATATAAAAATTGCATCTAAAAAGCAAGATTTTTCTCCGAAAAAAACACAATATTTTGGGGTTGATTATATTTATAACAACTATATATTGTGTAGCCGGGTGAGAATGGCGGAGTGACGCTGATAATCTAAAATTAATCAATTTTTTCTGTCAAATCATAAATTTAGGTTAACTAATTTTTTGCGATGAAAATAGACAATAATAGTTTTAACACAATTTTCTTATGATTGAGAAAAAATTTTGTAAAATCATCTAAACACTAGCGATTGTGAGAGTAAAGCTTGATCTATTAGAGTGAAATAAACATAATGAAAAATTGAAAAAAAAGCAGAAAATTAAATAGCTTTTTCCTCAGGCGATAGATTTAATCTTGAAAATTAAAATACAATATGCTATAATCACTTATTGTAAGGGTTATCATATGATGGCTCAAATATACACAACTATTAAAAGGAGAACCATACTATGGCTTCAAAAGATTTTCACATTGTTGCAGAAACAGGAATTCACGCTCGTCCAGCTACTTTACTAGTACAAACTGCTAGCAAATTTGCTTCAGATATCACTTTAGATTATAAAGGTAAAGCAGTTAACCTTAAATCAATCATGGGCGTTATGAGTCTTGGTGTTGGTCAAGGTGCTGACGTTACTATTTCAGCTGAAGGTGCTGATGCTGATGACGCAATCGCAGCTATCGAAGAAACAATGACAAAAGAAGGATTGGCATAAGAAAATGACAGAAATGCTTAAAGGAATCGCAGCCTCAGATGGTGTTGCAGTTGCTAAAGCATATCTACTTGTTCAACCGGATTTGTCGTTCGAGACTGTTACAGTCGAAGATACAAATGCAGAAGAAGCTCGCCTTGATGTTGCATTACAAGCTTCACAAGACGAGCTTTCTGTTATCCGCGAAAAAGCAGTAGATAGCTTAGGCGAAGAAGCAGCTTCAGTATTTGATGCTCATTTAATGGTGTTATCAGATCCTGAGATGATTAGTCAGATTAAAGAAACAATCCGTGCTAAACAAACAAATGCTGAAACTGGTTTAAAAGAAGTTACAGATATGTTCATCACGATTTTTGAAGGTATGGAAGATAATCCATATATGCAAGAACGTGCAGCTGATATCCGTGACGTTGCAAAACGTGTTCTTGCACACTTATTAGGGGTTAAACTACCAAATCCAGCTGCTATTGATGAAGAGTCTATTGTGATTGCACATGATTTGACACCTTCAGATACAGCACAACTTGATAAAAAATTTGTAAAAGCATTCGTAACAAATATTGGTGGTCGTACAAGTCACTCTGCTATTATGGCTCGTACTCTTGAAATTGCTGCGGTTCTAGGGACAAATGATATTACTAAACGTGTTCATGATGGTGATGTAATTGCTGTCAATGGCATTACAGGTGAAGTCATTATCAATCCTAGTGAAGAAGAAATTTCTGCCTTTAAAACTGCTGGTGAAGCATATGCTAAGCAAAAAGCTGAATGGGCATTGCTTAAGGATGCTGAGACAGTTACAGCAGATGGTAAACACTTTGAATTAGCAGCTAACATCGGAACACCAAAAGATGTTGAGGGTGTTAATGAGAACGGTGCAGAAGCTGTTGGTCTTTACCGTACTGAATTCCTATATATGGATTCACAAGATTTCCCTACTGAAGATGAGCAATATGAAGCATACAAGGCTGTACTTGAGGGAATGAATGGTAAACCAGTTGTTGTTCGTACAATGGATATTGGTGGAGATAAGGAACTTCCTTATTTTGACCTACCAAAAGAAATGAACCCATTCCTAGGTTTCCGTGCCCTTCGTATTTCTATTTCAGAAACAGGAAACGAGATGTTCCGTACACAGATTCGCGCTTTACTACGTGCATCTGTACATGGTCAACTACGTATCATGTTCCCAATGGTTGCTTTGGTTAAAGAATTCAGAGCCGCTAAAGCTGTATTTGATGAGGAAAAAGCAAAACTTGTTGCTGAAGGTGTTGCAGTTTCAGATAATATCCAAGTTGGTATTATGATTGAAATTCCTGCTGCAGCAATGCTTGCAGACCAATTTGCAAAAGAAGTTGACTTCTTCTCAATTGGTACTAACGACCTTATTCAATACACAATGGCTGCTGACCGTATGAATGAGCAAGTTTCATATCTTTATCAACCATATAATCCATCAATCTTACGTTTGATTAACAATGTTATCAAAGCAGCACATGCTGAAGGTAAGTGGGCTGGTATGTGTGGTGAGATGGCTGGAGATCAACAAGCTGTACCACTTTTAGTAGGTATGGGCTTAGATGAGTTTTCAATGTCAGCAACTTCAGTACTTCGTACGCGTAGCTTAATGAAGACTTTAGACACATCTAAGATGCAAGAATATGCACAACGTGCTTTAACAACATGTTCAACTGCAGAGGAAGTTCTTGAACTTTCTAAAGAATATTTATAATAAAATAGAAGGAGTTGGGTAACCAACTTCTTTTTGTGAACTAATGTTAACAATATTCAGACAATTGCCGTGTCAGATGTTTGAATTATCGTCAAAAAGTGATAGAATAGATGTATTATCAATAAAGGAGATAACATTTTGACTAAACAATACAAAAATCTTGTTAATGGTGAATGGAAACTTTCAGAAAATGAAATTAAAATCTATGCACCTGCAACTGGTGAAGAATTAGGTTCTGTTCCAGCAATGTCAACAGAAGAAGTAGACTTTGTTTACCAATCAGCTAAAAATGTTTTTGAAGAATGGCGTGCGCTATCATATGTAGAACGCGCAGCAATTTTACATAAGGCTGCAGACATTTTGGTACGTGATGCTGAAAAAATCGGTTCAGTACTTTCCAAAGAAGTTGCTAAAGGCCATAAAGCTGCAGTAAGTGAAGTTGTTCGTACAGCAGAAATTATTAACTATGCTGCTGAAGAAGGCATCCGAATGGAAGGTGAAGTTCTTGAAGGCGGAAGCTTTGAAGCAGCAAGCAAGAAAAAAATCGCAATTGTTCGTCATGAACCTGTTGGACTTGTACTAGCAATTTCACCATTTAACTACCCAGTAAACTTAGCTGGTTCGAAAATTGCTCCTGCTTTGATCGCAGGTAATGTTGTCGCTCTTAAACCACCAACACAAGGTTCGATTTCAGGATTGCTTTTAGCTGAGGCCTTTGCTGAGGCTGGTGTACCAGCCGGAGTTTTCAACACTATTACAGGTCGTGGATCAGTTATTGGTGATTATATTGTCGAGCATGAAGCGGTAAACTTTATTAACTTTACAGGATCAACTCCTGTTGGAGAGCGTATCGGTCAATTAGCAGGTATGCGTCCAATTATGTTGGAACTAGGTGGTAAAGATTCAGCTATTGTTTTAGAAGATGCTGACCTTGAGATGGCTGCTAAAAACATCGTTGCTGGTGCTTATGGTTATTCAGGACAACGTTGTACAGCTGTCAAACGAGTTCTTGTAATGGAAAAAGTTGCCGACCAGTTAATTGAGCATGTTCATGCTTTGGTGAAAAAATTATCGATTGGTATGCCTGAAGAAAATGCTGATATTACACCTTTGATTGATACTAAGGCAGCTGACTTTGTTGAAGCTCTTATCAATGATGCAACTGACAAAGGTGCTAAAGCTATTACGGATATCAAACGTGAAGGCAATTTGATTTGTCCAGTTATATTTGATAATATTACAACAGATATGCGTCTTGCTTGGGAGGAACCGTTTGGTCCTGTATTACCATTTATTCGTATTAATTCTGTTGAGGAAGCTATCGACATTTCAAATGCTTCTGAGTATGGTTTACAAGCATCAGTGTTTACTTCTAATTTTCCACGTGCCTTCGCAATTGGTGAAAAATTAGAAGTTGGAACGGTTCATATTAACAATAAAACACAACGTGGTACAGATAATTTCCCGTTCTTGGGAGCTAAAAAATCTGGAGCTGGTGTTCAAGGTGTTAAATACTCTATTGATGCGATGACAAATCTTAAATCAATTGTGTTTGATATTGAATAAAGTAACCTTACAATAGTTCAATCCAGGTCTAGAAGCTCATTAGAGTCTCTAGGCTTTTTAATTTTTTGACAATATTAAAAAAAGACTAACAAAAAGACTAACAAAAACATTAGGGATTTAAGTTACAATTAAGAGGCGCTGTGTTATAATAATAGGGCAAAAGGAGTTTGTGATGAAAAAGTTATCCTATTTATTCGTCAGTGTATTGGCATTAATATTACTATTTATTGGATTTATTGTTTTTAGAACTTGGTCAATTGAGAACGATGCCGAAAAGATTAGTAAAAGAGAAAACATTAATAACCTAAGTCATTCACCTTTTAAGAGTCTAAAAATTATGACGCAAGATAAGGTATCTTACTATTATTTTGCTCCAACAAAATCAAATGAAGCCTTTTATCATGAAAACTTACCAGTTAGTCTATATGAAACGACTAAGAACAAGAAACAGTATATTTTTATCAAACCAGAATTTATACCAACACCTTTGAAAGGTATCAGTCAGGTAAAAATTCATAAGGTTGTTTACCAACCTAATCTAATGAGTCTAAAAAAAGTAAGTGATCAGGTTATAAGTGATTACCATGTCAAACATAATTTTCAACCATTTTACCTATCTGAATTGGTATCTGGACATTTAGATGACATTAATAAGGTGGTTAGTAAAACTTATCCTGATAAATCTTTTGATATTAGTCAGTATTCAAAGCTTAATGAAAGAGATCGGATAATCAGTGATAATTATCAACTTAAAATGAAAGATCTCGTTTTAAAAGATAATATTATTTTACCCGTAAAAGAGTTATTTAATGTTGTAGATGCTAATTATTTGACTGGACAATTAAAGACAGACTACCTAGATTATCAAGAGAAAAAGAAAGCTGAAGAAGCTGCTTTACATCCCAAAAAATTAGTTGCTTTGACCTTTGATGATGGACCAAATCCTCTCACGACGCCACAGGTACTTTCTACACTACAAAGATATCAAGATAAAGCTACTTTTTTTATGTTAGGTTCTAAAGTTACGGGAAATGAAGCAATCGTAAAATCAATTGTTGATAGTGGTTCAGAAATTGGTAATCATTCTTGGGATCATCCTGATTTAACAAAAATTCCGATTCAGGATGTCAAAACACAAATTGATAATACAAATACTGTTATTGAAAAGGTTATTGGGAAAAAGCCAACCTATTTACGTCCACCGTACGGTGCTACCAATGATCGAATTGAAAAAACTTCTGGTATGAGACAAATTTTATGGACTGTCGATACTAGAGATTGGGAAAATCATAATACTGAAAAAATGATGGCAAATATCAAAGGGCAATTACATCCAGGTGGCATCATTTTAATGCATGATGTTCATCAAACGAGTCTTCAAGCATTGCCAACTATCTTGGATTACCTAAAAAAAGAAGGTTATCAGTGTGTCACACTTTCTGAATTGCTAGGTCAACATTAAAAAAATAGAATCCGAGGATTCTATTTTTTATATAATTGTTGATTTCGTAATTGAATTTCGGAGACATTTGCAAATTTTTTCAATTTCTTAATATCTTCGGGATGGTTAACAAAAGTAATAACAACCCCCTCTTTGCCCATTCGTCCAGTACGACCAGCTCTATGTATATAATTTTCTTTATCACGCGCTACTTCAAAATTAATAACATATTCTAAATTATCAATATCAATACCACGAGCTACTAAATCTGTAGCTAATAATAGTGCAATATGATGATCTTTGAATTTTTCTAGAATAGTTTTTCTAAATCTCACATTGACATCACTTGCTAATGAAACGGCTGTAGAACCAGCATAGGTCAGACGTTCTTCGACAGCACCTAAATCTGATAAACTATTGAAAAAGACTAGAGCTCTAAAATCTGGAATATTTGAAAATTTTCTGAGCAGATCTAAACGGTCACGTTTTTCAACCGAAATATAGAAATGTTTGATAGCTTCAAGCTTTTGATCTGATTTGTCAATTATCTCAGTTGTCGGTTCGATACTAGCACGATCTAGTTTATTAGTGGCACTCATATAGATAAACTGATGGTCGCGAGGAACGTAGTGGGTTATCTTTTCTACAAAGCCGTATTGTGAATCGCTCAGCAATTCATCAAATTCATCTAAGACTATCGTATCAACAGACATCATCTTGATTTTTTTCAATTTAATTAATTCAAAAATGCGTCCTGGTGTCCCGATGATTATTTGTGGTCCTTTTTTTAGGCGCTCAATTTGACGTTTTTGACTAGTTCCAGAAATAAATAATTGTGCTGTTAAGCCAATTGGTTCGGCCCATTCTTTGGTAACTTCAAAAATTTGTCCTGCTAACTCAGTATTAGGGGATAAAATTAATAATTGTTGTGATTTTTTACTTTTGATTTTTTGGAGTGTCGGCAAGAGGTATGCTAAGGTTTTGCCTGTACCTGTTGGGCTTATTCCTAGAACATTTTTTCCTGAACGAATTGGTTCAAAAACAGACTGCTGAATATCTGTTAGAGTAGTCATTTGACTTGCTTCCAGTTGGTCTTGCCAAACTTTGGGGAATTCTTTTATCATTTTTTATCCTTTTCAATTGTAACTATCTCTATTATAACATGATTTCTGATAGTCACCTATAAAGCAAGAGTAAGATTGTTGAAAATCTTATAGAAAAATCTATTAATTTTTGGTAAAATATACAGAAGACTTTTTTAGATTTGGAGTGTAGGATGCGTAAAAAACCCATCATTATTGGTGTAACAGGTGGATCTGGAGGGGGGAAAACCAGTGTTTCTCGAGCTATTTTAGGTAGTTTCCCGAATGCAAGAATTGCTATGATACAGCATGATTCTTATTATCGAGATCAAGCTCATTTAAGTTTTGAGGAGCGCGTTAAAACAAATTACGATCACCCTCTTGCTTTTGAAACTGATTTTATGATTGAGCAACTAAAAGAATTACTTAAGGGTCGGCCAGTAGATATTCCAATCTATGATTATACGCAACATACAAGAAGTGATAAAATTTTTCGACAAGAACCTCAAGACGTCATTATTGTTGAAGGGATTCTTGTTTTGGAAGATGAACGTTTGCGAAATTTAATGGACATTAAGTTGTTTGTGGATACAGATGATGATATTAGAATTATTCGTCGTATCAAACGTGATATGGTTGAACGCGGCAGAAGTTTAGATAGTATCATTGAACAATATACTACAGTAGTAAAACCAATGTATCATCAATTTATTGAACCAAGTAAACGCTACGCAGATATTATTGTCCCAGAAGGAGTGAGTAATACTGTTGCAATTGATTTGATTACAACAAAAATTGCAAGTATCCTAAACGATAGGGATTAATTAGAGGAGAGAAGATATGTTCCTAGCATTAGCTGGCGCTCTTGTCATGTGGAATAGTGTCGTTTTTGCCTTGTATGGTATCGACAAACGCAGAGCTATTAAGGGAGATTGGCGGATTTCCGAAAAAACGTTGTTACTGACTGCTTTATTTTTTGGAGGGATAGGTGCGATTTTAGGCGGAAACTTATTTCACCATAAAACCCAAAAATGGTACTTTCAACTGATATGGGTGCTGGGGATCTTTTCCATATTCATTGGCATATATTTCTTATATTGGCTCTATCTTAAGTATTAAGTTATCATTTATCGCTATAAGGGACCCGTATCATTTTATGGTATGGGTTTTTGAATTCTTAAAACAGAGGAAATACTTACCTTCTAACCATCCTTATGGTATAATAGGAACCATGAAAACAAGTCTAAAAGAAGAAAACTATCAATTGATGATTGCTCAAGCTAAAGGCTTATTTGCAACTGAAAGTAACCCTTTAGCGAACTTATCGAACGCCAGTGCGTTGCTAAATATGACATTACCGAATTCAGTCTTTACTGGATTCTACCTATATAACGGCAATGAATTAATCCTTGGGCCTTTCCAAGGAGGCGTTTCTTGCGTCCATATTGCCATGGGGAAAGGTGTCTGTGGCCAATCGGCAAGCCAAAAAGAAACCATCATTGTCGATGATGTTAGATTACATAGTAATTATATTTCATGTGATTCACGGGCTATGAGTGAAATTGTTGTTCCTATGGTGAAAGATGGCCAACTGGTAGGAGTATTAGATTTAGATTCCTCTGCCACTGGTGATTACGATCAAATAGATAAAGATTACCTGGAAGAATTTGTGGCTATCCTCTTAGAAAAAACACGATTTAATTTTGACATGTTTGGAGTGGAAAAATAATGTATCAAGCTTTATATCGTAAATACAGAAGTCAAACGTTTGATGAAATAGTTGGACAATCTGTTATATCGACAACCTTGAAGCAGGCTGTACAATCCAAGAAAATTAGTCATGCCTATCTATTTTCAGGACCGAGAGGTACTGGGAAAACAAGTGCAGCAAAAATTTTTGCTAAGGCGATGAACTGTCCAAACCAAGTAGATGGAGAACCTTGTAATCAATGTGATATTTGTCATGATATTACAAATGGTAGTTTAGAAGATGTTATTGAAATTGACGCAGCGTCAAATAATGGTGTTGATGAAATTCGTGAAATACGTGATAAATCTACCTATGCTCCTAGTCGTGCGACATATAAAGTTTATATTATTGATGAAGTTCACATGCTTTCTACGGGTGCTTTTAATGCCTTGTTAAAAACTCTAGAAGAACCAACTGAAAGTGTTGTTTTTATTCTAGCGACAACAGAGCTTCATAAAATTCCTGCAACTATTCTTTCTCGTGTCCAACGCTTTGAATTTAAGTCTATTAAACAAAAGGATATCAAAGACCATTTAATCTCTATAGTGACTATGGAGAAGCTTGCTTATGAAGAAGAAGCCCTAGGCTTAATTGCTAGGCGTGCAGAAGGTGGAATGCGTGATGCCTTATCTATCTTAGATCAGGCTCTAAGCTTATCACCTGATAACCAAATTACATTAACCATTGCTGAAGAGATTACGGGGTCAATCAGTATTCTAGCTTTGGATGATTATGTTGCAAATGTTATCAATCAAGATGCACAGGCTGCTCTATCAAATTTGGAAATTATTTTTGATAACGGTAAAAGCATGAGTCGCTTTGCTACAGATTTGTTATCTTATTTAAGAGAGCTATTGATGGTTCAGAGCGGTGCTGAAAGTAGTTATCAAACGGCTAATTTTACGGCTAACTTAGCTGTTTCGCGAGAGTCTATTTTTCAAATGATTGCTATTATCACAAAGCATATTCAGGAAATAAAGCGTGGCTCTCACCCTCGAATTTATGCTGAAATGATGACAGTTGAGTTAGCTCAGCTAAGTCCATTGAAAGCAGATGAGCCCAATGCCACAAATTTGTTATCAGAAATTAATGCTTTAAAACTTCAGGTGAATGAGCTGAAAGAAGCCTTGGCAGAAATGGCTTCAGGGAAACAACATCGTTCTAGCAAGCCCAAACCAGTTTCAAAAGCATCTTTTTCATATAAAGTAGACCGTCAAAAGATTTTCACAATTATGGAAGAAACCGTTCAAGATAGTGAACAATCGAGACAGTATTTAGAGTCCTTGAAATCTGTTTGGAATGAGATTTTAGATAGTATTTCCCCTCAAGATCGAGCTTTATTATTGGGATCGGAGCCTGTTCTTGCTAATAGTGAAAATGCTATTTTAGCTTTTGAGGCTGCCTTTAATGCTGAACAAGCCATGAACCGTACGGATTTAAATGACATGTTTGGAAATATCATGAGTAAAGCAGCTGGGTTTACACCACATATTTTGGCGGTTCCACGGTCAGACTTTAATCAGATTCGTAGTGAATTTGCAAAAAAAATGAAAGATAATTCTCCTGTTGCAGAAGATAAGGTGGTAGAGGAGAGTTTGGTGCCACCTCAATTTGATTTCCTTCTGGAAAAAATTAATCGCGTTGAAGATTAATAAAAAAGAAAATTCTTCGTAGAATTCTCTTTTTTTTGGTAAAATACAACTATGACTATCAGACAATTTATTTTTATGGCGCTTTTATGTGCCTTTGAGACTTATTTTTTTAACGATTCAATACTTTCTGGTGACTATTTCTTTGCCTTGTTTTGGGGATTTTTACTCTACCGTGATTTAAGAAAAGTCCATGCCATTACAAATTTTTCAAAGAAATTGATTGAAGCAACTAAACATGCCAAGAAGAAAGACTGATTTCACCACTATGTAAGGTTTCCAATTGTTTGTCTTCTCTTTCAACGACTAGATAACCTTGATCAGTAATATCTATGGCACGTGCTTTTACAACCTGTTTATTTTTCATATAGGTCACTTGTTTTCCAAGAACAAGTGATTTTTCTTTGTAAACTTTTAAATGATCCTGTATAGGTATTTGGAAAAAGAGTTTCCAGATTTCAATAATCAATTTATTTCTTGTAATAGTTGGTTGCTCAGTAAAAAGTGAAGTCGCTATACTATTTAGTTCATCAGGCAAATCTGTCAAATGAAAGTTCAGTCCAACTCCAATGATAATGTCGGTAATTAATCCAGTCTCAACAGAAGTAATAGCTTCGGTTAAAATACCAGCGATCTTTTTATCTTTTAAGTAGATATCATTGACCCATTTGATTTGGGTTTCAATACCAGTAAGTCTATAAATAGCGTTGACGATGCTTGATGCCACCATCATGGTGTAAGGTTCCATATCTTGGTAGGTTTTGTTAGGTTTCAGATGGAGAGACATATAAATGCCACCGTTTTTTGAAGCATAAAAATCACGACCTAAACGTCCTTTTGCTTGTTTTTGACTAGGAGAAATGTAAAGATGTGGGGCACTTGGGTTATTTACAAGAGCATTCTTGGCATCTAACTGGGTAGAAATACTGGATTCGTTTAGTGTAACAGCAATCTTAAGCTGCTCAGTTATTTCTTGAGCAGACAGTAAATCACCACTAATAATTTTATAGCCATCTTTTTTTGAGGCTAGAATTTCAATACCTTGATTTTCTAGAGACTTTATCCCTTTCCAAATTGCTGTTCGTGAAACATGTAATTGTTCAGCAAGTGTTTCGCCACTCAAATAGGATTCTGATTGTTGTAAAATATGATATATTTTTTCTGAAGTTTTCATATGTCTAGTATAGTATATTGACCAAAGATTTCAAGTTTTGATTAATGAAAAGATAAAGAAAATACAAACTTTTGGAAAAATATTATAAAATGCTTCGTCAATTACATTAAAAATGGTACAATAGACAGGTTAATTAGTCCCGAAAAGGTAGTAGTTAAAACTACTAGTGCTTTGTAACTTTTTGACTCGCAACTAAAAAACGTCACTAAAGTAACTGTTTTTTTATATAGTAGCTGTTTAAAAAATATGCTGAGTTAATTTTTTTCTTGCGAAGGCTTTTGGCCATATACTTTTATTAAAAGGGGGACATTTTTATGTCAGAACGTAAATTATTTACGTCTGAATCTGTATCGGAAGGCCATCCAGATAAAATCGCGGATCAAATTTCAGATGCTATTTTAGACGAAATACTCACTCAGGATCCTGATGCTCACGTAGCAGCAGAAACAGTTGTTTATACAGGGTCTGTTCATGTTTTTGGAGAAATATCAACGTCAGCCTATGTTGATATTAACCGTGTTGTACGTGATACCATTGCTGAAATTGGTTATACAAAGGCTGAATATGGTTTTTCTGCTGACTCTGTAGGCGTGCATCCTTCACTAGTCGAACAATCCTCGGACATTGCTCAAGGGGTTAATGAAGCCTTGGAAGCTCGTGAAAGTCAAGATAATGATGATTTGAATCTTATTGGCGCAGGTGATCAAGGGTTGATGTTTGGTTTTGCTATAGACGAGACACCTGAACTCATGCCATTGCCGATTTCATTATCGCATAAGCTTGTTAAGAAATTAGCTGATTTGAGAAAATCAAATCAATTAACTTATTTGAGACCAGATGCTAAATCACAAGTAACTGTTGAATATGATGAAAATGATCAACCACTTCGTGTGGATACAGTTGTTATCTCTACGCAACATGATCCAGATATTACAAATGAAACAATTCACTCTGATTTAATTGAGAAAGTTATCAAAGCTGTCATCCCAAGTCAGTTATTAGATGATGAGACAAAGTACTTCATTAATCCAACTGGTCGTTTTGTTATTGGTGGACCACAAGGTGATTCTGGGTTAACGGGGCGCAAGATTATTGTTGATACTTACGGAGGCTACTCACGTCATGGTGGTGGTGCCTTTTCTGGGAAAGATGCGACTAAAGTTGACCGGTCTGCTTCTTACGCAGCGCGTTATATTGCTAAAAACATTGTCGCTGCTGGCTTAGCCAAGAAGGCGGAAGTGCAGTTAGCTTATGCAATTGGTGTGGCACATCCTGTGTCCGTTCGTATTGATACTTTTGGCTCTGCTATTCTACCTGAAGCCAAAATTGAAGAAGCTGTTCGTGAATTGTTTGATTTACGTCCTGCTGGTATTATCAAGATGCTAGATTTGAAACGTCCGATCTATCGTCAAACGGCTGCTTATGGTCACATGGGTCGAACTGACATTGATTTGCCATGGGAAAAATGTGATAAAGTTACTGACTTAAAAAACTATTTATCAATTTAAAAAAAGCATTTAGGAGCCTTATTTCGGGCTCCTTTTTTTGATTTTGTAGTGTTAGTCAGTGATAAGAGTGATTAGTTTGTAATGTTTCTAAAATTATGATAAAATGATAAGGTTGAATTCAAGTATAGGAAAGATTAGGAAGTATGCGGAAAATTATTATTAATGGTGGAAAACCACTAGCAGGGGAAGTAGCTGTCTCCGGAGCTAAAAACAGTGTGGTTGCTTTGATTCCAGCTATCATTTTATCAGATGATGTTGTAACCTTGGATGGAGTGCCTGCTATCAGTGATGTTGACAGTTTAATTGAAATTATGGAATTAATGGGCGCTAAGATTACACGCCAAAATGATTCCCTTACTATTGATCCAAGAACTGTAATTAGCCAACCAATTCCATTTGGGAAAATTAATAGTTTGCGAGCTTCGTATTACTTTTATGGTAGTCTTTTGGGGCGTTTTGGTCAGGCAACGGTAGGGTTACCAGGTGGTTGTGATCTAGGTCCGAGACCAATTGATTTACATTTGAAAGCATTTGAAGCAATGGGTGCGACTGTGTCGTATGTTGGTGAAAATATGCATCTAGCTATCAATGAGGGTGAGTTGCACGGTGCCCATATTTTTATGGATACAGTTAGTGTAGGAGCAACGATTAATACAATGCTAGCTGCTACAAAAGCAAAAGGAAAAACGGTCATTGAGAATGCAGCTAGAGAGCCTGAAATTATTGATATTGCAACGCTTCTTAATAACATGGGTGCTCATATCCGTGGTGCAGGAACGGATATCATAACTATTGAAGGTGTTTCACAATTAAGTGGAACAACGCATCAGGTTATTCCTGATCGTATTGAAGCTGGGACATATATTGCTATGGCTGCTGCTATTGGGACAGGTATAAAAGTTACCAATGTTTTATATGAACACTTGGAAAGTTTTATTGCAAAACTGGAAGAAATGGGTGTTCGGATGACAGTTGAAGAAGACTCAATTTATGTGGAAAAGCAAGATAAGTTAAAAGCTGTAACAATCAAGACATCTCCATACCCTGGCTTTGCAACTGATTTACAACAACCACTTACGCCACTTTTGTTAACAGCAGAAGGGATGGGGTCAATAGTTGACACAATTTATGAAAAGCGCGTGAATCATGTTCCTGAAATGGCTCGTATGGGAGCAGATATTTCACTCAAAGGCGGGAAAATAGTTTATCATGGTCCAAATCAATTGAGCGGTGCTCAAGTTAAGGCTACTGACTTAAGAGCAGGTGCAGCTTTGGTAACAGCGGGACTAATGGCCCAAGGCAGAACAGAAATAACTAATATTGAATTTATTTTACGAGGCTATGCCGATATTATTGAAAAATTAAGAGCATTAGGTGCGGATATTCAATTAATTGAAGATTAAAATCAAAGAGTCTGGTATAAAGTTTAATTAGTGGACGAAAAACGAATGAAGATAGAAACCAAGTGTTTAAAACCAATCTTCGTTCGTTTTTATTGTTAATTTGAAACGCAATATGTGTTGACATTATATTTTATAAAGTGATATTTTTTGTCTCAAATTTAATTTAGTTGTCTGATGATTTAAAAACTTCTATTTTAAATAACTTTGGAATATTTTAGTAAATTTTGTACAATAGTAGAAGAATCTTAAGAAAGGAATTAAGATGGTTAAACCGTTAGTTGGACAAACAGCAGATAATTTATTACAGCTCATTTTAAATCGTAATTATGAAATTGGTGAAAAATTACCAAATGAATTTGAACTTGCTCAAGATTTAAATGTTGGAAGGAGTACAATACGTGAAGCTGTGCGAAGCTTAGTAACAAGAAACATTCTAGAGGTTAGACAAGGATCGGGAACTTATATTAGTCCTAAAAAGGGAGTTTCTGAAGACCCATTTGGTTTTTCTTTAGTTAAAGATAGACAAAGTTTTCTAGATGATTTAGATATGATTAGATTATTAATTGAACCCCAAATTGCTACATTAGCTTCACAAAATATAAGTATAGAACAAATTGAAGATTTTGAAGCATTAGTTTTTAAAATCATAGAAGCGATAGAAACAAATGATAGCAGAATTATCGCTTTAGATATTGACCTACATACTCGACTTGCAAAGTATAGCAATAATCTTATTTTTGAAAGATTAATTCCAATTTTGCTTGAAAATCAATCAGATTATCAGAAATATAAATCAGAATTTATTTTAAGTTATGAAAGCCTATTAATTGCGATGAAAAGTAGAGATTCAATAAAAGCACATGAGGCAATGCAGAAGTACCTTTTTCTACATAAATTATCTAAAGAGTAGCTATCAGACGTTAACTTTTCATTTTATCTGAATTAATACAGTTTGCAAAAAACGGCAACTGTTATAGAAAAAATAGGTATAATTTGTTATAATGATGTGACTATTAGAATATAAGAGGCTAGGAATGGAGATTTGGACAGCTTTAGCACACTATTCTTTTTTTGAAACCGAAAAATTACTGTTGAGACCATTATCATTCCTTGATACAACAGATTTTTTTGAAATTAGTAGTGATCAAGATAATCTTTCTTTTGTGTTTCCTGTTTGTTTAAAGAGGAGTGAAAGTGATTATTTATTTGTGCATTCCTTTTTAAAGGAGCCGCTAGGGATATGGGGGATAACAGAAAAGAATAGTCATCGTCTGATTGGAGTTATCCGATTAGAAAACATTGACGAGCATCACTCCAGCTCAGAAATTGGTTATTTTATGAATGCAAAGTTTAGAAATAAAGGATACATGACTGAAGCCTTGAAAAACATTGTATTGCTGGCTTTTGATGAGTTGGGGTTGACGGAATTAAATCTTTTAACACATTTAGAAAATGAAGCTAGCCAGCATGTGGCCTTAAATGCCGGCTTTCGCTGTATTTCTCGCTTTAAAGGCAGTGATAGATATAATCATCGCATTAGACAATATTTGGCATATCAACTAAAAAAGTAGGATATTAATATGAGTAAACATCAGGAAATTTTGAATTACCTTGAAAAACTGGCCGTTGGTAAAAGAGTTAGTGTTCGGAGTATTTCTAACCATTTAAATGTAAGTGATGGAACAGCCTATCGTGCCATTAAGGAAGCTGAGAATCGTGGGATTGTAGAGACAAAACCACGAAGTGGAACAGTTCGAGTGGAAAAAAAATCACGAGTCTCTATTGATAAGTTAACCTTTACTGAAATTGCACGAATTAGTGATTCAAAAGTGGTTGCTGGCCATGAAGGTTTGGGAAATGAATTTAGTAAATTTTTTATTGGGGCTATGACAAAGTCAAATGTTAGTAAATATCTAGTTAAGGGTGGATTGCTAATTGTAGGGGACCGAGAACATATCCAATTACTAGCCTTGGAAAGTCGAAATGCTATTCTTGTTACTGGTGGCTTTTCAATTTCAAAAGCTGTTATTGAAACAGCTGATAGTCTAGGGATTCCAGTTATGGTTAGTCAACATGATACTTTTACAGTGGCCACCTTGATTAATCACGCTTTGATGAGTTTTAGAATAAAAACGGATTTAAAAACAGTTGACCAAATCATGCTACCTTTATCTCGGTATGGATTTTTATATGAAGACGGTACAATTGAAGACTTGAATCAATTGATTAAAAAAACAAAACAAGTGCGTTTTCCTGTTATTAAAAAAGATGGAACCGTTACAGGCTTCATCAGTATGAGAGATGTTGTTGATCAAAAGTCAACGGTTTGCTTAAAAGAAGTAATGACAAAAAGTCCTATTACGACTACTCCTTCAACTAGTCTAGCTAATGTCAGCCAAAAAATGATTTTTGAAGACTTGAATATGTTACCGGTTGTGGATGACCATCAGAAAATATTAGGTGTTGTAACGAGACGTCTGGCTTTAGAAAATATGCAAAACAATCAGTCAGAAATTAAAAACACTTATAGCACTCATTTACTTGCCCATATGGAAGAAAATCAAAATATATTTTCAATTCATGTTGAACCTAGAATGATTGACAAATCTGGAAATTTGACGCAAGGTGTTGTTTCTGAAATCATAAAAGAAATAACTTTAAAAGTTTTCAATCGAAAATATCAAAAAAATGTTATTATTGAACAAATGATGATATACTTTTTACATGCCGCTCAAATTGATGATCAATTGGTAATTCATCCGAAGATTATTACAGAAACAAGAAGAAGTGGTACGATTGATATAGAACTGTATGTAGAGAAACAAATAATTGCTAAGGCTGTTGTTTCTACACGAATTAATTAATATTTTTAAGGAGACACATTTAAATGATTACATTAAAATCTGCACGTGAAATCGAAGCAATGGATAAAGCAGGTGACTTTCTTGCGAGTATTCATATTGGATTACGTGAGATTATTAAACCTGGAGTAGATATGTGGGAGGTTGAAGAATACGTTCGTAGACGCTGTAAAGAAGAAAATGTGCTACCTTTACAAATTGGTGTTGAAGGGCAACTCATGGATTACCCATATGCGACTTGCTGTGGTTTAAATGACGAGGTGGCACATGCGTTTCCGAGACATTATATTTTACAAGAAGGTGACCTATTAAAAGTCGATACTGTTTTAAGTGAACCATTAGACAAAAGTATTGTGGATGTTTCTAAGTTAGACTTTAACAATGTTGCACAAATGAAAAAATTGACTGAACCTTACACAGGTGGTTTGGCAGATTCTTGTTGGGCTTATGCTGTAGGCAAACCTTCAGAAGAAGTTAAAAACTTGATGGATGTTACTAAGGAAGCCATGTATTTAGGAATTGAACAAGCTGTCATTGGAAACCGTATTGGTGATATCGGAGCTGTTATTCAGGAATATGCAGAAAGTCGTGGTTATGGCGTTGTTCGAGACTTAGTTGGACATGGTGTTGGACCAACCATGCATGAAGAACCAATGGTGCCTAATTACGGAATAGCAGGGCGTGGGTTACGTCTTAAAGAAGGAATGGTATTAACAATTGAACCAATGATTAATACTGGTACTTGGGAAATTGATACAGATATGAAAACAGGCTGGGCTCATAAAACACTTGATGGTGGTTTATCATGTCAATATGAACATCAATTTGTTATCACAAAAGATGGCCCAGTCATTTTAACTAGCCAAGGAGAAGAAAGAACATACTAATTATGGAGAATAAAAAATTCTTTGAAAAAGTCTCTGCAAAGTTTCAAAATGAGACTATACAGGCTTTTCTTCGGCACTTTCAAAGTGCGGAAATGGATTTATCTTCGATAGCAGTCGCGTACTACTTGATCCTAACGGTTTTTCCGCTGATCGTTATTGCGGCTAATATTTTTCCTTATTTAAATATTGATATTAGGGATTTACTTCAATTAATGAAACAAAGTCTCCCGAATGATATTTATCAGTCAGCACGTTCAGTTGTTATCAATATTTTTTCAAAACCAGCTGGTGGCGTCTTAGGGATTGCAACATTTACTGGATTATGGACCATGTCAAAAAGTTTAACTTCCTTGCAAAGGGCCATCAATAAAGCCTATGATGCTTCCCCGCATCGCGATTTTCTTCTAGGTCATTTAGTTGGACTACTTGCTAGTATTTTTATTCTTTTCCTTCTAACTTTTGTGCTTATTTTTTCAACTTTTTCAAAAGCAACCATCCAAGTTTTGGATAAACATTACCACTTGAGTGATGGGATTACAGGATTATTTTTAACTCTTATTCAACCGGTCACTATTGTGATCATACTTCTTGGTTTGATGGCACTTTACTTTTTATTGCCTAATATTCGTATTAAGAAGATAAGATATATTATGCCTGGGGCTTTATTTACAGGTTTTGTCATGACCTTCTTAAGTAATTTAATTGGTCATTATGTTGTGGCAAACGTTGAAAAAATGGTTGATATTAAGACCTTCGGGTCAGTTATGATTTTCATTATTATGTTATGGTTTATCTTTTTAGCTAGAATTCTTATTTTAGGAGCTGTTTTTAATGCGACTTATCAAGAATTGGATCAAGGTAAACTAGAAGGTCGTAGTAGTGATATTGCTTCTGTTATCAATAAGCGATTTGGCAAACAAAATCAAAAAAAGTAAGTTTTTCTCTCTTGAAAAGCTTATTTTTTTCTGTAGAATAGAAGTAATGACTTACGGAAAGGAAAGAAATGGCAAGACAACTAGATAGTAAAGGGCTCAGAGGAAGCATCACTATTCCTGGAGACAAGTCAATTAGCCACAGATCGCTCATTTTTGGTGCCATAGCTGAAGGAACTAGTATTATTGAGGGTTTATTACTGAGTGAGGATGTGAAAGCAACTAAGGCAGCATTTGAAGCCATGGGAGTTAAGATAGAGCAAGATGGAAATCTTACTTATGTTTATGGTAAGGGCTTTAATGGCTTGACGCAACCAAATCATCACTTAGATATGGGAAATTCAGGAACTTCTATGCGTTTGATTGCAGGTTTATTAGCTGCTCAACCCTTCTCTGTGACTTTATTTGGAGATATGAGTTTATCAAAACGACCAATGGATCGTATCACAAAACCATTGACTCAAATGGGAGCAAAAATTAGTGGACAGTCAGATAAAGCCAATCCACCTTTGGTTATTCATGGTCAAAAGAAACTAAGTCCAATTCATTATCAGCTGCCTGTTGCATCAGCTCAAGTAAAATCAGCTCTATTGCTTGCAGCTATGCAGACAAAAGGAGAAACTAAATTAATTGAAAAGGAACTGACGCGCAATCATACCGAAGACATGATTCGTCTTTTTGGTGGGGAAATTGCGGTGCAAGGTAAGGAAATGACCATTCAAGGTCCACAAGTCTTAAAAGCACAACACATTAAAGTTCCAGGAGATATTTCCAGTGCTGCTTTTTGGATTGTTGCTGGATTGATTGTTCCGGGTTCTGATATTACACTAAAAAATGTTGGCGTCAATCAGACACGTACAGGTATACTAGATGTTGTAAAAGCCATGGGTGGACAAATAGAAGTAACTGATTTTAATCCAATTAATCAGTCCGCTACTCTTCGAGTGAAGTATTCACAGCTGAAAGCAACAGAAATTTCTGGCGCACTCATCCCTCGTCTAATTGATGAATTACCAATTATTGCACTTTTAGCTAGCCAAGCTACTGGTCAGACCGTCATCAAGGATGCTGAAGAATTGCGTGTTAAGGAATCAGACCGAATTGCTATGGTAACTGATATTTTATCGACTTTAGGAGTAGCAATTGTAGCACAAGAAGATGGTATGGTTATCAATGGCCCCAATCGCTTACATGGAGGTCATGTACAGGCTAAGTTGGACCATCGTTTAGCCATGATGACTATGATTGCTGACTTGATTGTAAGTGAGGGGCAGATTGAACTAGGAGGTGCCAGTGCAATTGCAACAAGTTATCCTAATTTCTTTGTTGATTTAGAAAGGTTAATGAAATGACTAAAGTATTATTAGGTTTTATGGGAGCTGGAAAGACAACGATAGGTTCTTTCCTAGATGATAATTTTTTGGATATGGACCTTATTATTGAAGAAAGAATTGGCATGTCTATTTCTCAATTTTTCACTGACCACGGTGAGGCTGCTTTTAGACAAATTGAATCAGACTTACTAGAGGAATTAATGTCTAAACAGGGGGATTTTATTGTCTCTACAGGTGGGGGAGTCGTGATCAGTGAGAAGAATAGGGTACTACTTAGAGCAAATCGCAAAAATAATATTCTCCTCTCTGCTAGCTTTGAGGTATTATATAATCGTATAAAAAATGATAAGGTTTTTCAACGTCCGCTTTTTCTCAATAATTCTAAAGAAGATTTTCATGGTATTTTTGAGCGTCGAATGACTCTGTATGAGGGCCTATCAGACTTAATTATTAATGTCGATAATAGAAGTCCCAAAGAAATAGTTCATATTATTAAGAGTATTTAACAATTTGACTTCTCCTAAAAATAGGAATTATCTTGGATGAAATAGGAATTTTAAAAGACAATCTAATAAAGATAAGCTATAATAAACATATTAGTTTATGATAGAATAGAAATAACTATAGATAATATATTAGTTTAGATGGATGTAGTATGACAAGAAATGGTAATGGTGGTCTTAGTCACCACGAAGAATTGAGATATTATTACCTACTGAGAAATCTCAATTATCTAAGTGAGAATGAAAATCGAGAATTTCGGTATTTAAAATCAAAATTAGATGCTGGAACTCCAACATTTGAGACACAATTTAGGCATGGTAGACATGATTATCCAGAATATAGTGTAGAACCTGGTATTCCATCCTACCCCAACAATAGAGAACAAAATCAAGTTTGGTCAGATGAGAGCTATCAAACAGAGACTCTATCCAATGGTTTACCCCGATATCCTAAAGAAAAGTCACTCTCAAGAAGTGCGAGAAGAAATAATTTTGATCCCCAATTTGATGCTAACTATCAGGATATGCCTCCGGTTGATTATCAAGAGCCTTTGTCAAATTATTATTTTCAGGAGAATGGGCAGAGTGATTACCAAAATGAGGTGATATCATCTTCCCCAGCTGCTCGGTCACCTAAAAGTAATAAACAAAAAAGTAGGAAAAAGAGAAACTTTAAATTTTATCTTAAACTGTTACTTGCTTTCTTCCTGTTGATTTGCTGTGGTGTTATTTTCATGTTCTTTAAAGGGATGTTTGATATTTCTAGTAATAAAAAGAACTATAAGCCTGCAGTTTCAGAAGTATTTAATGGAAAAGATACAAAAGATGGAACTAATATTCTAGTGTTGGGTTCTGATCAACGTGTCACCCAAGGATCGACGGATGCCAGAACTGATACGATTATGGTAGTAAATGTCGGTAATAAGGATAAAAAAGTAAAGATGGTTAGCTTTATGAGGGATACCCTTGTAAACATTCCGGGTTATAGTTACAACGATTATTCATATGATATGAAATTGAATGCCTCCTTTAATTTGGGTGAGCAAGATCATCATAAAGGAGCTGACTTAGTCAGGAAAACACTGAAAGCTAATTATGACATTGATTGTAAATATTATGTTATGGTCGATTTTGAAACATTCGCAGAAGCTATTGATACCCTATTCCCTAATGGGGTCAAGATTGATGCTAAGTTTGCAACGATTGCAGGCAAAGCAGTTTCATCAGTAGAAGTTCCTGATGATTTAAAAATGAAAGATGGCGTTGTCCCTAATCAAACCATTAAGGTAGGCGAGCAACGGATGGATGGCAGAACCCTCTTAAATTATGCGCGTTTCCGTAAGGATGATGATGGGGATTACGGGCGAACAGTTCGTCAGCAACAAGTCATGACAGCAATCATGTCACAAGTTAAAAATCCAACTAGTCTTTTTACAGGTTCAGCAGCGATCGGTAAAATTTACGCATTAACATCAACCAATGTTGCCTTTCCGTTTCTGGCACAAAAAGGCCTATCAGTCATCTCGAATGGCAAGGGCGTTGATCATGTGACCATTCCTGAAAATGGTGATTGGATAGATGAGTATGACATGTATGGAGGCCAAGCCCTTCAGGTCGATTTTGTTAAATACCAAAAACAACTGAGAAGAATGGGTTTGCGTTAAATATGTTATAATGAAGGGGACTTAGCTTACCCTTCTTTTTTGTGGACAAGACTAAAGTAAGAAAAGGAAAAAAGATGTTAAAGAAAAATGATGTTGTAGCAGTTGAAATTGTAGATTTAAGCCATGAAGGTTCTGGTGTGGCCAAGCATGAAGGCTTTGTTTTCTTCGTAGAAAATGCTCTTCCAGGTGAAAAAATTGAGATGCGTGTCTTAAAATTAAATAAAAAGATTGGTTTTGGGAAAGTTGAAAAGTATCTTGAAAAGTCAGAATTTCGTAATGAAGACCTAGATATTGCTTATTTACGAACTGGAATTGCAGACTTTGGTCATTTAGCTTATTCAGAACAATTGCAATTCAAAGCCAAACAGATTAGAGATAATCTCTATAAAACGGCAGGCATTTCTGATGTGGAAGTTGCTGAAACAATTGGCATGGAGAATCCATTTGCTTACAGAAATAAAGCTCAAATACCAGTTCGTCGTGTCAAGGGCAAGTTAGAAACAGGTTTTTTTAGAAAAAATTCACATGATTTATTGCCAATTTCTGATTATTTGATTCAAGATAAAGAAATTGATCGCCTTATTAATTTCACAAGAGATTTATTAGTCCGTTTTGAGGTAAGTCCTTATAATGAAAAAGAAAAAACTGGATTAATCAGAAATCTGGTTGTCCGTCGTGGCCAAAACTCAGGTGAAATGATGTTAATTTTCGTGACATCTCGTCCAAAAGTTTTCCGTGTTGATCAGATGATTGCTAAAATCACAGAGGCTTTTCCTGCAGTCGTCTCGATTATCCAAAATATCAATGACCAAAATGGTAATGCTATTTTTGGAAAAGAATTCCGTACCCTATATGGAAAAGATACTATCACAGATAGTATGCTTGGCAACACTTACGAAATTTCTGCCCAATCATTCTATCAAGTCAATACAGAGATGGCTGAAAAACTTTACCAGACAGCCATTGACTTTTCAGATTTGACTAAAGATGATATTGTTATTGATGCTTATTCTGGTATTGGCACAATTGGGTTATCCTTCGCTAAGTCTGTGAAGAAAGTTTACGGTGTTGAAGTGATTGAACAAGCTGTTCTAGATGCACGTAAAAATGCTGATCTAAATGGTATTACAAATGCTCACTTTGTAGCAGATACAGCAGAAGTAGCCATGGAAAAATGGTCTAAAGAAGGCATTAAACCAAGTGTCATCTTAGTCGACCCACCAAGAAAAGGTCTAACAGAAAGCTTCATAAGAGCTTCTGTTGACATGAACCCAGAAAAAATCACTTATGTCTCATGTAACCCGGCAACCATGGCGCGTGATATCAAATTTTATCAAGAACTAGGATATGATTTGAAGAAAGTACAGCCGGTTGATCTTTTTCCACAAACGCATCATATCGAATGTGTGAGCTTGTTAGAGAAACGCAACTAATTCATGGCGCTTTCTAGTTTCCAGGCGCCATGCTAAAAAGGTCCACTGGACATTTTTACTCCCAATGACGCATCATGTAGAGTGCGTAGTGTTGCTACAAGGAGCAAGTTCTGAAAATCCTTTATTTTAAGCACTTTTTCAAGCATTTTGTCTTTATTGAAAAGAGTGAATTTGACATCAAAAAGTTCAAAAATCATATATTGATGTGAACGTCTGTTTAGATGTTGATTGCGTAGACAAAAAATAGATACGTCATATTTTATTATAGTTCAGCTAGAACATTTTTAAGTGTTCTAGCTTTTTTATTTTCAGGAGGTAATATGCAAAGTAAAATTGATATAGCTCGTCGATTGGTAATGTATCATCTCATTTCTGATATGAAGATTACTTTGGATGAAGCAGAGTAGTTGGTTTATGAGTTGGAAGATTCAGCTTTGATGCAATTTGATCAAGATGGACAAGTAAAGATTTTAGATTAGGAGGAAGACCATGAAGCGCATTACAGCTAATCACTATCAGACATTAGAACGTTATTATAAGCTCCCAAAACTCTTGTTTGTGAGTGAACGCTATAAAGACATGAAGTTGGAAGTGTAGGTTGCTTATGTTTGGCTAATCCATTTATCAAAGGTCGAGGAAGTTAAATGGTATTCCTTAATCATGTCATTTCGCTTTTTTTCCAGCATTATGAAGATGAAGATCAACAAGTTGTTATTTGAAGTCATCAGTAAATTGAGGTCCTTCTTTTCTAGTCATTATGTTCTTCTATTTTCTTTAGTTTAAAAGACTTTATCATTTCTATCTAGTTTAGTGTAACCTATTCATCATGATTAAGTAATGATTATATCTTATTTCTGAGATGTCAAGAATATGATAAAAATAATATAAAAAGAGAATTTTTTGCATCTTAATAAGTTATCTATAAATTAATTGGTATCACAAGTCTAGTAAACTTTTGATATAATAGAGATTACACATAATTAAAATATAAGTGAGATTGAAGTTGATCATTGTATCGTGATTATCATTATAAAAACATTGAAATATTACTGTTTAGCTACCATGAGTCTTAAGGAGATGAGATGAAATGAAAAAAAATCAAAAACAAAAACTACTTTACCTTGGAGAAATAATTTGGTTATATACTAAATATCAATTATTAACAAAGGTAATACTTTTGTTTAGTGTTTTTCCCATTTTTAAGCTATCTAGCAAAATACTGATTGAATCAACGGGGCGATTTGCTGTTTCAAGTGGAGACTATATTAATTTTTTATTTAGTTTTCAAGGCTTGGGGTTACTGATAGCTGTTTTGGTATTGTTATTCTTACTCATTGGTTTTGATATTAATGCTTTTATTATTATGAGCGCACTAATCAAAGAAAAACGAATTAATTTAACAGCTCGTCAATTATTGATAGCAGGTATCAATTCATTAAAATATTTTTTTAATTTTTCAGGTTTGATTGCTATCATATATGTCACTATTGTTATTCCTATAGTTGGGGTTGGGCTTGGACTAAGTGCATCTGTAATTAAAGGATTTAAAATCCCAAATTTTATTACAGATGTAATTTTTGAAAATCCATTATATTATCTTTTGTATACAACTCTTATTATTTTATTTGCTGTTATTACGCTTATTTATATTTTCTTTTTCCATTTTTTGATTATTGACAACAAACCTGTCAAATTAGCTTTAAAAAAATCTTCTCAGTTAATGAAAAGGCATTGGAAGGAGTTTATCAGGAAATTTGTGATTAACTTTCTTCTTCTTTATGGTAGCATAGTGATTTTCTTGACGGGAATACTATATTTCTTATTGTCACTTTCCCAACAAGTTGATCACATTTTACTTAAGCGATTTCTTGCTATTTTTATTGCACTATCTGGTACAGAGTTAGGTGGTTATGTTTTTCTTATGACAGTTCCATTGGTATGCTATAGACTAACTGATTTATTCTATCTATTTAATGAAAAAGATGGTTATCCTATTAAACTCAAACAAAGTGTAAAAGCAACGAAACTTGATAAAAGTAAGTTTATAAAGTCACAGTATACGTCAAAATTTTCAATTGGGCTTAGTTTACTAATAGTTTGTCTCTTAAATCTTATATTGTCAATGACTTCCAGTGTCTTTTTTGATGAAATATTTAAAGTTAATCATAAAATTGAAGTGATTGCACATAGAGGTGGAGGGGACTTAGCAGCGGAAAATTCTATTTTGGGCATGGAAAAAGCTGCTAAACTTGGAGCAAGTTGGAGTGAAATTGACGTACAACGCACAAAAGATGGGCACTATATTATCAATCATGATTCTACTTTGGAACGAGTCACTGGTAAAAATAATTCTTCTGATGAATTAACGCTTAGTGAAGTAAAACATTTAAAAATTCATGACCTATTTAATGTAAATGGAGCCTCACAACCAATTCCTACTCTAGAGGAGTACTTAGATGCTTCGAAAGGAAAAATCAAATTATTTATTGAATTAAAAGGTAAAACTGCTGACAAGCAGATGGCTGATGATGTCGTTAAATTAGTTAAACAACGAGGTATGGAAAAAAATATTGCTATTTTATCTCTAGATTATAATCTTATTAAATATATTAAGGAAAAATACCCCGAAATTGATACAGGATATATTTATTTCTTTTCACTTGGTGATATCAGTAAGCTTAAAGCTGACTTTCTGATTATGGAAGAGCAGGAAGTTAGCGAAGAAAAACTTGATGCCATTCACCAATTTGGGAAAAAAGCTATTGTATGGACGGTTAATACAGATGAATCCATAGATAAATTTGTATTGTCAAATGTAGATGGGATAATTACAGATCATGCTTCCAAAGTGAATGAAAGCTTGCTTTATAGAGATAAAAGAGATGATATTCAGATTATAATTGACAGCATTCTAAAATAGAAAGGTATTTACTATTGATAAATTATATTTTACTAGGAATAGTAATCTTCTCGGGTTTTCTTTCCAATTTTACTAGAGAAAAAAGATTTTATTTACTTCAAGCCACTATAATGGTTACAATCGAAACTTTCTTATGTAGTATTTTGTTTATCATATTTATTTCTTTAATTTTTTATACAGCTTTGAATCATTTTTTATTATCCAACCTAAGTTCGTTGTTTTCACTTGTCTTATTAGTCGCACTTATAAATGGTCTTATTCTTTATTGGATTAACGTATTTGTAATAGCAAGATTTACTATTGATGTTCAAGTATTAACTCTATGTGAATATATTATTCAGTGGAGTTTAATTTATGTAACAGTATATCAAGTTGTATTTGATAATCTTATTACTTCTGTAAATTTTTTCAATAATAAACAATTAACTATAGAAAAGTTAGATATAACCAATCCTGCAGATTTAATTTTATTAGTATTACCATCTCTAATTTCGGTTTGGGTTGCAATCGTCTTGTATAAAGTAAAAGTAAATACCCTTTAATCAGGTTAATTTTTTTAATAACTTAAAATATTTTTTGCTATTACAATAGAATTGTTATTTTATTTTTTTATTGGGCTTCTAATCTTAACATCTGAAAAGAATTTAGCTGAAAACTAGCTATGTTTTTAGTTAGTTTTATTAATCACTCCATTTTTATCCAACTAATTTGGTTTAATAAACTGATTAAGTAAGAAAAAATATAATAATTTAATTCTGGCCTATGTTGGCTATCATCATCACCTTATTAAGTTGTTTTACTTGAGATGGGTGTGTTAGAAAACAATTTACTAATGAGTAAAAAACATAAAATGAACTGCACTTTTAAAGGTGATATGTTAATATATCCCCCTTTCACTGGATAGTCTAGTGAAAGGTTTTTTTGTATGAAATATAATTATAAGTTTAAGTTAAATACAGTAAACATGTATTATTTTGGTAAATGTGTTGAGACACCAGAAGGTATCGGACAAAAAATTTTAGAAAAAGAATAGTACAGTGGTCAAAAAAATGTTGATATACTTGGTTTTGATGATTTTAGACATTCTTTATTGTGTAAAGATCGTACAGTTGAACAAAGATATGAATTAGTTGTACGTTTCTTATGCATGATGCCGGATTAATAGTCAGTCGCCCAAAGGAGAAATATCATTCATATAAAGGCAAAGTAGGCAAAATTGCTGATAACATAGTTGCTAGAAACTTTAACACACCGGAACCTTTAAAAAAATGGACAACAGATATATCCCAGTTCAATTTTTCATGTGGTAAATGTTATATATCGCCGGTGTTGGAATATGAATACAAAGGAAATTATGAGAGAGGGACAGACACCCAAGAGGACTTTGTCCTCACCCACAAAATAATGAAAATAAAGGCAAAAGCCCTCATTAGGTATATAATCCTAGTGAGGGCTTTGTAGTTGATACTTTATTGATTGTTTCTATTCATCGAGGGACAAACTGTTGCCTTTTTAATCTATCTATAACAGTTGCCGTAAATCCTAAAAGTGGATAATAACATAATAAAAATCTCTGAGTAAAAATTAAGTAAATTATTGCCATATCATTAACAAATAAAAATAGATAGTTCAATAAGGTAGTTAAAAGTCAAATTTTATAAAATTTTTAGTTATAAAAGAGGCTTCTGCAGAGAATTTTATTAAGTTATTTGTAGTTTCTTCGCAATCATTACATCAAATTCCCCACTAGCTTTATTCCGTGATAAGTTAAAATTGTATAAATATACAAAGTAACAGGATTAGAAATTAGAAAAATTGTAATAAATTTATTTAATTTCATCTTGCTAATTCCAGCTACCATACAAAGAAAATCATCTGGAAATCCAGGTAAAGCAAATGTAAGAAATAAAAATCGCTCAAAAAATTTTCCTTTATCCAAGTATTTTATATATTTGTTATACATTTCAGTAGAAACAAATGATTTAACAAATGTTTTACCATACTTTCTTGCCAATAAAAAGCTTATTACAGAACCCAGAAAAATGCCCAAAGTATTATAAATAAAACCTAAAAAAGGTCCGAAAGCAACATGCCCTAAAACACATGTCAACCCTCCAGGAATTATAGGATAAATGACTTGAACAATTTGAAGTAATAAGAATATAAAAGGTGCAAAAATCCCCATTTTTGTCAGATATTCTTGAAATGTTCCACCTATGGCAAAGAAGTTAGGATGACTTTTAAAATAAATAAAAAATAGTAGTGATATAATAATTCCAACAAATGTTAATACATGAATTAATCGCTTATGATCGACACCTCGTTTCTCAAGGTTCATTTGTAGCCCTCCCTTATTGTACATTTTTCACTAAATATATTGTACTATTAAAACAACACAAATGCAATATTTTTTATCTGAATAATTTACTTGATTATTATGTAACAGCTTTTTATGAGCGTTTATGTAAAATTATTTGTAGAGTTCTCTTTTCTTAATTGTTTGATGATATAATAAACTTTGATTAAAAAGTTTTGGAGTATTATATGACTTATACAATTCTAGTGGCTGAAGATGAGAAGGCAACCAGAGAAGCGATTTCAGCTTTTTTAACTGACCGTGGTTATCATGTATTAATAGCAAAAGATGGTGAAGAGGCCATTGAAAAATTTGGTCAGTCTTCACTGGCTATTTTGGATATTATGATGCCTAAGAAAGATGGATTGGAAGTATTGAAAACTATTCGTCAGGTTAGTCAAATTCCTGTCTTGATGTTGACAGCATTGACAGATGAACATGTTCAATTTACTTCCTTTGATGAGTTGGCTGATGACTTTATTGAAAAACCATTTTCCTTGTTGATTCTTTTGAAACGTATAGAGAATTTATTGCGTCGTTGTGACATTCCAGATAGGCAGTTATGGCAGTATAAGGAAGCTAGCGTTGATTTTGATTCCTTTCAAGCTTACTATGCAGGGGATGCAGTCTCTTTGACGACAAAGGAAATTCAACTTTTGCATTACCTAGTGGATCATCCACGTTTGGTTCTGACCCGCGACCAAATCTTGTCGGCTATTTGGGATGATTTTGAAGTACCATACGAGCGTGTAATAGATGTTTACATCAAGAATTTAAGAAAGAAACTGCACCTAGATTGCTTAACAACTGTGAAAGGAGTAGGGTATCGCTATGATGAAACTTAAGTTGTTTCCGAAAATATTTATGTCCACTCTTTTACTTTTTATATGCTTGATTGCTATTGTTCATATGGGTATTTTTTACTTAATGCCAAGGATTTATTCAGATATGAAAGAGGTTGAGAGTGTCAAAAAAATTGATTACCTGGCAGATAGGCTGGACAATCAGTCCAAGGAAACAATGATAAAGATTTTAGAGACGTATGCACAAAAGCATATGGTCAATGTGACTCTTGAGATGGATAAAAGAGAGTATTATTTTGGCAATACAACGGTCATTGATATTGGAAGTTCAGAAGAGGCCAATAGTGGTTTAAAAATTGCTCTTCCCCAGTCCGCTCAGCAATCGGAATATGTGATTTCCAAACTTCGTAGGATTAAAAATGACAAATCACAGACTGTCATCTTACAACTGATGATGGATGTAACATCGATTAAAGAGGCACGGCAAGCAACCATTCGAAGTCTGCCTTACACGCTAGTATTTTCTATTATTTGCTCACTGATTTTTTCATATATCTATACACGTTTAACTGTTAGACCTATTCGTAAAATGGTTGCGGTGACAAATGAGATGACGCACCTCAATCGCTTTGAGCGCTACCCTGTGAAAGGGTCTGATGAATTTAATATTTTGGGGCGGCATATCAATGAATTGTATGAAAGTTTGCTGGCAAACATTGATTCATTGGCAGAAGAAAACGAACACATCATACAGTTGGAAGAAGATCGGATTACCTTCTTGCGGGCGGCCTCACATGAGTTGAAAACACCTTTGACCAGTCTTCGCTTGGTCATTGAAAATATGATGTTTAATGTTGGTCCGTATAAAGACCGTGACAAGTATTTGAATGCGTCTTTGTTGGAAATTGATAAAATGTATAGAATGATTCAAAATATTCTCATCTCCCAGGACTCTATCAATGAAAGCCAGTACCTCCAAGAAGAAAATTTGTCTCTTGCAAGTTTGTTGAAGGATTGTTTGGAAGAGTATCGTATTTTAGCAAGCAATAAGCAATTGCAAATTGATTGCCAACTGGAGGAGCATTATCAAATTGGTAATAGGTCTTTGCTAGAAAAAATATTTTCTAATCTATTATCCAATGCAGTACATTTTACACCCACTGGTGGAAAGGTTTTCGTTTCCTTAATAGATGGAAAATTGTCTATTAAAAACCAGTGTTCGCCAATCCCTCGAGAAAATCTAAGAAAGGTTTTTGAACCGCTTTATCGTTTAGAACAAAGTCGAAGTTCGGAATTTGGGGGATCAGGTATGGGATTGTATATTGTCAAGTTTTTCCTTGAAAAAAAAGGGTATTCCTATGATTTTCAACCTTATGAAGATGGTATGGATTTCTGGATTCAATTTTAAAAAAATATTAGAAAGAGTCACAAATTGTGATTCTTTTTTCAATTTCACATGGGTTTCATATAAGTACGGTAAACTAAAATCAAATTAAGGAGGAATCTTGTTATGAATTATCATTCGTTTGGATGACACAACTATTATTTTTATCATCTTATTTTAATGGGGTTAGTTATCATAGCTTCTTCATTTTCATTGATACAGACTAAATCATATTTGTTTTTGGCAATGTCAACACCAATATAGAGCATAAGTTTCTGATTTCTATTATAGTTATTAGCGAGTGTTGTCGTTCCATGTACTTTTTGATTTGTGTCTATACATAATATAAAACATCAAAATATTTGGAAATATATAACTCGATAGTACTTATCTAAGTTCAAAACAAAATTAAAAAAATAATGAAAGGTATTTTATATCAGCGGGAGTACCCGCTGATATAAATATAAGGAAATATACGATTGAATATATGGCAACTCAGTCTTCGCTACTTAAAGAGAAAAAAAGTTAAAACAGCTATTTTGTTTGTAGTATTTTTAACAATCGGGGCCTGTTTAATTAGTTTAATTGGGATCCGCAACTCACTAGAGAAAAACATTATTGAGCCACAAGGTCGTCGTATTTATCTCTCTGCAGATGCAGAAGGTCTATGGCCCAAAGAGGTATATAAGGCATTTGAAAATGCAAAAATTGTGAAAAATATTGAAGCTAATACATATGCAAGCCTTAAAACGAATTTGAAATTGGTAAAAAATCCCCATGTAGAAGAGAGAAAACATTCGTCTCTCACTGTGCTTGGCTATAAGGCGACATCCCCTCTATCTGCTTTTCGAGATAAACAGTTAATTTTGGTAAAAGGGAAACATTTGACTTCTGATAAAACATCACAAGCATTGCTACCTGAGGAATTAGCGAAGAAAAATCACTTGAAAGTGGGCGACCAATTTAAATTAGGCAAGCAAACATTCAATATTTCAGGACTATTTGCGGTCAATCCCAAGGCAAAGGATAGTTTTGCCTCAAAAAATCTATCCAATACTGTCTTAGCAAACGAGGATAAGGTTTCAACTTTAAGTGGAAAAGTGGGTTATCAGAGTATGGTGGTGAGTTTGGATGATTCCCAGAAGGTAGAAGGAATTTTAAGTAATATCAAACAATGGCCACTTCGCTGGCAACATTTGAAAGTACAAAATGCCAAAGATTACTATGGAGAATCTTTCCAAAATATTCTTACACTACATGCCTTGGTTTCTAAACTTTTAACTATTATAAGTATCTTATCAACTTTGTTGCTTGTTTTGATGCTGACTTTTTGGATTAATAATCGTATTAAGGAAACAGGGATTTTACTCTCTATCGGGATGAGTAAGGGGCAAGTCATCTTGCACTATTTTCTTGAAGTCTTAGTGGTTGTAATGCTGTCATTTATCTTTTCTATTTTCTTGGGAAACCTTATGGGGCAAGGCCTTGCCAATCAATTGCTGTCACAGGTAAATGGAGGGATAATAGCTCAAACAGTACAGGATATGAATCTTATGACCGAAAAAATTGACTTGATTTCTATCAGAGTTGGATTTGGAGATATTGTTCGATTATATCTTCTTGGCACACTGATTAGTTTTCTAGCAGTTGCGCTATCTAGTTACTCAATTGCTCGCTTGCATCCAAAACAAATTTTATCAAAAATGTCTTAGGAGTATATCATGTCTATTTTAAAACGATCTTTACTTTATATTAGTCGTAAAAAAAGAAAAAGTTTGACTCTCTTTTTAACCTTGTGGCTGGTAGCGACAGCTTTGATTAGTGGCATTGCGGTCAGAAATGCAGCATATGCCTCTAAGGAAGAATTTTCCAAACACAGTGAAACCATGCTTCATATTGCTAGCAACCAGACAGCTAACATTGGAGATGGATACGGTTCAGGTGAAATTCCTGAGAAAAGCGTTCAGAAAATTGCTAAAAATTCAAATGTGGCTCGTGTCAATAGTACTTTAACTGCTTATGCAAGCTTATCCAAGGAAAAAATGGTGACAAGAGGTTCTAATGAAGTAACTCAGCAGAAGGTTCTCTTCGTAAATGGAAGTAGCTATTCTAAGGATGATTCTAAATTTACAGCTAGAATGATTACCCTTAAAAAAGGACGGCATATTGAGCCGACTGATCGGCATGTCATGATGGTCCATGAAGAATTTGCTAAAATTAATCATCTCAAAGTTGGAGATATTTTATCATTTGGTCGAGATCCATTGAGAAATGCAAAGGATAAATCCCCATTAGAAGCAAAAATCGTAGGTATTTTTAAAGGAAATACGACTCGAAAAACAAATAATCCTTATGAGATGCTAGAAAATACGGTATTTTCTGATGAACAATTTACCAAAGATTTATATGGCTACAAAAAAGACCAAGCGTTATATAGTAAAGTAACTATTTTTCCAAAAGAAAATGTTGATGGAGCCAAACTGCAAGAAGCTATTAAGAAGGAGTCTATCCCTTGGGATAAGTACGAGCTAACCGCCAAAGACTCATCATTGGTGACCTATGCTAAAAGTATCGATATCTTAAATAAATTGGTTGAAACCTTGCAGTTATCTGTGGTTATCGCGGCTATTGTATTAGTGAGTATGGCACTCTTTTTCTGGATAGGTGGTCGAACGCATGAAACAGGTATTTTGTTGGCTATAGGTCAATCAAAAATTGCTATTGTTACCCAGTACGCTCTTGAAGTGATTATGCTTTCCGCACCTGCCTTTCTTCTATCGGCCTTTAGTGGTCAGTGGTTAGGGAAATGGCTCGGGGATACCTTGGTTTACCAAGCCTCATTGTCTGTTCGAGCAGACTTTATGAAGGGAATGGGGGGGATGAATCTAGGTGCAGATAGTGAGACAGATATGTTCATGCAAACGATTAAAAAAATTGCTGTGCAGGTTAGCAGTATGGAAATTATAACTGTTTTGTTGACGGGACTAATTGTTATTTTAATTGCAATAGTCATGACAAGTTTGATTATCACTTGTTATAAACCAAGAGAAATTCTATCTAAGATGTCTTAATGAGAAAGGGAAACTATGCTTGAATTAAACAATATTTCATATCAATATAAAGGAAATGAAGAAAAAACCTTGGACCAAATCAATTACACGTTTAGACCTGGAGTCTTTTATACGATTTTAGGAAATTCAGGATCTGGTAAGACGACCTTGCTCTCTTTAATGGCTGGACTCGATACCCCAACGGGGGGACAGGTTCTTTTTAATGGAAAAGATATCCGCCAGACAGGATATGCTCATCATCGTCGGAAAAATATTGCTCTGGTCTTTCAAAATTACAATTTACTAGACTACTTAACACCGCTGGAAAATATTCAGTTAGTTAATCCAAAGGCAAATAAGCAGTTACTCTTAGAACTGGGCTTAGAAGAAGAAATGCTTTCGCGCAACATACTCCGTCTTTCCGGGGGACAACAACAACGTGTTGCCATTGCCCGGGCACTAGTGGCAGAAACCCCAACAATTTTACTTGATGAGCCTACTGGCAACTTGGATTATGCTATTGCAAATGAAATAACTCTTCGATTAAAAGAATTTGCTAAAAAGGAAAAATGCTGTGTTATTATGGTAACACATAGTCGAGAAATAGCAAAAATGGCCGATCAGTCACTTCGCTTGACTGGCGACTCATTGGAGGAAGAGAATGTCTGTTAAAAGAGCAAGAAGACGGGATTGAAACCGTCCATTGTATACAATCCGATAGTGTACTCATTTTTATAGTATGTTTATGTTACGTAGCTTATCAAATTCTGTTTTAAGACTAGTATCTATGAAAAAACTAGCACAAAAAAACAAATTTCTAGTCTAAAAGAAAAATTGTACTAATCTATATGCAGAAAAAGGGATAAAAAAGCCAAATTTAAATCAGTTAATCAAATGACACCACTTTCTGACAAATTGAAGTCAAGCAAGGGAGAGATACTAGTAATGAGAGATTTTAAGCCAATCCAAAATGTGAAAAAATAATATATTCTGCTAAAAACTGTGCTCGGCTCTTATAAAAAATAATACAGAAAGTAATAAGACAAATATAGTGTAAAAGATTATACAGCGATCATTCGTTTTATCCAGATCTAGCAGATAAGGTTGTTATTGTAGAAAATTGTTTTTCCCTAGTGTAGATAATATTCTAGTTATAAACATTCTAGATATCAAGGGCTTGCGGATTATTGATTTGCTGATTGAAAAAACAAGAAGCAGTTAATTGTCACAAAAAGTTTTTCTGAACTAATCTAAGAGGGAATCGAAAGAAAAGAATGCTTATACACAGACAGAATTAACTTTTTCCTCCATTTTAAGTTATTACTATTCAAGATTTTTTTACTGAACAATTACACTCAAGGAAAAATTGGTCACAACTTCTCTTAACTTTATGTTTCCTTTTCATTGATAAGTCTAATCTCAATCTTTAAATTTTTGTTTAACTTTTGGGATACTATCCAATAAGTGAGTGCACGTTGAAAGTTATACTACAAAAAAACACCAAACATGCTACAATATAGGTATCCAAATCAATTGTAAAGCGAAAGTAGTAAAATTATGGCACAAAAGGCACACAGTTGATTTTACACAAAGTAGTCTAAAGATATAAAAGTGTTATTGAGAAACCATTGTTAATTCAGGGTTCTAGCATTGACCTCTAACATATAAATGATAAAAGTTTGATATTGTATTAGAAGGGATGTTAAATTTAATATGAGGTACTCAATTGTATATAATAGTAACATAGGCAATACAGCTATTTTAGCTGACTACATAAAAACATTATTCCCACATAGTAACTTGCTTTATTTGGGGAAAGTTAATACTGACATAAAAGAATCAGATTTATTATTTGTAGGTTTTTGGACTTTTAAAGGATGCTGTGATCAAGAAACATGTCGATTTCTAAGCGAAATAAAAAATAAAAAAATTTTCCTATTTGGAACAGCAGGATCAGAAAATATAAATAATTATTATAGTCAAATATTAAAAGCAACTTCCAAGTATATTGATTCTTCCAATACTATAGTTGGTTCATTTATGTGTCAGGGTAAGATGCCAACTAGTATCATAAAAAAAATGAAACGCTTAAATCAGAACATCAATAGAGCTACGAATTTGATATTGAAAAATTTAACGACGCACTTTCGCATCCGGATGATGAGGATTTAAAAAAATTAAAATAAAATATTTTTTCCTCAATTGATAAGTCAAAGGCAACAAATCATTCATCTGATTAAGTCAATACCTCCTTATTACTATTTGAACTAGCTCAAATAGTTTATAGCAGACTTATAGTTGTGTAATCTTCTAAGTCTATTATTGATGGCTAGAGTGAACCTAGCTAAGTCTTCATGGGTTAATTTATTAAGTGATATTCCTTTAGGAATAAATTCTCTAAGCAGACCATTGAAGTTCTCATTTGTCCCACGTTCGTGAGATGAATAAGCTTAAGCGAAATAAATATCAATACCTTTTAGGTCGTTTAGTAATGCAAACTCACTCCCATTATCAGCTGTTATCGACTTTATTGGATAGCTTTTCATGTTAGTCTACTGTAACCTATTCAGATTTTCTTTATAAGTTTGTCTTTAGTTTTATTGTAGAACTCATTATAAGTCTTGGATAGTTCAATATAATCTATCTATTTATTTTTGGATGATAACTTTTACTTTTCAAAAAATCTTGTATTCACCAATAGCAAATGATATACTTAACTGGTAAATAAAAAAACGGAAAAGGAGTCCACTCTTTGCTAAAAAAAAATAAACGTTTCTTGTATCTGCTTGGGATATTGCTAACCTGCCAGCTGACCTTAGCTGCTTGTCAGTTACGACCTCAACAGAAAAATTCTCAAGAACCTAAAAAACATCAAAAAGCTAAAGCTACTAAATCAAAAAAAGCTACAAAGGCTACTAAAAAAAGAAAAGGCAAGATGGTTGCAGGTATTGATAAACCTACAGACGATGGTTTTTTACTAACAGATGAATCTCAAATCGAACGTAAAACCGATACAGGTATCATCGTGAAGCACGGCGACCACAAACACTTTTTCTTTTATTCAGATTTAAAAGACAGTAAATGGGCTTACCTGATTCCGAAGAACCATAAGGAAGCAGCAGCCCCTACCTCCATGCGCTCGGTCATCTCAGCCGCTGGTTCTTGGTCACGTCCTGCCACTAGTGATGGCTATGTTTTCAATCCAAGAGACATCGTAGCGGAAGATGCTAACGGCTATACTGTTCGCCATGGCGACCACTACCATTACATCTTAAAATCAAGTCTGGGCTTACCACTAGTGCAACAGTTGGCAAGAACTACCTACCCTGCCCCTTCCACACCCCCTCTTATTCATCGCCCTGGCGGTATTCCAGGTCTAGATTACCCAACAAGTGATGGCTTCTTATTTGATGGGACCAATATTAGTGGCAAAACGGCTAGCAGTATCTTAGTAAATCATGGCGGTCACTTGCATCCCATCAGTTTTGACGAGTTAAGAAACAGTAAGTGGGCCCACTTAGTTGATCAGTATAAACCATCAGCGGAAAAAAACAGGACTAAGCCAGCAGAAGAAGCTGATTATCAGGAAAAACTGGCCTACCTAGCCAAAGCACTTAAGATGGATCCTTCACAACTCAAAAAAGTCCATGTTTCTGGCCAAGTGGGTATAGAGTACCCACATGAGGATCATAAGCATGTTGTTCTGCTGAAAGACATTGATATGACAAAACCATTTGAGACTCCAGAAGATAAGATTCTCGAGAAAAAAGATGGTGAAACGATAGAAGCGCGTAGAGAACGATTAGTACGCGAATACATGGAACATTTCAAGGTCAGTAGGGACGCAATTACCATTGATGGTAACTACATGAGTGTTCGCCATGGCGATCATTCCCATGTTTATAAGATTGATCCGGATTTACCTGATGATCCCGAGCGCGATGTGAAGACTGAAACGACCAACCTTGAGGTTGAAGTAGGTAAAATTTATGGCCCATTTTATACAGAGGGTACTAATGATGCGCTGTCCCGTAATGCTATCCATAGCAAGTATAAAGTTACCGGCATTAAAAACATTAAAAACTTTATTTCCTTGCAGTTTAGCACGAATAGTCCCTATGGTGACCTCGAGATTGATGGTAAAAAAGTTAAACGGATTTATTACTTAGTCCGTAAAGACCTAAACTGGGAGGAGTTAAACCTGACACTGCCTAAGGCTATTCAAAAAGACGATCGTATCTTTAAAGGTTGGCAAGCACAATTGCCAACATCCGGTAAGATGGCGCGCGAACACCAAGCCTTTTATGCTGATTTTGATAAAGTTAAACAGCAACCTACTAAAGGTGTTTACGGCCCTAATGATGATGTGTCGAGTATTGATTTGACAAACTATGCCACAATTAGGTATTCTTCAATAGCCAATGGTCTTCTCCGACTAAACGGTCATACTCAAGGTGGATTCATTTATTATGTCAATACCAATCTTACCTGGAAAGAGGCTAAGGCACAAGGACTAGTCGTACCTGGCCCTGTACCTAATAATAACTACGAATTTATCGAATTTAGAAATGTTGTTCTAGGAGGGGAAAAAGAAACAGATAAGGTTAGTTCGATGATTAGTTTAGCTGCCTTTGGAACTACAGCAACATATATTGGACCATATGTTGCTAAAAATCCAGATAATCCGACAGATAGTAATGACCCAAGTAGACACCCTAATTATTATTGGCATAATCCTGAAAAATATGTGGCGGTTGCTTTTAAAGCAGGAGAAAATGGAGAATTGATTAGTCGTATAGGGAGATCTAAAGCAATTGTTTACCTTATTCGTAAAGGTCACAGTTTAGAAAGTGCTAAGATTCTGCCTCCAACAGGACAAGGAAAAACAGGATATCATTCAGATCCCTTGGATGAAACATTTTTATCAAACTACAATAAGCCAATTACAGAGGATATCACCTATACGCTTACCTTTAGTAAAGTAGGAGAAAATAGGACAACTACTCCGTCTGGTTGGTGGCCTAGCGATGACGACGAGGACTTGGTACTACCGCCTGTTACGGAAACTAATCCAGTTCCTAAAGTGACATCTGATCCAACTGGGAGTGCAGTTCTTTTTGAAAAGTCCTCAGGAAGTAATCCAACTTCTCAACCTAATCAAGACCCTAGTTTGAAGCCAACTGATCGGAAAGTTCCTGAAGTCCCTGCCTCTAAGAGTCAAGTAGACCAAGCAGTAGCAGCATCAGGTGAGCAAGAAGACAAAGCGAAACCAATAGCTGAATAGATTACAAGATTTAAAGCTTGTATGACTAGCAAAATAATGTATTGACTCTTAATATTATGATTCAGCTGGTCTTATTACGAATGGACTTAATAAAGTAAATACACAGTTAAGATAATTAATTAGTGACTATTTTTTCAACCTCTATTAGTTACTGATAACAAAAAGCTGAATGGAGACGTAGAGGTTCATAATAGACTTCGATATATTTAAAGTTTCAAGTTGAGTTTGTTCATTGGATGCAAAATGTGCATCATTGACAAGCTCTCTTTTTTCTACTGTTTGCCAAGTTCCTCAAGGAATTTCTTTATTAAAAATGGCTGATATCATTATTTTTGAATAAGCCTACCATCAATTTTCTAAAAAAGAGCACACAAAAGTGGTACCTTATTAACTTTTTTTAAAATGAGATGTTACAATACCATTGCATAAGATACTTTAGTAATTTTTAGCTAAATTGTAAACATAAAGTTTATTTATATATGATGAGGTAATAGATTGTTCTAATCAGAGGATGTATAGAGGCAATCGTATAAGGCTTAGTCGAGCACACTTGCGATTGTCATTTTTGGTTTTCAGAGAAATCTGCAATATGACAAAGGTTAGTATGGTTAGCCGAAGCAATATTGTGGATAGACTTAAATAAAATCTTTCTAGCATAGAGATTGCCATGTTTGGTGATGTGTTCTTGTGCTAACTAATTTTCTGATCCGTAATGTCTTAAATCAGTACCAATAAAAGCATTGGTTATTGTTATCCGAAAACCACTAGCTATGCTAATGATTCCATAGAGCTTCCAGTGTCGTGGTATCAAAAAACTCTTAAAAAGTAGTGAAGGAATTTCCGACAGGAAATTCCTTCACTACTAATCTTAGTATGTTTATTTTGCCAGAAAGTCATCAAATACCTCTCTAAACTAGAAATTGGGGGGGAAAAGAAAAAACAAACTGGAATATTAGATCAGTTTGTCTTTAATCTGAATCAAAACCATAACAAGGGGGTGATTTTTTATGCTATACATGCTTCGCTTCAAACTCATCTACCAACTTACGACACTCATCTGTGTTTTTAGCATCCATGAGAGCAATACGGAGCTCGTTTGCGCCAGCAAATCCGCGGATGTAAATTTTAAATGACCGTTTCATTGATGGGAAGGGACGCAATTGGTACTTGTCAAATTGATCCAAGTGGTAGCGGAAGAGATCAATCAATTCTTTGGGACTATGTTCAGTAGGAACTTTCTCAAAAGCGTAAGGGTTATGGAATATACCGCGCCCAATCATGATGCCATCGACGCCATACTTCTCGACCAACTCTAAACCAACCTCACGATTTGGAATATCGCCATTGATCGTCAATAGCGTATCGGGAGCGATGCGGTCGCGCAGCTCCTTTATTTCCCCAATCATCTCCCAATGAGCGTCCACTTTGGACATTTCGGTCTTGGTTCTTAGGTGAATGGAAAGATTGGCAATGCCTTGTTCAAGAACGTGCTTAAGCCAAACCTTGTATTCTTCTGGTTTGGCGTGACCCAGGCGCGTTTTAACAGATACCGGAAGGCCACCTTCTTTAGTTGCATGAATTAATTGAGCAGCAACCTCTGGTCTTAAAATCAGACCAGAGCCACGGCCGTGCTTAAAGACATTTGGGGCTGGACAGCCCATATTAATATCAACCCCTGCAAAGCCTATTTTCTTCATCCCTTTAGCCATTTCAGCAAAGTTATCCGGAACATCACCCCAAATATGGGCAACTAATGGTTGTTCATCCTGTGTGTATGTGAGACGTCCCTTAACAGATTCAAGCCCGTCAGGATGACAATAAGAAGCTGAGTTTGTGAATTCCGTGAAGAATACATCAGGTCGGCCAGCTTTTGCCACAACATGACGAAAAGCAACGTCAGTCACGTCTTCCATAGGTGCTAATATAAAAAATGGTTTTGGTAACTCTTGCCAAAAGTTTTCAGCAGTCATTAATAATTCTCCTTACATAAAAAATAGCAGCCCACGGCTACTAAATATCTTCTTTAATACTATACCATAATGAGAGAAGTGTGCAAGTCCTTGGTTTGGAATTCCAAGGTTCTCGGCTAATTGTGATTAGTGACTAGCCTTCCAAGCAGATTGTAATGCATTTTTGTGAGACCGTGTTACAATGAATAAGAATAATAGAGGAGAGATATGATGTATGCTTGAGCAACCAACTAACGGACACTATTTTATGTTATCAGATGGAACCCCACTTTATTATCAACTAATTGGTCAAGGTAAGCCACTTTTGATGATTCATGGCAATGGTGGAAGTCATCATTATTTCAAAGGTCAGCTTGCTGATTTTTCTGAACACTTCCAACTAATTTTGGTGGATTGTCGGGCGCGTGGACTTAGTGGAAACGCCTCGCATCACTTGACCTTTCCTCAAATGGTTGCCGATTTTAAAGAACTTTTAGATTTTTTAGAAATCGACCAAGTCGCCATACTTGGATTTTCTGATGGGGCTAATATCGCCTTGCAGTTTGCCTGTACCCATCCTCAGCGCGTGACAGAATTAGTTTTAAATGCCCCAAACACAGTTTTCACTGGAACCAGACTGAGTAATCAATTCCATTCTGTCCTAAAATTCATTCCTGCATATTTAAAGAAACATAGATCTGAAAAAGCATATCAGAAGTATCTGATTACAAAACTTCTATTTGCTAATTTAAAACTTGATTTAGAAGATTTTCAAGTGTTAACCATGCCAACACTCGTTATTGTTGGTCAAAACGATATGATTAAACTGAAACATAGTCAAATGCTTGCCAAAACCATTCCCAATTGTCAGCTTATTGAAGTGCCTGGCATGCGCCATACCTTTGCCAAAAACTTTCCCCAAGTATTTAATACTTTAGTCTTCCCATTTCTTCTTAGTAGATCATAAAAAAAAAGAGGCCTAAGCCTCTTTTTGCAGAACGAAGACAAACTAGTGAAGTTGTTAGTTTGTTTTTTCTTGTCTAGTCTTAATTTCTCTAAAATCTGATAAATTATGCTATTTAAGCTAAAATAAAAAAGCCTTTATGCCATCATTTTAACCAATTTTTTGAGATTTAGGCACGCCAAAGTCAGTTCAACCTTAGCTTTCATTTTGGACATTCCAATTTCTCTCGTATAACGAAGGTTGTGATATTCTTTAGCCCTTCCAAAAAGCCGCTCAACACTCTGCTTACGTAGCTTATAGAGTTCTTTCATACCTCTTTGATGCCGAATATCTTCACAAATTTCTAGATAGTCTTTCCAGATATGTCGGATGACAACCTTTTGGTGAGTCACACTCTCAGTACACACTTCTAGAAGGGGGCAAGAAGCACAAATTTCGGGGTCGCTTTTATATTCTCGGTAGCCAGATCGATTTGTTGTTGTATAGGACAATACTTGGTTTTCGGGACAAAGATAAGAATCATAATACTCATCATAACTAAAGGCATTTGGTCTTAACTTATCTTTCTTACCACGAGGCCTAGTATAAGGGAAAACAGGTCTTACCTCATTATCCAAGAGTAACTTGGCAATACTAGGGGGCTTGTAACCTGAATCAGCGATAATAAAGTCTGGTTGAAACCTTTTTATCTTCTTCCAAAGTGCTGGAAAGGCCTGACTATCATGAGTATTTCCAGAATCTACAGTATAAGCTAAGACCCAACCATATCCCAGTTACCTTCTTCAGTGTAGAGTTTTAAGGCAAAGCCACGAATATCTCGTTCGGTGTCAGCAGCGCCGAGTTCCCCTGCAACTGTAGAGAAGCGAGCAAAAAGTTCAGTTTGTTTGCCAACCTCAGAAAAGATTTTGGCTTTTGAATATTCACTAATATCATTGGCTACAGTAAAGGTACCAAATGCTCCAGAACCTTTGGCATGCATACGACGTTCTGGAATAACTTCGCGGTTAAATTTGTGCTAGTTTTTCTTGTAACCAGATGTCTTGAAGCATAGCTGGCCCTCGTTGACCAGCAGTCATCGTATCAAAATTATCATAAACAGGTTTCCTTGCAGCAGTTGTTATACCAAGGACTTTACCAACAGTCTTATTTTGAGACGTTAGATTTTCGCCTAACCCATTTTTATTTCTTGGATCATTAGTCATTAGATTACCTCCCTTGTGATAGTAAAATAAGTAATAGTTTGTGAAAAATACTTTTTTTATGCCATCATTATAACACCAAGAAACCGTTTACACAAAGAATAAACATTGATTTTTATTAAATAATTATGTCACAAACTTATTTTATAATCATTTTTCCTATCAAAAAAGGCTTTAGATAAGCCTTATGTAAATTATGAAAACTAATGTGTATTAAAAGGCTTGCTATAGAAGTTTTAGTGCTAAGCCAATCACTAAAAATGAGACGATTTTATAACTTTCATTAATTAGAATTAATTGAAGCGATTTTTGTTCGAAGAAGTAGTTTTTTAGACTAGCTAAAACGACAATAACACCAATCGTTAATGCCGAGGTTAGAGTGGCTGCATGGATAGAGTGTAAGAAGATGATGACTAAAATACTGAGAATGATTTCAACGATAACTGTCATGGCCATTTCTTGCTTACCATCACCATTTTTACCGATATCCTCTTGCTTAATTCCCATAGCTTTCATCCAGGGTGTTCTGAAAAGGAGGCCATACCATAGCCCGCCAATCATAAAATTAATGATGCCTGTAATAATTGCAATAACTAATATCATTCTTATTTTCCTATTTACTTTCTTTTTTTACTCGATAGTCCAAAGCGAGAGCTCCAGATGAAAAAGTTTCTGATGAGACTAATTCTAAGTTAGCAATCAGATTGTCTAAGAGGCGCAAGCCATTGCCTAAAAGGACTGGAGAGACCGTTAATTTAATGCGGTCAACGAGTTTCAGCTTCAACAGTTCTTTGGCTAGACGTGGGCTACCGAGGACTACAATATCCTGACCAGGGTGGTTTTTTAGGTCTAAAATGGCTTGAGGCAAGTTATCTTTGATTAGTTTACTATTATTCCAAGTAACTTCGTCAAGTGAGGTTGATGCGACTACTTTTTCGACATCATTAATCCATCTAGCATGGTTATGTTCGTGCTCTGAGGCATCCGGATGGTTGATCATTTGTGGCCAATAGCTGTGCATCATCTGATAGGTTGGTCTGCCCCATAAAATTGTGTCTGCAGTCGCCAAGGCCCTATTGGCAAAGCCTTCTAAATCCTCATTATATGCTACAAATCCAATATCCATAGCACCGTTTGGGCCTTCAACAAAGCCATCTAGCGAGCTGTGTAAAAATAGTACAAGTTCTCTCATTTTTCATCCTTTTTACTTTTTCATTATGTCAGTATACCGTTTTAAATGGTTAAAGTAAATTATTCTGACTTTTTTAGTAAAAATTCAAGTGAATGCAGACTAGTCACATTTTTGGACTAGAGTAAGACTGATACTAACTAACCATTTGTCATTCAATTGAATAACAATAAGTCGTATTAGTCATTGTAACTGTGTTGAAAAAAGGTTACGAGTTAATGGCAAAATACTAAAATAAAGTGACATGTATGTCATTGTTCAATTGTTTTTAATTCTCTATACTAAAAATAACGACGAGATCTGACTACCTTGATAGTTACTCTTAACCTCTCAACTATTACTTACTAACACAAAATGTTGGGGCATTCTAAAAATTTCGGAGATTATCATGCAACCTACTTCCTATAAATGGTTTAATTCCACACATCAGACACTACCAGACTTTGGCTACAAAATTGCAATTTCAGCTAGTCGCACTAATATCAAAGCTATTTTTGCTATACTGATTCCCTATTTGGTTGAAAAACGACTAACATTTAAATATCTACCGTCAATGAGAGAAATTGAGGAGATTGTTACTAGAAATAAGGATCATACTCTAATTAGTTCCCTGATAACAATTTATCCCAAAGATCAGAGGCACTGTCAACTCCTCTTAGAAGAAATTTACCAAAGTATTCCTAAACACTGGCACGGACTGTGTCTTAAAGGTTACACATCTTACAAAAAGTCCTCAGTAATTCATTATCATTATGGTACATGTGAATAGAAGGATAAAGCGACTTCAATCAAGAAAATCTAAAAACGAGAAGATGGAAATTCTAGTTCTTTAATACTTTTTTCTTAGACTGAAATGAGTGATTATTGTAATAGATAAATTAAACTGCTAGTAAAGTTAGTCCATTAAAAACTTCTCTAGAAGAACTCGTCTCTTATTTGACATCAGGTAGATAAGACAGTCATATTCCTCAACATGAAAAATGGACAATTAACAGGTTGTTCCTAGTTGATTTTTCTATTTTCCCACATCTAGGAAATCCTGAATTGCCTTGTAATACTTTGGATACAGCTAATGAATGGGTTAAGCAAGTGACCAACAAGTCTTATGCAATTGATGATTTGACAGTAATCCAAGCTATAAACCAAGAAATTACAATGTTGTCAAATAATGATTGGCATGAGTGGAACTAAGTTATTTATTACTAAATAATCAAATTGGCTGATATCATAACTATTTTAAAGTACTCAATGGATAATTAATGGAGTGCTTTTTAGTCTATATTTTTAGCAAGAATGAATGACGTGTTAGAAACAATGGGAAATAAAAAATGTCAATGTGATGTCTAATCTGTTTTCGGTTAAAAAATTAGCTTAACGAGAAAAAAATAGTATAATAGTGTCAACTTGTAATTTTGAGGTAGTAATGTTGGAATCAGAAAAAATAGAATATAAACAGTCTGTTAAGCTAAAAGAAATTAAAATTTTTGAAAACTATACATTTAAGTTAGTTGAATTTGGTCATGTCATTGTTTCGACAGAAGTTGTAGAATCTTCGTTGAACTACTACGGCATGGCACATGGTGGTTATCTTTTTACACTTTGTGATCAAATTGCTGGCTTAACTGTTATTTCAACGGGGTTTGAAGCAGTTACCTTACAGTCAAACATTAATTATTTAAAAGCTGGTCATACTGGAGATACTCTTTTTGTTGAGGGAAGCTGTGTTCATAATGGCAAAACAACAAAAGTTATTGATATTGTGATAACAAATCAAGCTGGTCAGTTAATAACAAAAGCATCATGTACCATGTTTGTTACTGGAAAAAGTGATCGGGCAATCAAAAAGGCAGACTAAACAAACTGCTAATGTTAATTGGGAATAATGAAAAGAAATGAATTCTGGGTAAAATATCCAATAATCATTTCTTTTTTTATAGGATTCGCTACAGTCTTTAATGTTTTTAATCGTATTTTCGGTTTTTTAGTAGTAAATATGATAGACTAATAATAATGATTATAATTAAGTTCTTTAGGAAAGGGAGTGTATGAGATGACATTATTGGCTTATCAACAGGTTAGTTTTGAGGATGATGGCAAAACGATTATCAATAATGTGAGTTTTGAAGTTGAAGCAGGTGATTTTATTTCCATTGTTGGACCTTCCGGTGGAGGAAAAAGTACTTTACTGAAATTAGCTAGTTTTTTAATTAGTCCAACCAAGGGGGAGATTCTTTTCAAAGGAAAAAATCTGAAAGACAGTAATCCCATTTCTATTCGTCAGGCCATCTCTTATTGTTTTCAAACACCTCATTTATTTGGTAGTAAGGTAAAAGATAATATTGCTTTTCCTTATGATATTCGTCATGAAAAAATAGATCAGGCACGGGTGACTAGCCTTTTTGATCTTTTTAAAATGGATCATTCTTATTTAAATCGTGATATTACAAAATTATCTGGTGGCGAAAAGCAACGCATTTCATTAATTAGACAGTTACTGTTTCAACCTGAAATCTTACTACTTGATGAAGTCACTTCCGCGTTAGATCAAACTAATAAAGAAATTGTTGAAGATGTTATTAAGACATTACATGATAAGGGTGTGACAATCTTATGGATTACGCATGATGCTGAGCAAAGTCGCAAATATGCCAACAAGCTCATGACAGTTGTGAATGGACAAATAGAATCTTTGGAGGTAATGAAATGACAGGCGCGTCATCAATTTCAGTTTCTTCTTTACTCATTGCTTCATTGTTAGTATTTATTACCTTATTCTTTTCTTATTGGCAAAAGTTGAAGCTAGAAAAGGAAATTATTCTTAGTGCTGTGAGAGCAGTCATTCAATTACTCTTGGTAGGTTTTGTTTTAGATTATATTTTTGGCTATGAGAATCCTATTTTTACAGCTTTATTGCTTTTATTTATGATTGTCAATGCAGCTTATAATACTGCGAAACGGGGTAAAGGTATCAAAAATGGGTTTGCTATTTCCTTTCTTGCCATTTCGCTTGGCGCGGTAATAACCCTATCTGTTTTAATGATGTCTCGTATCCTTCATTTTGTCCCGAATCAAATGATTCCTGTAGGTGGTATGATTATCAGTAATTCAATGGTTGCTATTGGATTGTGCTATAAGCAGCTTTTATCTGATTTTCAAAATAAGCAAGAAGAAGTAGAAACTAAGTTAGCTCTGGGGGCAGATATCTTACCTGCGTCAATTGATATTATTAGAGATGTCATCAAAACAGGTATGGTACCAACAATTGATTCAGCTAAAACATTGGGAATTGTTTCACTACCAGGGATGATGACGGGTTTGATTTTAGCTGGTACATCACCAATTCAAGCGGTAAAATACCAAATGATGGTAACATTTATGCTCTTATCAACAACTTCCATTGCTTCTTTTGTAGCGTCTTACCTAGCTTATCAAGGCTTCTTTAATAAAAAGAAACAATTAATTGTTAAGCGACAATAATAAAAAAGAAGCCGAAACTTCTTTTTTATTTTCTGTAAAGTTTATGTTGTTGATAAACAGGGTCAAAGGTAACATTAACGCCTAATTTTCGAAGAACATTTTTATCTTCTTCAGTTAAGGTTACTGTTGAATGGGCTTCGCTACCTTTTAGGTTTTCGAGTTCTTTCATAGCTAAGCTAGCATCCTTATTGGACATTGCAGTGATAGCAAGTGCAATTAATATCTCATTTGAATGGAGACGCGGATTTTGGCTGCCAAGATGCTTCGTTTTTAAGTTTTGAATAGGCTTAACATATTCAGGTTCAATCAGATGTGTCGATTTGTCAATTGCCGCTAAGCTTTTGATTGCATTGATAACAACAGCAGCAGTCGGACCAAATAGTTCTGAAGTTTTTCCTGTTACAATATGGCCATTTGGTAATTCTAATGCAATAGCTGGAGCTCCAGTGAGTTCAGATTTTTGGCGAGCAACCATTGTGACTTGACGGTCTTCAGGAGTGACACCAATATCATTCATTAATAGTTCAATTTTTTTGATAGCTGTTTCAGAAACGCGTTCGGCTTTGAAATCAACAAGTGTCTGATAATAGCGACGAACAATTTCTTGCTTCGAAGCTTCGATTGCTACAGCTTCATCAATAATGGAGTAACCAACCATATTAACCCCCATATCAGTAGGTGATGCATAAGGGGATTTAGTTAGAATACGTTCGAAAGTTCGGTTAAGCACTGGGAAGACTTCAATATCACGGTTATAATTAACAGCTGTTTTTCCATACGTTTCTAGATGGAATGGGTCGATCATATTGAGGTCATCAAGATCGGCAGTGGCTGCTTCGTAGGCCAGATTAATTGGGTGATGAAGTGGCAAATTCCAAACGGGGAAGGTTTCGAATTTGGCATAACCTGATGTAATCCCCTTGATTTGGTCATGGTACATTTGAGACATACAGGTTGCTAATTTTCCAGAACCAGGTCCAGGTGCAGTGACAACAATTAAGTTACGACTTGTCTTAATGTAATCATTTTTTCCCATTCCTTCTGGTGAGATAATATGATTGATATCAGTAGGGTATCCTTTGATAGGATAATGCAAGTAGGAAGCAATTCCATTTTTTTCTAATTGGTTACGAAAAAGATCGGCAGCAGCTTGATTGTTATATTGGGTAATGACAACAGAACCTACATAGATGTCTAAAGAATTAAATTTATCAATTAGGCGAAAAACTTCTTGATCATAAGAAATGCCTAAGTCACCACGTGCTTTCGAATGTTCAATATTATTAGCATTGATAGCAATGACGATTTCGACTTGTTCTTTAAGTTCTTTTAGGAGTTTAATTTTATTATCTGGCTCATACCCAGGAAGCACTCGAGCAGCATGATAATCTTCAAGCATCTTGCCACCAAATTCCATATAAAGTTTCCCATTAAATTGATTAATACGTTCTAAGATATGATCTCTTTGTAATTGTAAATATTTGTCAGAATCAAAAGCTATTTTTTTCATTTTTTTCACCTCTGTTTAGCATTATATCAAAGAAAGTTAGCAAAGTGTTATTATTTAAGTGAAATAGTCGTAAATAGAGACCATTTTGACATCTTACAATTTCCATTTTTATGGTATCAATTTAGAAGAAAAATAGTGATATATACTAAAAATTAGAATAATAACTGGTGTTAGTTGTTGACAACTATCAGTTATTATTTTATACTAATATCAATTAAATACTGCTTTAACTATGTCCCGTGAGACATGAAAGTTTTAAAAAAGAGATGGCTTTTTAGGCATACTCTAGTTTTTGACGGACTTAATCTGACTCAGGACTTTTCCTGAGTCTTTTTTTGTAAAGGGTATTCAATTAATAAAGGTGAACAGAGAGTCACCATTAAAAGGAGAATTTAATGTCAAAACTATCTTTGGATAAGAATAACCAGCGTGCTCTTATTGCTGCAATTGTCGCTTCAGGTACAGATGACTTAAACGTTATGTTCCTAGCCTTCTCGATGTCTTCAATTATTACTGAATTGGGCATTACGGGTGCCCAAGGAGGATGGATTGCAACTATAACCAACCTAGGAATGCTGTTTGGAGGCCTTATTTTTGGACTATTAGCCGACCGTCACCACAAGTTCAAAGTTTTCAAATGGACGATTTTAGTTTTCTCAATTGCAACAGGACTTATCTTCTTCACCAAAAACATTAACTATCTCTACCTCATGCGCTTTATTGCAGGTATCGGAGTTGGTGGTGAGTATGGGGTTGCCATTGCCATCATGGCTGGAATTGTCCCTCCTGAGAAAATGGGTCGGATTTCATCACTCAATGGGATTGCTGGACAAGTTGGTTCCATTACCTCAGCTTTGTTGGCAGGATGGCTAGCGCCAACACTTGGCTGGCGAGGGTTGTTCTTGTTTGGCTTAGCACCAATCTTACTCGTGCTCTGGATGAAATTAGCTATCGATGATAATAACATTATTGACAGCGGACTTGATCAGAATGAAGAAACAAGTCAACCGGTTAAAATTAGCCAACTCTTTAAAACACCAATTTTAACAGCTCAAACACTTGCTCTAATGGTCATGACAACAGTCCAGATTGCAGGATACTTCGGCATGATGAACTGGTTACCAACTATTATTCAAACAAGTCTTCATATTTCAGTTAAAGATTCCTCATTATGGATGGTCGCAACTATCTTAGGCATGTGTTTAGGGATGTTAACATTTGGTCAAATCTTAGATAAGTTTGGTCCAAGATTGGTATACTCAGTCTTTCTATTAGCTTCATCAGTCTGCGTTTATCTCTTCCAATTTGCTAACTCAATGCCAACAATGATTATTGGTGGAGCAATTGTTGGATTCTTTGTAAATGGGATGTTTGCAGGTTATGGTGCCATGATTACAAGACTTTATCCTCACTATATTCGCTCAACAGCCAACAATGTGATTCTAAATGTTGGTCGAGCAATTGGTGGCTTCTCATCAGTAATCATTGGTAAAATATTAGATGCATCAGGTGTTCCAATGGTAATGATCTTCTTAGCATCATTATATTTGGTCAGCTTTGTCGCCATGTGGACAATCGGCAACTTAAAAGCAAGTGTTTATCAAGCTTTAGAAAATTAAGTATATATGAGTCTGGGACAACTGTTCTCAGACTCTATTTTTTATTTGTGTGACTTTCAGTCCGTTTCGCTCCGCAGGTGCGAAACAAAAAAAACACCCGCTATGCGGGTGCGCGTCGAAAGTTATACTACCAAAAAACTCCAAACGCACTACAATATAGGTGTTCAAGCCAATTGTAAAGCGAGAGGAGTAAAAAATATGGCGCAAAAGGCACATAGTTTGTCACACACAAAGTGGATGTGTTCTATCACATTGTGTTCACCCCTAAGTATAGACGAAACATAATCTATAATCAATATAGAGGTAGTTTAGGAGAAATTTTTCAAAGATTATGTCGCTATAAAGGTGTAGAAATAATAGAAGGACATCTGATGCCAGATCATGTACACATGTTAGTAAGCATTCCACCAAGGTTAAGCGTTTCAAGTTTTATGGGCTATTTAAAAGGTAAGAGTGCACTTATGATGTTCGACAAGCACTCCAATCTGAAATATTAATTTGGGAATCGACACTTTTGGGCAGAAGGTTATTATGTTAGTACGGTTGGATTAAATGAAGCTACAATAAAAAAATATATTCAAGAACAAGAAAAACATGATATAGCACTAGATAAATTGAGTGTGAAAGAATATGAGGATCCCTTTAGGGATAATAGCAAGTAATACAAATGCCTCTTTGAGAGGCCGGTGACGAGTCAAAAGCAATAAGGCTTGAACAAAGTGAAAGCCAGCGTCTTTAGGCGCTGGCTAGTTATTTGGGCTTATAGCCCTGGACCAAACCACCCGTTTGACGGGTGGTTATGATTAGTTTGCATTATTTTGTGGGTGAGGATAAAGTCCTCATGGGTGTTTGTCTCACTCTCATAGTTTTTCCAAGAATTTTTGAACCTCAACGCGAACTCGTGTGTGACCTGCTTTGGCAATTAATTTTTTACCTGCGAAAGCTTCGATGCGAAAGTCATAACGGCGACCTTCTTCTTTGAGTGCTGTGATGATAATTGTGATGGTTTGGCCGATTTTAGAGGGGGCCAGATGTTGTATAGACAGTTCGGTTCCAACCGTAGAATAGTTGTTAGCAATACTTGCTTGGACAAATTGATAAGCAGTATTTTCCATAAAGGCGGCTAAAGACGGAGTGGAAAGGACATCTAAACTACCTGAACCAACAGTTTTTGCTGAATGTTCAGGTTTTGTTTCATAAGATTTTGAATAAATAGTCATGGGATTACCTCCTTTTTATATTATAGTATAAGCTAGTCATCTAGTCATCTCTTTCTGGTGGATTATGATATACTAAATAAAAAGGGAGACGGTTATGAAAGCAAATAGTCAAGGAGTAAGTGATTACATCAGTAATCGCCCAGTGAATCATCATGAAAGACTTGAGGTTGTACGTAGTCTTATTAGTGAAAACTTACCTGAAACAGTTAGGGAAGGGATAGCTTGGTCCATGCCTTCTTATTGGCAAGGAACTTACCTAATCCATTTTCAGGATTATGGGCAACACTTGAACATCTATATTGGACCTGAAGCTGTTGAACGTTTTAAAACCATTTATCCAAGGCTAAATTATAGTAAAAGAGGCTTTAAATTGTTTCATAATCAGGAGTTACCAGAAACTGAATTAAGAGATATGCTTAATTGGCTTTATAAAACATATGCAAAATAGGGTATAAGATGAGATTAGATAAATTTTTAGTTGATGCTGGTATTGGTAGTCGTAGTCAGGTTAAACAATTACTTAAGAAAAAGGAAATTTTAGTCAATGGTAAGGTTGAAAGCTCTGCTAAGGCTCAGATTGATTCTGACAAGGATAAAATAGTTTATCAAGGGCAGGAGCTTATCTATGAAGAGTTTCTCTATTACATGCTTAATAAACCATCAGGTGTTGTTTCTGCTACCGAAGATAATCTTCACCAGACGGTAGTCGATTTATTAGATGATAGGGCAAGACAAAAGAATGTTTTTCCTGTTGGGCGTTTGGATAAGGATACGCATGGGTTGTTACTCTTAACCAACAATGGAGACTTAGCACATCAATTGTTGTCTCCAAAAAAACATGTTGATAAAGTTTATCTAGCTCAGGTTAAAGGAGTAATGACAGTAGCGGATCAACATGCTTTTGAAAATGGAATGCAATTGTCTGACCATCATTGTTTACCTGCCACTTTAGAAATTCTTGAAAAAAATGAGCAGGAGCAAAGTTGCAAGGTTAAAATTACTTTGAAAGAAGGTAAATTTCATCAAGTAAAACGAATGGTCAAAGCTTGTGGTAAGGAAGTGACTGATTTAGAGCGTCTGGCCATGGGGGCCCTTGTTTTAGATGATTCATTAGCATTAGGAGAGTTCAGACGCTTAACAGCAGAAGAAGTTGAGAGCTTATTTGAGAGATAGTAAAGAAGCTAGAAATATTCCCAGCTTCTATTTTTATAACCATTTTTTATATTTGAAAAACGACAATGTTGAAATTAAAATTGTGATTGCAATCAGTATAACAGCTGGGTAGCCCCATTTGCTCGATAATTCAGGCATATACTTAAAGTTCATGCCGTACCAGCCAACTAATATGGTTAAAGGCATACATGAAGTCGTCACAATCGTCAAAATTGCCATAATCTTGTTTTGTTTCATTTCAAGTCGTGACTGCGCTAGATCTCTAATTTGAATAATAGTTTCTCTCAGAGTTTGAACTGTTGTTTGTAAACGCGCGACCCGTGAAGCAAATAAGTGAAAGAAGCGAAGGTTTTCGTCTTTGAAAAAATTATTTTCATTTTCATTGAATTCTTGAGCCAAGTCAATCAATTGCAAATAGTGCTGATTCAATTTAATAAACTGTTTACGCAATTGATTTAACCGATGATCATAGTTCACATCACTATTATCCAAAATAGCCTCTTCAATGTCATCCAATTCACGATCGAATGCGTCTAAAAGTTCTACATCATCTTTAATGATATATTCTAAAAAATCATAGATAAAGCGTTCTAAACTTGGCTGCTTCCACCGTTTAGTTTTTTGGATTTTTTTGAGCAATTGTTTCACATGCTCATGACGATCAATAAAAATAATACCTCGTTCATCCAGAGCAAATGAAAAGTCCATAGCTTTGCCTAAAAGATCATCGCGAAATGGAATTTTGAAAGTTCCTGTCAAAGAATCCAAATTGACTTCAGCCTTTGTAGAATTGGCGGAGAGGATATTAAAATCGATATCAATCCCCATATGCAAATCATGTTGGAGGGTTTGCCATTCTTCAGGCTTTAGAATGGCAACAAAAGGATAATTAGCTGTGAAACATTCTTTGAATGTTGTGGGTTTTAATGTTTCTAAGATATGATAGTACATAGGTCTATTATATGCTGAGCCAACAAAAAAAGCCAGTTATTAACTGACTTTTTAAGAATTTTATATTGCCCATTCTCCACCACGGAAGATTGGAATAATTTGCCCATCTTTAGTGATACCATCGATATCCATTTTTTCTGAACCAATCATGAAGTCAACGTGGGCTGTTGAACGATTCAATCCAGCAGCTTTTAATTCATCGTTAGACATTTCTGTTCCACCTTTAAGACTGAAGGCATAGGCTGCGCCAATGGCCAAGTGGTTAGAAGCATTTTCATCAAATAAGGTATTAAAGAATGTTAGGCCCGATAATGAAATAGGCGTTTTATGAGGAACTAGGGCAACCTCACCGAGTGCACGTGCGCCTTCGTTTTCTTCAACCAAGCGTTTGATTGTTTCTTCCCCTTTTTTGGCAGTCACATCCACAATTTGGCCATCTTTGAAAGTGAACGTCATATCTTCAATAACGACACCGGCATATGACAATGGTTTAGTTGATGAGACATAGCCATCTGCACGACGATAGTCAGGAGCTGAGAAAACTTCCTCAGTTGGCATATTAGCAATGAATTCTTCACCCTGTGCATTAACACTGCCAGCAGCTTCCCAAAGATGGTTTTCTGGCATTCCTAATGTTAAATCGGTACCTGGTGCCATATAATGTAAGGCATCAAATTGGAAATCATTAAGGATTGTTGCTTTTTCTACTAATTTTTCTTGATGTAAGTCCCATGCTTTAATTGGATCTTCTTCATAGATACGGTTCATTTTGAAGATAGCATCCCAAAGTGCATCAACTTGCTCTTCTTCGGTAGCTAAATCAGGGAAGACCATTTTTGCCCATTCAGGACTTGAAGCGGCAACTAAATTCCAGCTAAATTTATTGGCCTGTGATGCAGCTCGTTGTCTTTCTAAGGCAATAGCGGTTGCCTTAGTTGAAGCTGATAATCGTTCAGAATCAACACCAGCAAAGGCATTTGGATCTGATGAACGGACAAACAAACGACTTGTATTTTTACCAAGTAAATAATCAGATTTTTCAACAACAAAATTTGGAACATTAATCAAGCGTTCGTAGTCTGCATGAATTAATTTTTCACGTGTGATGGCATCATCGATATAGTCAACAAGTACTTCAACTGCGCCAGCTTCATATGCTTTTTTGGTTAACATACGCGCAAATTCATGATGTTCAACAGCAATTGCTATTAAAAGGGTATGACCTTTTTGAACATTGACACCTTTTTTAATTAACAAATTGGCGTATTTCTCTAAGTTAGTTTGAAAATTAGGTAAAACCATTTGGGTCTCCTTATGATTAGTTATAGTTTATTATTCTAATATAGCATAAATGCACGTAATACTCAAAAACTCTAGGTTTGATTTAAGGATGACAATCTTATTTAACTTTGTCTTCTGATTTGCTAATTGATACCATTCATGTTAAGATATATAGAGAAAATATCGATAGAAGAGGTAGTAATTGTGGCTTTTGGAGAAAATGGACCTCGTAAGAAAACAGGTTTTGAAAAAATAACAATGTTTGTTGTCATCTTAATGGTTTTAGTAACTGTTGGTGGCTTGATTATGGGTGCCTTGTCAGTATTTTTAGGTTAGAACGCCGTATGGCGTTTTTTTAACAGAAAAGAAAGTTAGAGAATTATAATGAGTATGTTTTTAGATACTGCTAAGATTAGTGTTCATGCTGGTCGTGGTGGTGATGGAATGGTAGCCTTTAGGCGTGAAAAATATGTACCAAATGGTGGCCCTTGGGGCGGTGATGGTGGTAAAGGTGGATCTGTCACCTTTAAAGTCGATGAAGGGTTAAGAACCTTAATGGATTTCCGTTATAACCGCAAATTCCGTGCCAAAGCTGGTGAAAAAGGAATGACCAAAGGAATGCATGGTCGAGGAGCTGAGGATTTAATCGTTCAGGTTCCTCAAGGAACTACGGTTAAAGATGCTGAAACGGGCAAAGTTATTGTCGACTTAGTGGAACATGGTCAAGAGTTTACTATTGCCCAAGGTGGCCGTGGTGGCCGTGGTAACATTCGTTTTGCAACACCACGTAATCCAGCACCAGAAATTGCTGAAAATGGCGAACCAGGTGAAGAACGAGAGTTAGAACTTGAGTTGAAAATTTTAGCTGATGTTGGGTTAGTTGGTTTTCCTTCTGTTGGCAAATCCACATTATTAAGTGTGGTATCGGCTGCTAAACCTAAAATTGGAGCTTACCACTTTACAACTATTGTTCCCAATATAGGCATGGTGAGAACAAAATCCGGAGATAGTTTTGCCATGGCTGACTTACCTGGACTGATTGAAGGTGCTAGCCAAGGTGTTGGATTAGGAACACAGTTCCTACGCCATATTGAACGGACACGTGTTATTCTTCATGTTATTGACATGTCAGCTTCTGAAGGTCGTGATCCTTACGATGACTACAAATCAATTAATAATGAATTAGAAACCTATAACCTTCGTTTGATGGAACGTCCACAAATTATTGTGGCAAATAAGATGGATATGCCTGAGGCTAAAGACAACTTAAAAGATTTCAAAGAGAAGTTAGCTGCAGAGTATGATGAATTTGAAGAACAACCAATGATCTTCCCAATTTCAACTTTGGCGCACCAAGGTCTTGAAAATCTCTTAGAAGCGACAGCTGAGCTCTTGTCCAAAACAGATGAGTTCTTATTGTACGATGAATCAGATTTCCAAGATGAAGAAGAAGTATACTATGGCTTTGCTGGTGAAGAAAAAGCATTTGATATTAGTCGTGACGATGATGCTGCTTGGGTATTATCAGGTGATAAACTTGAACGCCTGTTCGTTATGACAAACATGGAACGTGACGAATCAATCATGAAATTTGCAAGACAATTGCGTGGCATGGGAGTTGATGAGGCTCTTCGTGAACGCGGTGCTAAGGATGGTGACATCGTTCGTATCGGTAATTATGAATTTGAATTTGTTGATTAATCAATAGGTAGTAAGGAAAGGAGTTTTCTTATGGGAGATAAACCCATATCTTTTAAAGATAAGGATGGCAATTTCGTTTCAGCAGCAGATGTCTGGAATACTGAGAAATTAGAAGAACTTTTCAACCAATTAAATCCCAATAGACAACTTCGTCTGGAACGGGAAAAATTAGCAAAAAAATAAACAAAAGTAATAAGATACTTTTGTTTATTTTTTTGGTATTGAGTTAAATGTTAAAAAGATTTTCTGCAGTTTTGATTGCGATCACTTGAGAGTGGTAAATTTTTCGCCAGTTATAAACGGTATAGATATCATTTATTAGAAAAATCGCAAAGCAAATGACAATAGCATAGTGACTGACCTTGGTTTGAGCTTCCATAAGCCATAATGTCATTAAGATAATATCATTCATGAGATAGGCTAAGGCAAACATTGGACTTCTTTTGTAAGAAAGAAAGGTACCAGCAAAAGCTGTCGAAATTGAAAGGGTGGAAATGGCTAAAAACGGGGTGTGAAAAAGTGAAAGGAAATAGTAGAAAATACAGGTGATAGCAATTGTTGAGACAATCAGAAGGTAAATATCTTTAAACTTGAGATAATTGATTAATACCTGTGTTTTTTGTTCTTGAAAAGGGTGACTTAACCAAGATAAGAGTGAAAATAAAGCCATCGGAATTGTCAAAAAACAATAAGTAATTAATTCACCATAATAATGGTTATGGAAAGCTAGATAAGCATAGATGACAGAAAAAATGATGATTAATCCTTGTCCAATAGGATTACCTTTTGCAGAAAATATCAGTGATGTTGCACCGATGAGAGAAGCAATCAGTGCTAAGGGTTCTTGATCTCCGAAGTAAAAAGCAGTAGCAATAATTGCACAGATTGAAAATAACCACAAAAACCATTCGGTCGGGGTGAAATAACGTAAAGTTTTCATGCTTTTATTCAAACACAGACCAGACTATCTGTCAATAGGGCAAGTTAATAATTCTTGGTCAGTCAATTCTAAAATTGAAAACCCTGTTTCCTTGATAAAGTAGTGATCATGAGAAACAGAGATAACCGCCCCAGGATAATCCATAAATAATTGACGAACTAAAGGTTGACTGGTAGGTGATAAGTGTCTTGTCGGCTCATCAAGAATCAATACATTATTCTTTTCTAAAACCATTTTGGCCAAGAACAGTTTAGCACGCTGCCCACCAGATAATTGCTCTAAATCGTGTGTGATTTCTTCTCTAGTAAATTGAAGACTTGCTAAAAGCGATTTGACTGTTTCAGTTGGATAATCCCCTAAAAACTCTAAGGGAGTGAGCTTTTTGTCTAGCACTTCTTCGTAATTTTGAGGCATATAGCCAATTGACAGAGTCGGATCCAATTGCATTTTTGCTAACATAAATTTTAGGAATTGTGTTTTGCCAATTCCGTTTTTACCAGTGATGACAACTTTATCTTGGCCTTTTAACAAGAATGAAATAACTTGACCAGTAGCTAGATGCTCATCCTGCAAGTGCAAGATAGTTCGCTGCTTGGCCAAGCAAGGAATATCTGTGAAGAATAAGTTAAGACTATCTATTTCCAAGGGCGCTTTGGTCAACTGGTTCTGATCTTTTGCTAACCGACTTTCCTGTGATTTAAGAGCTTTCATTTTTTTAGCTAATAAGCGTCCGGCCGTGGAATCTTTTGTCTTTTCAAGTTGGTGCTGCACACTATCATGCACGCGTTTAAAACGAGCTTCTTTCTTTTTATATTCTTCTTTTTCCTTAGTTGCCAATTTCCTCTGTTTATCATATGCTGCTTGTCTATTAGTAACATAGTCGGCATAATTGCTTCTTGAGATATGATGTGTCGCTACTGTCCGTTTTTTGACTAATTCTAGGTGGAGAATGGAGCTTGCGCAAGCTTCAAGAAGTGCTTGGTCATGGGAAATAAAAATAATGGTTATCGAACTTTCTTTGATAAAACGCGTTAGCCATTCTAAAGACTCTAAATCTAAGTCTGCTGATGGTTCATCTAGTAAGAGTAGGTCAGGATGGATTGCTAAGAGTTTGAGTAGTTGTAATTTTAAGCGTTCACCACCTGATAAGTCAGTCAACTTTAACTGAGGAGTTTCGAGTAATTCAGTCTTGAAATGAAGGTGATTAGCAAGTTGGTAGAATTGGTTGAAGTCAAAAAGATCAAAATCCAAATCTTGATAAAGAAAATCTGATGGACTTAAATTAAGCATGCTTTTTTCTAGGGTTTGTGGTAAATAGGCCATTCTTTTGAAGTGATTAGTAATGTTACCCTCTTTTTCTATGTAGGATAAGATTTTGTCAGGCTGATAGATAGCTTGTAAGAGACTGGATTTTCCAGTTCCTTCCTCACCTATGATGGCAAGTTTGTCACCGGCGGTTACTGTTAAACTGAGCTGATTAATCAGTTTATTTAAATCTTTTTGATGTGTTAATGTTACATTTTTTAGTTCTAGCATAGTATCTCCTTTTTATAGTTAAAAAGTGATGTAAAAAGAAGAGAAAAAAACTTTCCACCCTAGCAAGTAGAAAGTCAAGAAGATGCAACATAAGAAACTACCCTACTAAATGCAGGTAGTTGTAATTATAGGGGCACACTAAAAAACTAAAACTTGATAAGGTTATCTTCTTTTAGTTTTTTAGTTTTTCATGGCTCCTATACCTCCGTTTTATAATTACTTGTATTCTAGCACCAAAAGAAGGCTCTGTCAAATAGAAACTTGTTCACTTTGGACAACTAAAAGCAAAAAAGATTGGAAAATCCAATCTTTTTGACTTATACATTAAGAACTTTATCTAAAAATTCAATCAGACGAGGGTGTTTAGGATGATCAAAGATGTCCTCTGGATGACCATCTTCTAAGAATTGCCCACCATCTGTAAAGATAACACGATTGGCAACTTGTCTTGCAAATCCCATTTCATGCGTAACAATTAACATGGTCATACCTTGTTGTGCTAAATCTCGCATAACATTTAATACATCACCGACCATTTCTGGATCAAGTGCAGAAGTAGGTTCGTCAAATAACAAAATATCGGGATTCATTGCTAAACTTCGAGCAATGGCTACACGTTGTTTTTGTCCGCCAGATAAGCTACCAGGATAGGCATCAGCTTTATCAGATAAACCAACTTTTTTTAGCAATTCTCTAGCATGCTGATTAGCAACTTCTTTTGTTTCTTTTCCTAATTCAACAGGGGCAAACATAATATTTTCAAGAACTGTCATGTGTGGGAAGAGATTGAAATGTTGAAATACCATTCCAATATTTTCACGTGCTTTATCAATATTTGTATGTGGGTCAGACAATTCAAAACCATCAACCACAACTTTACCAGAAGTAATTGTTTCTAGTAAGTTTAAAGTGCGAAGAAAAGTTGACTTTCCTGAACCTGAAGGTCCAATGATACAAACAACATCTCCTTCATAGAATTGGGCATTAATGCCTTTTAATACTTCATTTTGTCCAAAGTACTTATGTAAGTCTTGTACATCAATTTTTAATTCTGCCATTATTTAAACCTCTTTTCCAAACGTTTTGCAAGTCTTGTCAAGAAAGTAATCATTATCAAGTAGATGATAGCTAGAATGGCATACATACGGAATGATTGATAGTTTCTTGCAATAATAATTTTACCAGTTTGGAATAATTCAACTAAACCAATTGCTGAGACGATAGTAGTATCTTTAAGTGAAATAACAAATTGGTTAATAAAGTTTGGTAACATTAATTTTACAGCTTGAGGAAGAATAACTTTTCGCATAGTTACTTTATAAGGGATACCTAGACTTCGACTAGCTTCCATTTGTCCAAGAGGAACGGCCTCAATCCCACCACGGACAATTTCAGCTATATATGCACCACCATTTAAAGACAATGCAATAGTAGCAGCTAGAAAATCATTAATAGGTGATTGGTGTCCCGTCATATTTTCAATAAGGTTTGGAATACCCCAGAAAATAAAAGCAGCAACAATCATCAACGGAATACCACGAACCACATCAACGAAGATTGATGAAGCGATACGTAATCCTTTACTTGGAGCAACTGCCATCATTCCGAAAATGAGACCAATTAGCATCGCAAAGGCAAATGAAACAAGAGTTAGGCTCAAAGTTGTCCATAATCCACTAAATAATTGATTATAGTTGTTTGATACTAGCCCAGCAACTGTTGATTCATCAGCAGACTTGCTATCAGATTTTTTATTTTTTTCAGAAACTAAATAGTTATTAATAATTTTCTCGTACTGGCCAGATTTTTTCAAATTAGCCAGACCATTATTAAACATTGTGATTAATTCAGGATTAGTTCCTTTTTTTACAGCAAAGCCGTATTCTCCAGAAGGTTCTCCTTTAATAGGTGTTTCGAATTTTCGACCTTGTTGGATTGAATATTTTAGAATAGCTTCATCATCCATTAAAGCTTTGATGGAACCTGAATTTAAACTATCGTACATTGATGAGGCTTCATCAAATGCTTTTAATTTGAATTGGTATTTATCTTTTAGTTTATCTAGGAAGACATATGAAGCTGTTCCTTTTTTAGCACCAACAGTGGTTCCTTTTAGGTCTTTGTAAGCTTTTATTGAGCTACCAGATTTAACACCTAGCAAAATATTTGATGTATAGTATGAGTCCGAAAAATCAAATATTTCTTTACGGGCATCTGTAATTGACATACCGGCAATGGCAGCATCGGCTTGCCCAGATTGAACAGCATTTAGTGCGGCATCAAATCCAGGGTTAGAAATTTCTAACTTAAATCCTTGTTGTTTGGCGATTGCTTTAATCAACTCCATATCGATACCGACATAGTTACCTTTATCATTCTGAAATTCAAATGGGGCAAATGACGAGTCGGAAACAACTTTATAAGTTTCTTTGATAGGTTTTGCTTTTGCGTTAGCATCGCCTGTACTTGCTAAGTCAGGAGTACTAGCTTGATCTCCCAGCCATTTAGATATGATATTTTGATAAGTTCCATCAGCCTTCATATCTTTTAATGCTGAGTTGAAATCATTAATCAAATAGTTATATTTGCTACCTTTTTTTACAGAAAATCCAAAACTACCAATTGCTTCGCCCTTCATATTGATAGCTAAATCTTGGTTTTGATTAATTGCAAATTGGATAACTGGTTGGTCATCCATAACGGCTTGAACAGAACCTGCTGACAAGCTGTTATACATTAAATCACCAGTGTCAAAGGTTTTAACTTTAAAGCCGTATTTATCTTTGTGCTTGTTTAAAAATGTTTGAGCTGCTGTACCATTTTTAACTCCAACTGTTTTCCCTTTTAATTGACTGTATTTGCTAATTGGGTTTGCTTTTTTGGTTGCAATTACAATTTTAGTATCGTAGTAGGGATCAGAAAAATTAAAGACCTTTTGACGTTCTTCTGTAATGGTAGTTCCGGCCATCAAAGCGTCAGCTTGCCCAGCTTGAACAGCGTTAACAGCAGCATCAAATCCAGGATAAGTCATTTTAAAATCCCAATTTTGACGTTTTGCTACCTCATTAATGATATCAACATCGATTCCTTTGTATACTTGATCTGAATCTTTGTATTCAAATGGTGCATAAGCAGTGTCAGAAACGATTGATATTGTTTCAGCACTTGCAATCCCTCCAAATAAGAAAATTGAGGATAAGATTGCAAGCATTAAGACTTTTAGTTTATTCTTCATACATGTCTCCTTTTAAAATCTTGGTTTATTATATCAGAAGATTTAGAAAAGAGCAAGAAATTCGAAAATTCATGTCAGGAAATCTAACATCAAGCAAAACGTCTTTTAAATAGCATTTTTTTTCTGCTATGTTACAATAAGATAGTGGAATAAAAAGAGGAAAATAAAATGATAGATAAACAGATAAGTAAACCATTTCACTTGGTTTCAAAATACCAACCTTCTGGTGACCAGCCTCAAGCCATTGAAGAATTGGTCGATAATATTGAAGGAGGCGAAAAAGCTCAAATTTTACTTGGTGCAACAGGGACTGGTAAAACCTTTACCATGAGCCAAGTGATTAATAGAGTTAACAAACCAACTCTGGTTATTGCTCATAACAAAACTTTAGCGGGTCAATTATATGGTGAATTTAAGGAATTTTTCCCTGACAATGCTGTTGAATATTTTGTTTCCTATTATGATTACTACCAGCCAGAGGCTTATGTGCCTTCAAGTGATACTTATATTGAAAAGGATTCGTCTGTTAATGATGAAATTGACAAGCTTCGACATTCGGCAACATCTTCACTTTTGGAACGTAATGATGTGATTGTCGTAGCTTCAGTATCGTGTATTTATGGTTTGGGTTCTCCTAAAGAGTATGCTGATTCAGCCGTCTCCTTAAGACCAGGTCAAGAAATTTCACGTGATCAATTACTCAATCAGTTGGTTGATATTCAATTTGAACGCAATGACATTGATTTCCAACGAGGGCGTTTCCGTGTTCGTGGAGACGTTGTTGAAGTTTTTCCGGCTTCTCGCGACGAGCATGCATTCCGGGTTGAATTCTTTGGTGACGAAATTGATAGAATCAGAGAGATTGAAAGTCTCACAGGCAAGGTACTTGGCGAAGTTGACCACCTAGTGCTCTTCCCCGCCACTCACTTTGTGACTAATGATGAACATTTGGAAATGTCGATTGCTAAAATTCAAGCAGAACTGGAAGAGCAACTCAAGTTGTTCGAGAGTGAAGGTAAGCTTTTAGAAGCACAGCGATTAAAGCAAAGAACTGACTATGACATTGAGATGCTGCGCGAAATGGGCTATACGAATGGTGTCGAAAACTATTCCCGTCATATGGATGGCCGCTCTGCAGGCGAACCGCCTTATACCCTGCTTGACTTTTTCCCAGAAGATTTTATGATTATGATTGATGAAAGTCATATGACCATGGGGCAAATTAAAGGCATGTACAATGGTGACCAAGCTCGTAAGAAGATGTTGGTAGATTATGGCTTCAGATTGCCATCGGCCTTAGATAATCGGCCTCTTCGTCGTGAGGAATTTGAAAGTCATGTCCATCAAATCGTTTATGTATCAGCAACTCCTGGTGACTATGAAATGGAACAAACGGATACCATTATTGAACAAATTATCCGTCCGACAGGCTTGCTTGACCCCGAAGTTGAAATTCGTCCTTCAATGGGTCAAATGGATGATTTACTTGGTGAGATTAATACGCGAGCTGAAAAAGGCGAGAGAACATTTATCACAACACTTACTAAAAAGATGGCAGAAGATTTAACAGATTACCTTAAAGAGATGGGTGTCAAGGTTAAATACATGCATAGTGATATCAAAACCTTAGAACGAACTGAAATTATCAGAGATCTACGTCTCGGTGTGTTTGACGTTTTGATAGGTATAAATTTATTGCGAGAAGGTATTGATGTACCAGAAGTTAGTTTAGTTGCCATTTTAGATGCGGATAAAGAAGGTTTCTTAAGAAATGAACGTGGGCTCATTCAGACGATTGGTCGAGCAGCACGTAACGCTGAGGGACATGTCATCATGTATGCAGACAAAGTGACTGAATCAATGCGTAAAGCAATTGATGAAACGGCTCGTCGTCGTCAAATACAAATGGCTTATAATGAGCAGCATGGTATTACCCCGCAAACTATTAAAAAAGAAATTCGAGATTTGATTGCAATTAGTAAATCAAGTGGTACAGATGTTGAAGAAACTAGTCCTGACTATTCAGTTATGACGAAATCAGAACGCAAAGAAGCCATTAAGAAATTGCAAAAACAAATGCATGAAGCAGCAGAAATGCTTGATTTTGAGCTAGCAGCACAAATTAGAGATATGGTTATTGAATTGAAAACGATGGATTAATACATGGTAATTTAATTTAGGGTGACTATATTTTTGTTAATTAGGTCAACTATTAAGTATTTTTTAAGAAATAGAATGTAAAACTATAGGAAAAGATGGGAGAACTTTCCACTAGATTAAATAATTTTTGCAATTCATTATAATAATTTATTATTTAATAAAATAAGATTTAACTTGCTCTAATGACATATTTAAGGTAAAATTTTTCTAGTGTGTTGAGACGAATAAATGAGGTAAAAAATGGACAAAGGAAGTGGAAAGAAGAAAGATTACTTATACTTTTTTGGGAAAGTTCTTCTTTTTTATATGATTTTTATGTTATTGGTATATTTTTTTGCTTATGCAGGGCATGGGCAAGGAAGTTTTATTTACAATGAATTTTAGGAGAGTTAGATGATAACAAATATTATTGAACAAGTGGAACATTTTGCATCTGTCTCTGGCGACAGCTTTGTCTATGACTGCTTAGGAGAAAAAAATACCTATAAGGAATTAAAAGAGCATTCAGATAGTATTGCTGCGTATATTGACAGTTTAAATTTAGCAGAAAAATCACCTGTCCTTGTTTTTGGTGCACAATCATATGATATGTTAGCTACATTTGTAGGCTTGACAAAATCAGGACATGCTTATATTCCAGTTGATGTCCACTCAGCTAATGAGAGGATAAATGATATTATCCAAGTTGCTAAGCCAAGTCTTATCATTGCAATTGAAGCCTTTCCATTCAATGTTGACTCTTGTTCTATTATAGATATCACTCAGATTAATCACGTTAAGAGCCAAAAAGTGACTTATAGTTTGGATCATTGTGTGGAAGGTGACGATAATTACTACATTATATTCACCTCAGGAACAACTGGTAAGCCAAAAGGTGTACAAATTTCGCATAATAATTTATTAAGCTATACCAATTGGATGATTGAAGATAAATCCTTTAATATCACTAAGAAACCACAAATGTTAGCACAAGCTCCGTATTCTTTTGACTTATCAGTTATGTATTGGGCTCCAGCTTTAGCACTAGGTGGCACTTTATATGCTTTACCAAAAGAAATTGTTGGCGATTATAAGTTACTTTTTAAAACAATTACTAATTTACCAATTGAAATCTGGACTTCAACGCCATCATTTGTTGATATGGCTATGCTGAGTGATGATTTTTGTCAAGAAAAATTGAACAAACTAACTCATTTCTATTTTGATGGGGAAGAATTGACAGTTGCGACTGCTAAAAAATTATTTGAACGTTTTCCAAATGCACAGATTATCAATGCCTATGGACCAACTGAAGCAACTGTTGCCTTATCTGCTATTCAAATTACAAAAGAAATGACAGAAACACTTACAAGATTACCAATTGGTTATCCAAAAGATGATTCGCCAACTTACATTGTGGATGAAAACTTAACCATTTTGGAAGCTGGACAACAAGGAGAAATTATTGTAGCAGGTCCTGCAGTTTCTAAGGGATATTTGAATAACCCAGAAAAAACAAAAGAAGCTTTCTTCACGTTCAATGGTCAACAAGCCTACCATACTGGTGATTTAGGTCAATTGACAGAGGATAATATCTTATTATATGGTGGTCGATTGGATTTCCAAATTAAATATAGCGGTTACCGAATTGAATTAGAAGATGTATCACAACAATTGAATCAGTCGCCGTTTGTTGAGGCAGCAGTAGCTGTTCCTAGATATAATCAACAACATAAGGTTCAAAACTTGTTAGCATTCATTATTCTAAAAGATGGTGTTGCAGAGCAATTTTTTAATGATCGCGAAATAACTAAAGTCATTAAGGAATCTGTATCGAATCACATGATGCCATACATGATGCCGTCAAAATTTATCTTTAGATCAGAGCTTCCTTTGACACCAAATGGTAAGATTGATATTAAAGGTTTGATTGCTGAGGTCAATAAACAATGATTAGATTCTTAGAATCCATACCTTATCTTGAACCTTATGCTAATCCACAGTATTTTATCTTTTTATTGCTATTACTTATTCCGATAATTATTGGAATTTTTAAAGGTAAGAGATTTCCCATTTATGAATTTATAATATCCGTTCTCTTTATTGCCTTTATGTTTGGTGAAAATCACTACCATCAATTATTTGCATTTATACTTTATATAATATGGCAAAGTATTTGTGTTTTTACCTATAAAGCCTATCGAAAAGAACATAATAATACTTTTATATTTTATTTAGCTTCCTTCCTTGTTATTTTTCCATTATTATGTGTGAAAATAGTTCCGATACTAGCATTTGATGAACATCAATCACTCTTTGCCTTTCTTGGTATTTCTTATTTGACCTTTAAATCAGTTGGAATGATTATTGAAATGAGAGATGGTACTTTAAAAGACTTTACTTTCTTGTCCTTCTTACGTTTTATCATTTTCCTACCGACCTTTTCAAGTGGTCCAATTGACCGTTATAGAAGGTTTAATGAAGATTATCTTACCATTCCTAACCAAGATGATTATTTTAAAATGTTGGAGAAAGCAATAAATTACATTATGCTTGGCTTCTTATATAAATTTATCATCTCTCATGTCTTAGGAAATATCTTATTGCCACTTGTCCAAGTACAAGCATTAAAAGTTGGTACGGTATTTAGTCTTTCAACTCTTTACGTGATGTATGGCTATGGCTTAAATCTCTTTTTTGACTTTGCTGGCTATTCAATGTTTGCGATTGGTATTTCTTATATAATGGGGATTAGAACTCCTGAGAATTTTAACAAACCTTTCCTTTCTCCAAATTTAAAAGAGTTTTGGAATCGTTGGCACATGTCTCTATCATTTTGGTTTAGAGACTTTGTCTTTATGAGATTGGTTCACCATTTCTTCAAAAAGAAAACTTTTAAAAATCGTAATATGACATCAAATGTAGCTTATTTAGTCAATATGTTGATTATGGGCTTCTGGCATGGAATCACTTGGTACTACATCGCTTACGGACTGTTTCATGGTATTGGACTTATTCTTACTGACATTTGGCTCAGAAAGAAAAAAGAAATCAATCGAAACCGTAAAAAACGTGGACTTAAACCTTTATTTGAGAGTAAACTTTTCCATGTTTTCTCAATTGTCTTTACTTTCCATATTGTTATGATTTCGCTATTAATATTCTCTGGATTTCTTAATGATTTATGGTTCCCAACTATTCAAAAATAAAATGAGGTATACAAAATGAACACATTAGAAACCGTTATTGACTTATTTGACCGTCTATTTATGGAAGACGTATCAGATATCCTAGATGAAGATTTGTTTGATGCTGGTGTATTAGATAGTCTAGGAACTGTAGAATTGATCGTAGAACTTGAAAACATTTTTAATATAAAAGTGCCAATTTCTGAGTTTGGTCGTGACGACTGGAATACTGTTAACAAAATAGTGGAAGGTGTTGAGGAATTACAGCATGCTTAAAAGGTTTTGGCATCTTTTGGGGCCAGTAATTTTAGCATTTTTATTAGTTATCTTAACGCTATTAAGTTTTCCGTCACATTTAGCTCATTCCTTTAAACAGGAGAGAGAAAATGCTGTTTCTTTAACTGATAATTCTATTAAAAATGGTCAAATAAAGTCTCAAGCCTTTACTGATAAATCAAAACATTTTGTGCCTTTCTTTGGTTCTAGTGAGTGGAGTCGAATGGATAGTATGCATCCATCTGTTTTAGCAGAAAAATACAATCGCTCTTATATTCCTTATTTGGTAGGAAAACGTGGAACTCAAAGCTTGACTCATTATTTTGGTTTTCAGCAAATGACATCTTATATGGAGAATAAGAAAGCTGTCTTTGTCATTTCTCCTCAATGGTTTACTGCTCGGGGAACAAACGGTCAGGCTGTACAAAAGTATTTGTCTAATTCTCAAGTGATTAATTTTATTCTTCAAGCAAATCCAAAGGATAAGGAAGCGCAAGTTGCGGCTCAACGCTTATTATTACTTAATCCAAGTGTCGTTTATTCTAGTTATTTAAAGAAGATTAGTCACGGCCAGCAGATTAGTTCTATTAAATTGAATTATTTAAAGAGCTTTGCTTTCTTTTCACAAAAAGCAGAAGTGGCATTTAGTCAATTATCAGGTTCAGATATCTATTCGCAAAGAATTTATCCGCGTTTAAAAGGATTGCCAAAACAGTTTTCATATACTGATTTAACTAATTTGGCAGTGCAACGCGGTAAGGTAGCGACTTCAAATAATGCGTTTAGAATAAATAATTCTTTTTATAATGGACGTATCGCTTCAAATTTAAAACGATTAAAAGGTTTTCAATCGAAGGAATCTTATATCGTTTCTCCAGAATATACTGATCTTGAATTGGTTCTCTCTCAATTTGCTAAACATAATGTAGATGTTATGTTTGTTATCACACCAGTGAATAAAGAATGGGCTGCTTATACTGGATTAGATTTACAAAAGTATCAAGATGCCGTTCAGAAAATGAAATTTCAATTACGTTCACAAGGCTTTAATCATATTACTGATTTAAGCCAAGATGGCGGAAAGCCTTACTTTATGAGTGATACTATTCATTTAGGATGGTTAGGATGGTTAGCATTTGATAAAGAGGTGAAACCATTTCTAGAAAGCCCACACTCTAATCCAACATATGATATTGATAATTATTTCTACTCAAAAGAATGGGCAAATTTAAGTTATCAAAATTATCAAAAAAAGTAAAAAACAAGACTATCTCATAACCAAAGCCACTGAAAAAGTAGCCTTTCAATGACTAGCAATTACTAAATAAAAAGAGGAAAGACTCAAAAATTGAGTTTTTCCTCTTTTCTTAGCTCTTTTTTTATTAAGGTGATAATTCGCTTCGGATTGACTACAAATATAGCGGTCGCAACTCATAGCCTTGTTTTTATATCAATGATAGAAATAGAAGAAGGTTAATATAATTGTGCAAACGATTGCGTTGATAGCTGCTTTTATTGTATAATACAAGTAGAAAAGATTGGAGACTATCATGGCATTTGAAACAAACAAGAAGTTAAGAAATAATCTTATTTACTGTATTTACACGCGTCATTTTTCAAGGGAAGGAACATTTGCGACAGTTGAAAAAGAATTAGATCGCATCAAGAAGCTTGGTACAGATATTATTTGGTTTTTACCAATTTATCCAATTGGTCAACTCAAAAGAAAGGGTAATGCAGGCTCACCATATGCTATAAGTGACTACCGTTCCATTAACAATGAATTGGGGACTATGGCAGATTTCGAACATCTTATTTCAGAGATACACAATCGTGGCATGAAAGTGATGATTGATATTGTTTTTAATCATACTTCGCCAGATTCATTATTAGTCAAAGAACACCCAGAATGGTTCTATAAAAAAGAGAATGGTACCTTCGGCAATAGAGTAGGTGATTGGACAGATATTATTGATTTAGATTATAGTAATTTAGACCTCTGGAACTACCAAATTGAAACTTTAACCATGTGGGCCAAAAAAGGTGTTGACGGATTCCGATGTGACGTGGCCCCTTTGGTTCCATTGGCATTTTGGAAGAAAGCACGTCAGGCTGTCTCGCAAATTAATCCTGATCAGATTTGGTTGTCTGAATCAATTGATTTTGGATTTTTAAGAGAATTAAGAAATCGTAAATTAATTGCCCACTGTGATGCTGAAGTTTATCAGGCCTTTGATATAACTTATGACTATGATATGAGAGGCTTTTTTGATGGTTATTTGGCCGGTAATATTTCATTAAGCCGTTACGCTGAAGCGCTAAGTCAACAAGAATTAATTTTCCCGGCAAATTATATTAAACTCCGTAATCTTGAAAACCATGATACTAAGCGAATTGCGTCCTTAGTACCAGACCATGAACAATTAGTGCAATGGACTACATTTGAATTTTTCCAAAAAGGGACAACTTTGCTATACAACGGTCAAGAAGTTTGTGATCAAGTGTCTCCAAGTCTATTTGAAACAGGTGTTATTAACTGGAATAATGAATATAATATTTCAGACTATATAACTAAATTGGCACAGTTGAAGAAGTCTATTTCTTTAGATGCAAATTATGAAATCCAAGCTTCAGATCAGATGGATTCCATCGTACTTGCTTATTTCTCAGAGAAGATCGAAACAGTTGGGGTATTTTCATTTAAAGGTAAAACAGGAAAAATATCGGTTCCATTAGAAGATGGAGTCTACATAAACCAAATAACAAATCAGGAAATTCACGTGACTGACTCTCAAGTTGATTTGAACCAGACGCCAATCTGGATTAGTTTTTAGGCTTTTTCAATTGATGAAATTACTGCGCTATTATCCTACTTAATACAAAAAGACAAACTTTTTATAGTTTGTTTTTTCTTTTGTTATCCGAAAGAGGCTGTCCAAACAGAGTTGGACTTCCTTTTTATGAATATGAATCTCACAAAATTGGCCAAGAATATAGCCTCAACCTCTTTGATTATGAACCATCAATCTGCCATGAAAAATAGCCTGGGATAAATATTCTCAGGCTTTAGTTTTTATAAAGATTTATGTATGTAAACACAGTGGTTGAGTGGGCTCTAATACGTTGAAAATCAACTGTTATAGCCTTACTTAACTTTGCGGAGGTGAGACGACAAAATCAAATTTCTGCGAAACTACTGATTTATGAACCACTCTCAAAGTGATATAAATGATAAGGTTTATTTAACCAATCCATCAGTGATAATTTCCACATAGTATTTCTACATGAAAATAAATGTAAAGTGAAAGGAATAGAAATTGAAATTGAATCAGTTCCAATTGCAGTGAACCATTCGCATATGTTAATTTTAGTTACCATGCTGAAGAAACTGATTGCTATAATATACCTATTAGTCACATCCCCTAAGATAGATAACTTGTGCAAAGATGAAATCTATCTAAGAGATGCTAGAGACTATCAATGTAGTATAAACGATAATAGGTTTAGATAAGTGCAGTGTAAATATTTGCACGTGTTGGACCATCAACCACTGATGTTTCAACACGCGATGATTGCTGGTATCAAAATAGAAAAACCAAGAGCTACACTAGATGAATAAACAAGTACTAAAGCTATCAATGTTTGGTCAAGGTTAAAAACTTTTAAGATCGCGTAAATTGCAATCATTGACATGAAAGCAGGGAACTCTTACTCAATTATTGTTTTAAACTAATTTGAAAAATTAATATATGATGAAGCCATGTTTTTTTAGAGTATTTCCTTCATATTCGTTAGAAAGAAAGCTTTTCGAGATAGAACATGTGTAATCTTCTCCAGCATTGAAAATAGCTGAAATACTTTGATTTTCTAGAGTAACCTTAAAGCTTAATAAATCTTTTTGGTCATCTAAGTGTGTAATCTTAAGTTCTCCTAAACTAATGAGTTGACTATGTTTTTTTCTTAGGGAGATTAAGTCACGATAGAAATCATGAAGTGAACTATCTTGTAATTCTTTTTCCCAAGGCATACAACGTCTGCAATCGGGATCCTGACCGCCAAGTAATCCTAACTCATCACCATAAAATATAGCTGGAGAGCCTTTTTGAAGGAACATGAAGGCTAAAACAAAACGCATTAGGGTTTTATCATTACCACAAAGGTCAATTAATCTAGGCATGTCATGCGCAGCAAAGAGGTTAAACATAACTTGATTAGTTTGTTCACGATAAAGCATGCTTTGACGATTGAGATCTCCAATCATTTGAGATAAAGTAATATTGCCATAGGCATAATGAGATAAAATACAACCCGTATAGGCATAATTCATCACTGCGTGAAACTGATCTCCGGCTAACCAAGGTTGGGAGCTATGCCAGATCTCCCCCATAATATAGAAATCTTTTTTAGCACTATCACAGACATTGCGAAACTCTCGCCAAAAAGCGTGATCAATTTCATTTGCTACATCTAATCGCCAACCATCGATATCAAAATAATCGATCCAATAACGCGCAACAGATAGTAGATAATGACGGACTTCAGGATTTGCCGTATTTAGCTTTGGCATATGCTCGTCAAAAGCAAACATATGGTAGTTTGCACGGGTATTCCATTGGCCATCAACACAATTATTAGTGAAAGATATAGGGAACTGATTAATATGGAACCAATCTCTAAAGCGAGAGGATTCACCATTTCGTAAGACATCTTGCCATTGGTATGAGGTTGAACCGATATGGTTAAATACGGCATCCATCATAATTTTAATACCACGTCGATGACAATCTTCGACTAATTGTTTAAAGAGGACTTTATCACCAAAATGTGGGTCGATTTCAAAATAGTCAATAGTGTCATATTTATGATGCGTCGCGGCTTTAAAGATAGGACAAAGGTAAATACCATTAATACCCAGATCTTCTAAGTAGTCTAATTTATCGATGATGCCTTGAAGGTCTCCTCCATAAAAATCACTGTAATGGGGTGTTCTAAGACTATCCCAGATTTGAGTTATTTTAGGATCATTTGAAGGATCACCATTAGCAAAACGATCAGGTAAGATAATATACCAAACGGTGTCTTTTACCCATTGAGGTGCTTGAAATTGATCGGCAGCATGCATAAATGGAAAGCGGAAGTAATGGCCTGCTGAACATAAGTGATTATCATCATCATTGACTAGCCCATGCTCTGTATAGAGCATGGATTCGCCAGAATTAAAGGTAATTCTAAAAATATAAGAAAGGCGACGAAACTCAGCATTAATAGCGATTTGATAATAATCTGCATCTTCAGTACTTGCTCTTAAGAACAGTTTTTCTGATTCTTGGTACCATTTTTGGTCATCAAGCAAATAGGGATCACCCTTAATGACTTCTACTTGAGAAACATCATTTTTAGCTACTCTAAGTCTTAAATGAATAGTATCATGATCATAGAGGTAGGCCATCTCACTTTCAGGACGATGATAAACTGCAGAACGGTTCATAAGTAAATCTCCTTTTAGTCATTTCATCCTTATTTTACACCATTTGAGGGCTCAATGCAACCGATTGCGTAACAAAAAAGTTTCTGAAGTCGATTTTTTAGATAAACATAAAAAAACTAGCTACTAAGAGCTAGCTTTAGACTATTAAATATATTTGAATTATTTAACTGATCCACCAGTAATACCTTCAACATAATACTTTTGCATAAACATAAAGAGAAGGGTAATTGGAATTGCGATTAAAACAGAACCAGCGGTAAATGCCATAAACCAATCGTTAATTGTATCGGGTTGTAACATAGAGAATAAACCAATAGCAACAGTATATTTGCTTGTGGCATCTCCTAAAATAACTTGAGCAAAGATAAAATCAACCCAAGGTCCCATGAACGCAATTAATGCAGTATAAACGATGATTGGTTTTGATAAAGGTAACGTAATCTTAAAGAATATATCCATTCGACTTGCACCATCAATCATAGCTGATTCATCAAGTGAATATGGGATGGTGTCAAAGAAGCCTTTAGCAATATAAAATCCTAGTGCCGCACCTGCTGAATAAACAAGTACTAAAGCAGTTAAAGATTGAGTCAAGCCTAGTGCTTTTAATATGTAGTAGATAGCAATCATACTCATGAAGCCAGGGAACATATTTAGAACAAGCGCTAATTTTAAGAAACCATTACGGTGTTTAAACTTGATTCGACTTAATGAATAGGCCATAGCAACTGTGATAAAAGTTGATATGATACAAGTAAAGGTAGCAACAACAAAGGTATTTACAAACCAACGACCAAAAGGGAAGGACTCATTTGTAAAAAGTTTAATGTAGTTCTCTAAGGTAAACGTTTTTGGTAGAAAGTAGTTAACATAAGCTGTTCCTTCACCACGAAAACTTGTTAGAACTACCCAAGCGATTGGGAAAAGCCAGATAATAGATAAGATAATCAATGTGGCATAGACAAGACTAAGTTGGAATCGACGTTTATTTTTCATTATTTAGCAACTCCTTCCTTGTATGATGCTGTTCGGGTGTAAGCTAGTAGACTAAAGACGGCAGAAACGATGAAGATTAAGATACCGACTACAGAGGCTAAGTTATAGTCTGAGGCCGAAACGGTCAGTTTATAGAGCCAAGTTACAAGCAAATCAGTTGATCCAGCTTGATAGTATTGTGAATTAGTAGGTCCACCACCTGTTAAGAGGTAAATAACGTTAAAGTTATTGATATTACCAATAAACTGTTGAATCAAGTTAGGAGTCATAATCATCAAAATTTGAGGGAAAGTAATAGACTTGAAGACTTGGAATTTACTTGCCCCATCAATTTCAGCAGCTTCAATTTGTTCACTTGGTAAGTTCATGATAATACCAGTGGCAATTAACATGGTGAATGGAATACCGATCCACATATTGACAAAGATAATTGAAAATTTAGCCCAAAGAGGATCTGACAAAAATGGAAGTGGATTGTTAGTTAAACCTATACTAGACAATAGTGAATTTAATGGTCCTTCATCATTAAGTAAGTTACGCATAATGAGCAAAGAGATGAATTGAGGGACTGCAATGGTAATAACAAAAATAGTCCGCCACATTTTCTTAAGTTTCAAACCTTTTGTATTAATTAGAAGAGCTAAAATAATACCAAAGAAGAAGTTGGTCACAGTGGCAAAAACTGCCCAGATAATTGTCCATGAAAATACAGGAAAGAAGGTTCCAGCCATACGACCAGTCAGGACATTACCAAAGTTTGCAAATCCTACCCAATCAAATAGTGATTTTGGAGGAAGATGATTATGGTCGTAACTGGTGAAAGCCAAACAAATCATATATACCAAAGGCAAAACAGTGAATAAGAGGACGCCAATTAATGGAACGGTCATCAAAGTCATATGGAAACGACCATTGGTTAAGGTAAGGAAATCTTCTTTGAAACTTGGAATAGAAGATTTTTCTTTTTTCAAGACATAGAGATTACGGGCACTTTTTAGGTTGCACCAATAAATATAAAGAAAAAGTAGACAGAAAATGAGGGAAGCTAATCCAAAGATGAGCAACAACATAGAGTTATCACCATCGACTGTTACTTGTATATTAATCCCATCAATTTTTTTAGTCACTACCCCTTGAGTTTGTGTTCCCAGAGTAATTAAACCGAAAAAAGAAGGGATAATTTGTGAGATGAAAGCAATCAGAAAAATAATTTGACTGATTAGAAATAGTGTTCCTTTAATGAATTGTTTGTTTGCTATATTAGCAAATCCCATGATAAGAGTGGATAACTTAATATCAACTCCACCTTTTTTGAGGGCTTCAATCACAGAAACTTGTTGTGACAAGCTTGATTGAGTCATAGTGAATCTCCTTTTTGTGCTTCATAAAAATCCATAAACTACTTGTTTTTGGAGATAACAAAGTGTTACATAAATTTTTAAAGTTTTAAAAACTTAAGTAGCACTTGGCTATTCTAATCAAAAACAAGTAGGAGTGGGACTGAAGTTCCAAATAAAGTTAATGGAGCTCAGTTCCACTCCCAATAAGTTGAGAATGCTGGTTTTAGATGACCAGAAGTTTCTCACTCCTGTTCTTGTTATGATAATCTTTTAATGTAGTGACTTATTTAGCAGCAGCAATATCTTTGTCGAATTGTTGAAGCTTAGCAAGGTAGTCACCTTCTTTAATTTTACCATTGTATGTATCGCTAAGAATAGCAGCGCTTTCAGCCCAGAAGGTGCTCATTTGGCTTAGTTTAGGCATAACAACAGTGTAATCTGATGAAGATCCCATTTTAATAACAGTTTTGGCAAGTTCGTTTGATTGAACTGCTTCTGAATTTTGAACAGTTTTGTTAGCCGGAACGATGTTACGTGTTTTGAATTGATTTTCCTGGCTTTCAGCACTTGTTAAGTATGAAGCTAATTTATAACTTGCCGCGATACGTTTAGTGTCACCTTTAGCAGGTGCTTGGTTAACAGCGTAAAGTTTTACTCCAAAGAAAGCTTTTTGTTGAACAGTTTCTCCACCGATAGTAACTTTTGGATATGCTGAAACCCCAAGATTTTCTTTTCCAATAGCTTCTTGAGCAGCTTGATAATCCCAAGGACCAGATTCAAATGATGCAACAGAACCATCACCAAACTTAGACATAACGTTGTTAGCATCTAAGTTAACAAAACCTTTGTTTTTAGATTGATCTGCAATCCATTTAAGAACAGATACGCCTTTATCATTACCCCAGTTTGTTCCTGAAACATCTTCACCAGTTTTACCAAATAGAGCGTTACCAACTGACATAAATAAAGGTCCAGTAGCATAAGCATTTGCTTGTTTGAAGGTTCCACCAAAAGTAGCTTTTGAAGTGATTGTGTCGTATGAAGCGACATCTTCGGCACTTAATTTTGTTTTATTATAGAAAAGTACTTGAGACTCAATACCAAATGGGAATCCATAAGTTTTCCCTTTATATTGAGCACCTACGATTGCTTGCTCAGTGTTATCTTTTTTAATTTCACTTACATATTTCTCTGGAACTTCTTGAATAACCCCAGCTTCTGATAGTTGTCCTAATTTATCATGAGGAAGTGAAAATACATCTGCAGCTGTAGTTGCATCTTTCAAGATTTTCTCTTGAACTTTTGGATCTTCAGATTCAACAACTTTAACTTTGTAGTCAGAATCTTTTTCAAATTTAGCAACTACGTTGGCATATGATTTTTTAGCTCCTGTTGGAACCCAAAGTTTAATTGTTTTCGCATCTGCACCTGTTGCTGATTCTGATTTATTTTTTACTTCAGACCCGCAACCCACTAATAGGGCACTAGCAAGTGATAAACTTGCTCCACCGATAACTAATTTTTGCCATGATTTCATAGCTTATTTCCTCCTAAGATAAATTTTCTTATATCTATATTATGCAACCGTTTGCAGTAATTGTCAATACTTTTTTTAAAAAATTATTTAATTCTTTATAAAATTTTTTTTAAAAGGAAAATCTAAGCTGTAGAGATAGTTGATTTTTACGCATAAAATTGTATAATGAAAAAATAAAACATATTAATGAAGTTTGTTTCAATAGGAACACTAAGGAAGAGGCAAGGATGGTTACAATAAAAGATGTTGCTCAAAAAGCAGGAGTTAATCCATCAACAGTAAGTAGGGTTTTAAAAGATAATAATACCATTTCTCAAAAAACTAAAGATAAAGTACGCAAAGCAATGAGTGAATTGGGTTATGTCCCCAATGTTGCTGCGCAAATGCTTGCTAGTGGTTTAACTCAAAACATTGGCTTGGTATTTCCACCAATTACTTTCAAAGACCGACTCAGTGAACCGTTTTTTATGCAAATTTTATCAACAATTACAAATGAAGCAAAAGCAAATCATTTTACAGTTTCTATTGCAACAGGTATGACTGTAGCAGATTTAGAGGAACAAGTTAAATTAATGCATCTCCAAAAACGTGTCGATGGGTTTATTGTTTTGTATTCTGAACAAGAAGACCCTGTAAGACGCTATCTAATGGCTAATCAGATTCCATTTGTTATTGTCGGGGCACCCGAAGGGTTTGAAAATAAAATAACCTATATAGATAACGATAACCAGTTGATGGCTAAATCGGCAGTCAATTATCTCTATGACAAAGGTCATAAAAAAATTCTTTTTATTACTGACGATTTATTGTCAGAAGTAGCATCAGAGAGATATATAGGGTATTTAAAAGGCTGCATGAAATTAGGATTAGATAATAAACCAATGTTATTGTTTGATCGTAAGGATCCTTTTTTAATTGAAAATATAATGGAGACTATCAAAGAGTTTCAGGCAAGTGCTTTAATTGTAATTGGTGATATATTATCTGTGCGTGTTACTCAGCTATTATCTTATTATAATTTAAAGGTACCTGATGATATTTCTATTATCACCTTTAATAATTCTAGCTATGCAACATTGGTTCATCCTTACCTGACAACATTTGATATTAATGTTGAAAATTTAGGGATTGTTAGTTTTAAACAGTTAATGGAAATTATCAGTTCTAAACAATCAACACTCAGTCAAAAAATATTTGTTCCCTTTACACTTAAAGAGCGAGAGAGTGTTCGAAATATTTCTAAATAAGAAAAAGAAGCATTTTTAAAGAATGTTTCTTTTTTAGGTTGACTTACGCAAACGGTTGCGTTATAATTTCAACATAGATATTTACTGTAAGGAGAAATTATGAGCAAACGAGCAAGTGGCATTTTAATGCATATCAGTTCATTACCAGGAGAGTTTGGTATTGGGACATTTGGTAAATCAGCTTACAACTTTGTAGATTTTTTACGAGAAAGCAAGCAATCTTATTGGCAAATTTTACCATTATCGATGACAAGTTTTGGTGATTCCCCATATCAATCGTTCTCTGCAGTTGCTGGTAATACACATTTTATTGATTTTGATAGTTTAACAAAAGCTGGCTATCTAAAAAAAGCAGACTATGAAGACATTGATTTTGGATCTGATCCAGAAGTTGTTGATTATGCAGTGATTTTCAATAATCGACGTCCAATCTTGGAAATTGCCGTTAAGAATTTTATGACTAGTTCAAATGGTTTGAAGCAATTAGCAACATTTGAAGAAAGTGCAAGTTGGGTTAACGATTTTGCTGAATTTATGGCAATTAAGGAATATTTTGGCAACAAAGCATTACAGGAGTGGGATGATCTTGCAATCGTTAAACGTGAAGAAGCTGCACTAGATTATTACCGTGACAAACTAAAGGATAGTATAACTTATCATAAAGTGTGTCAATTTTTCTTCTACCAACAATGGCTCGAACTAAAATTATATGCTAATACTAATGGCATCGAGATTATTGGTGATATGCCAATTTATGTGTCCGCTGATAGCGTTGAAGTTTGGACTATGCCAGAGCTTTTCAAAGTTGATTCTGACAAAAAACCATTATATATTGCTGGTGTACCAGCTGACGGATTTAGTGAAGATGGGCAGCTTTGGGGCAATCCAATTTATAATTGGGTGGAACATGAAAAAACGCATTTCGCTTGGTGGGTTTACCGTATTAAAGAAAGTATCAAACTTTATGATAAAGTTCGTATCGATCATTTCAAAGGTTTTTCTGATTTTTGGGAAATTCCTGGCGGTGACACTACGGCAAGAAATGGTCACTGGGAGTCTGCACCTGGTTTAGCTTTATTTGAAACTATTCGTGAAGAATTAGGTGACTTACCAATTATTGCAGAAAACTTAGGCTATATTGATGAGAGAGCTGAACACCTCCTCCAGTCCACAGGGTTTCCTGGCATGAAAATTTTGCAGTTTGGACTTTATGATGAAACCAGTCAAAGTTTTGATTTACCACATCACTATGATACTAACTGTATTGTTTACACAGGAACTCATGACAATGAAGTCGTAAATGGTTGGTATGAGAATATGACAGTTAAGCAAGCACGATTTGCAGAAACTTATATTAATCGTAGTGAAGATGAGTCCATTACAGAAGCAATGCTTAGAACAATCTTTGCATCTATTGGGGATACAGCCATTTTATGTATGCAAGACTTACTTGATAAGGGTGCAAGCAGTCGTATGAATATGCCAAATACAGTTGGTGGAAACTGGCAATGGCGTATGTTGGAAGAAGAATTAACAGATAACCATAAAAACTATTTGGTTCATCTCACTGAACTCTATGGAAGAGCAAATAGAACAACAAAAAAATAATTGAAACGAGGAAATCATGAATACATTTACAAACTATGCGGAAACTCAATTAGGCAAATCACTTTCACAAGCAAGTAATCAAGAAATCTATGTCACTCTCTTAAATTTTGTTAAAGAAGAGGCAGATGGTAAAACAAAAAATACGGCTAAACGAAAAGTTTATTACATTTCTGCAGAATTTTTAATTGGGAAGTTATTGTCAAATAACTTAATCAACCTTGGCATTTATCAAGACATCAAAGAAGAATTAGCAGCTGTCGGCAAATCAATTGCTGAAATTGAAGATATAGAGTTAGAACCTTCTCTTGGAAATGGCGGATTAGGACGTTTAGCATCTTGTTTTATTGATTCCATTTCAAGTTTGGGAATTAATGGTGAGGGTGTCGGCTTAAATTATCACTGTGGATTATTTAAACAAGTTTTTAATCAAAATGAACAAGAAGCAGAGCCAAATTACTGGATTGAAAAGGATTCATGGTTAGTGCCAACTGATATTTCTTACGATGTTCCTTTTAAAAACTTTACTTTGAAATCACGCTTAGATCGTATTGATGTTCTTGGCTATAAACGTGATACAAAAAATTACTTGAATTTGTTTGATATTGAAGGGATTGATTACGGACTTATTAAAGACGGCATTTCATTTGATAAGACTGAAATTGCTAAAAACTTAACCTTGTTCCTTTATCCAGATGATTCAGATAAAAATGGTGAGCTACTACGCATTTACCAACAGTACTTTATGGTATCAAATGCTGCGCAATTACTAATTGATGAAGCGATTCAACGTGGTTCAAATCTTCTTGACTTGCCTGAATATGCTTACGTTCAAATTAATGATACCCATCCTTCAATGGTCATTCCTGAATTGATCCGACTATTGACTGAGAAATATGATATGACCTTTGAAGTTGCCGTTTCTATTGTGAAACAAATGGTCGGCTACACAAACCATACAATTTTAGCTGAAGCATTGGAAAAATGGCCATTAGATTATTTAAACGAAGTCGTTCCACATTTGGTTACTATCATTGAAAAATTAAACGATATGGTTGTTTCAGAAAATAATGACCCATCTGTAGCAATTATCGACCAAGAAGGTCGTGTTCATATGGCACATATGGATATCCATTTTGCAACAAGTGTAAATGGTGTAGCAGCCTTACATACGGAAATACTTAAATCGAGTGAGTTAAAAGCTTTCTATCAATTGTATCCAGAGAAGTTTAACAATAAAACAAATGGTATTACTTTCCGTCGTTGGTTAGAATTTGCTAACCAAGATTTAGCTGCCTATATTAAAGAACTAATTGGAGATGATTACCTCACTGATGCTGCAAAACTTGAAAAATTATTAGCCTTTGCTGATGATAAAGATGTTCATGCAAAATTAGCTGAGATCAAGTTTAATAACAAGTTAGCATTGAAACGTTACTTGAAAGAAAATAAAGGCATTGAATTAGATGAAAATTCAATTATTGATACGCAAATTAAACGTTTCCATGAGTACAAACGTCAACAAATGAATGCCCTTTATGTTATCCATAAATATTTGGAAATCAAAAAAGGGAATTTACCAAAACGTAAAATCACTGTTATCTTTGGTGGTAAAGCTGCGCCAGCTTATGTTATTGCTCAAGATATTATTCATTTAATTTTATGTCTGTCAGAATTAATTAATAATGATCCAGAAGTTAGTCCATACTTAAATGTTCATTTGGTTGAAAACTATAATGTGACAGTTGCTGAACATTTAATTCCAGCAACAGATATTTCAGAACAAATTTCTTTAGCTTCAAAAGAAGCTTCTGGAACTGGAAATATGAAATTTATGCTAAATGGTGCATTAACATTAGGAACAATGGATGGCGCTAATGTAGAAATTGCTGAATTAGCTGGCATGGAAAACATCTATACCTTTGGTAAAGATTCTGATACAATTATCAATCTATATGCTGATGGTGGATATGTTTCAAAAGCATACTATGATGCTCATCCACAAATTAAAGAAGCAGTAAACTTCATTATTAGTCCAGAAATGATGGTACTTGGTAATGCAGAAAGATTAGCTCGTCTTTACAAAGAATTAGTTGTTAAAGACTGGTTTATGACCTTAATTGATTTAGTAGAGTATATTGAAGTCAAAGAAAAAATGCTTAATGATTATGAAAATCAAGAACTTTGGATGACCAAAGTTGTGCATAACATTGCTAAGGCAGGCTTCTTCTCATCTGATAGAACAATTGAACAATACAATGTTGATATTTGGCATTCAGAAAATTAAAAAAAAAGCAACTAAGAAATTTTCTTAGTTGCTTTTCATATCAATGAATTAATAATTTGCGAATAATAATATCCTGATCGGTATAATTAGTTTGTAATATTGTAATAATCTCATCGTATAACTTTGCAATTTCGTGACGTTTTTTTGGCTGTTCATTGCCAATATAATGAAATTGGCACTCAATTGTAAGAAATAATTCATGGAATAAGGTATTAACGCGTTCCAATTTTGCTAAAAGATCCTGATCATTTTTAATAAAATCAGGAATTTCATTGTCTTGATCTAATTGGGCATCCTCAACTGTTAATGGGTAAGTCCCATATTCTAAACATAATTCATAAGTCATGAAAATCTCCTTTTTTGAAATGATATCTTCTCATTTTGTCATATATTGGAATTAAAGTCAAAATATTAGATGTTGATAAAATTGTGACATCATACACAAGCTAAAGTTTTGCATGCCTACATTATTTTTAGCTATAATAGACTATAAGTTTTTTTATTATAGGAGATATTATGTCTGAAAAAATTAGAGTATTACTCTATTATAAATATGTTGCTATTGAAGATGCCCAAGAATATGCTGCAAAACACCTTGAGTTTTGTAAATCAATTGGTCTAAAAGGACGTATTTTGATAGCTGATGAAGGTATCAACGGAACTGTTTCAGGGGATTATGAAACCACTCAAAAATACATGGACTGGGTTCATGCAGATGACCGTTTTTCTGATTTGTGGTTCAAAGAAGATGAAGAAGATGCCCAAGCCTTCAAAAAAATGTTTGTTCGTTACAAGAAAGAAATCGTTCATCTTGGTTTAGAAGATGATAACTTTGATAGCGATATTAATCCTTTGGAAACGACAGGTGAATACTTGTCACCAAGTCAGTTCAAAGAGGCTTTGCTTGATGATAACACAGTTGTGTTAGATACGCGTAATGATTATGAGTATGATTTAGGACATTTCCGCGGAGCCATTCGCCCAGACATTCGTAATTTCCGTGAACTACCACAATGGGTTCGCGACAATAAAGAGAAATTCATGGAAAAACGCGTTGTTGTTTACTGTACTGGCGGCGTTCGTTGTGAGAAATTCTCGGGTTGGATGGTCCGTGAAGGATTTAAAGACGTTGGGCAATTACATGGTGGGATTGCTACTTACGGTAAAGATCCTGAGGTTCAAGGGGAATTGTGGGACGGTGCCATGTATGTCTTTGATGAACGGATTGCAGTGCCAATCAATCATGTCAATCCGACCATCATCGCAAAAGACTACTTTGATGGGCAACCTTGTGAGCGTTACGTGAATTGTGCTAATCCATTTTGTAATGAACAAATTTTTGCCAGTGAAGCAAATGAAGCCAAATATGTTCGTGGTTGTTCACCAGAATGTCGTGCACATGAAAAGAATCGTTATGTTGCTGAAAACCAGCTTAGCCGTGAAGAATGGGCTAGTCGCTTAGAAGCAATCGGTGAGACATTACCAGTAATGGAAACAGTTTAAAAAATTCGGGAAACCGAATTTTTTTATTTTGCTGTGGTATAATAGAATTAATTTGTACAATTAGTAGAGGAGTAGGAATGACCTATTTAAAAACGATTTTTCAGATTAATAAAATGGATTGTCCCAGCGATGAACAATTCGTTAGAATGGCATTATCTGATTTCTCAGCAATTACTGATATTTCAGTTAATTTAGAGAAAAGACTGGTGGAGGTGACGCATCAGGAAAAACCAGAACACCTTCTACAAGCTATTAACAAACTCCATTTGGACGCACAGATTATCAATAGTCAAAAAATAGAAGAGCCTCTGAATCTTGAAGCAAAACAAGTGATACAACGCTTTATTCTCTGGCAAGTCCTGATAATCAATCTGACATTCTTCCTAATTGAAGAGTTAGCAGGTTATTTTTTCAATTCACTTGCTCTCTCAGCTGATGGCTTAGATATGTTAGCTGATAGTTTAGTCTATTCCTTAGCATTGATGGCTGTAGCCAAATCAGTATCTCGGAAGAAACAAGTTTCTGCTATTGCAGGCTATCTACAACTTATGTTAGCTCTAATGGGTTTTGGCCAAGTGATTTATCGAGTAATTAATCACCAGTATTTACCAAATGGGATGGGGATGATGACTATAGCAATAATGGCATTGGTAGCAAATATCCTTTCATTGTACTTAATCTCCAAAGCAGATCATCAAGAAGTTCACATGAAAGCTACACAACTGTTTACATCAAATGATATCTTGATTAATGTAGGGGTTATTGTTTCTAGTGTTTTAATTGGCATTTTCCATTCGCCTATTCCGGATTTAATAATTGGTACTCTTATTTATAGTATTGTGATAAAAAGTGCCTACTCCATTATTCAGTTATCAAAATAAGGAGAAAGGTAAAAATGAAGAATTTAAAAAAACCACCACTTTTAATGGCAGGTTTAGTATTAGGAATGCTTGCCCTAGGGAACCTTTTGGGGCATTATAGTAATAGTTTAAAGTATGGTTTAGCTGGCTTTGCCTTTATTTTCTATCTTATTTTAATAATTGGGATTGTGAGAAACCTGAAACAAACTAAAGTCGAACTGCAGTCACCTATAATTGCTTCTGTTTTTCCTACATTTTTTATGGCTGGAATGTTATTTTCATCCTTTGTTATTTTAAATTGGCAAGTAATGGTAGCTCAGTTATTTTGGTGGCTCTTTTTTATTGGTAATTTGACGTTAATGGCTTACTATATTTGGACGTTTGTTATTAGATTTAAGTGGCAATCAGTTTTTCCATCATGGACAGTTCTTTTTGTTGGGGTTGCGATGGCTGGCTTAACAGCACCTGCCAGTCACCAGTATCAGATTGGTCAACTGATCTTTTGGGTTTGTCTTGTTTTTACAGTTGCCATTTTTCCAGTTATCTCTAAGAAGGTTTATAAAATGGGACTACCTGAAGCAAATATGCCAAATATTTCGACCTTTTGTGCCCCACTTTCCCTTCTGTTAGCTGCATATTTAGTTACGTTTCCAACACCAAATCATAACATGGTTATTATCTTGACAGTTAGTTCCCAAATGGTTTACTTGTTTGTCTTGGTCCAACTACCAAAACTAATCAATCGACCTTTCAATCCAGGTTTCTCAGCCTTCACTTTTCCTTATGTTATCAGTGCGACCTCTTTAAAAATGTCTTTAGGATTTTTGGGGCTAGAAAATAGTTGGAAGTTACTCGTACATATTGAAGTAGCAGTCGCAACTGTCTTAGTTGTAACAGTTACTGCTTTATACATCAGATTTTTAGCAAAAAAAGAAGCTGTGGTTTAGACCATAGCTTCTTTTAACATGTTAACGAGCTACGCGACGGCGAGCAGCTTTTTTACGGTTTTCCTCAATAAATGCTTCTTTTTCTTCTTCAGGTTCAATAATAGTCTTTTTAACTGCAAATATTGCTCCTGCAACAGTTGCAACAGTTGCAAAGACGCCAGTTGCTAAACCTTTAGCGAATTGATATTTTTTAGCCATAGTTTTTCTCCATTTCATATACAGACATGATATGTCTTTTTGTACTTATGTTATAATATATGGTAACGAAAAAAAGAATAAATATCAAGGAAAAGACGTTTTTGATATGAAAGAGTTATATGAAAAATAAAGAAAAAATAATAGTTGTCATTGGACCAACGGCAGTTGGGAAGACGGCAATGGGAATTAATTTAGCAGAAAAGTTTAACGGTGAAATTATTTCTGGTGATAGTCAGCAGGTTTACAAAGGATTAGATATTGGTACCGCTAAAGCAAGCAAATCAGAAATGAGAGCCGTACCTCATCATTTAATTGACATCAAAGAAGTAACTGAAAGCTATTCGGCCTTTGATTTTGTAGAAGACGCAAAGGAAGCTATCAAAAATATTGAAGCAAAAGGAAAACTACCAATCATTGTCGGAGGAACCGGCTTATACATTCAAAGTTTGATTGAAGGCTATCATCTAGGTGGGCAGGTTAATCAAAGCGAGCTTTTGAACTATAGACAAGAATTAGAGTTATTATCTGATTTAGAACTTTTTCAGCTACTTGATGCTAAAGAGATTGTTATAGAGCAAGTAAATCGTCGACGTGCAATTCGTGCCTTAGAATTAGATAAGTTTGCTCTTGATTTGGAAAACAAAGAATTTCCTTACGATGTTTTACTCATTGGCTTAGATGATGAACGTTCTGTTATTTATGACCGGATTAACCAACGCGTCGATAAGATGGTCGAGTCTGGACTGTTAGAAGAAGCACAATGGTTATTTGAAAATCATCCAAAAGCTCAAGCAAGTCGAGGAATTGGCTATAAAGAACTCTTTCCATATTTTCAGGGAGAACTGTCATTGGAAGCATGTCTTGACAAATTAAAGCAAAATACACGACGCTTTGCAAAGAGACAACTGACTTGGTTTAGAAATCGAATGCAAGTCACATTTTTTCAGATTAGTGATCCTGATTATCTTCCAAAGGTTGATCATTTTGTTAACCAATTTTTAGAAAAATAATACGGATTCAAAGTGTGAAGCAAAGCGTATTATTGGAGAAATATGGTATAATAAAGCTTACGGAATTTGGAGGCTAAACTTATGGCAATGACTGAAACAAAAGTAGAAAAAGAACGTGTTATTCTCTTAGGGGTTGCCTTGCAAACTAGTGAAAACTTTGACATGTCTATGGAAGAATTGGCAAGTTTAGCTGAAACTGCGGGTGCCCAAGTGATTAATACCTATACTCAGAATCGCGAAAAGTATGATAGTAAGACTTTTATAGGTTCAGGGAAATTAGCAGAGCTAAAAGACATTGTCGAAGCAGAGGAAATTGATACAGTAATTGTTAATAATCGCCTAACTGCACGACAAAATTCTAATTTAGAAGCTGAACTCAACGTAAAAGTTATTGATCGTATGCAATTGATTCTGGATATTTTTGCTATGCGTGCGCGAAGTCACGAAGGTAAGTTGCAAGTTCATCTAGCTCAGCTTAAATACATGTTACCGCGATTAGTTGGTCAAGGGATTATGTTAAGCCGACAAGCAGGAGGAATTGGTAGTCGAGGACCCGGGGAAAGTCAATTGGAACTGAATCGTCGGTCAATCAGAAATCAGATTACCGATATTGAAAAACAACTGGCGATTGTTGAAAAAAATCGTCAGACTATTAGAGATAAACGAATTGGTTCAGAAACCTTTAAAATTGGTTTGATTGGCTATACAAACGCTGGTAAATCGACGATTATGAACGTTTTAACAGATGATGGTCAATATGAAGCAAATGAATTATTTGCTACACTTGATGCCACAACCAAACAAATCTACCTTCAAAATCAATTTCAAGCGACACTAACTGATACGGTAGGTTTTATCCAGGATTTACCAACAGAATTAGTTGCAGCCTTTAAATCGACATTAGAAGAAAGTCGACATGTGGATTTGTTATTACATGTCATTGATGCCAGCGATCCAAATCATACTGAACATGAGAAGGTTGTTTTGGATATTCTAAAGGATTTGGACATGTTAACTATTCCTAGATTGGCGATCTATAATAAAATGGATATTGCAAATGGATTGACTGCGACAGCTTTTCCTAATGTTAGATTATCAGCTCGAGACAAAGATAGTCGACAAAGATTAAGAAATCTGATCATCGATCAAATTAGAGACAGTTTTGTGCCTTTTTCAATTAAAGTGCATCAAGATAAAGCTTATAAATTATATGCTTTGAATAGGGTAGCTCTTTTAGATAGCTATTCTTTTGAACAAGAAGTTGAAGATATTTCAGGTTATATTGCAAGTAAGAATAAATGGAGATTAGAAGACTTTTATGACTGATTTTGTGTCACTAGCACTTACATATGGTGGGTTTACTAGTTTAGATAAACCTTATTTAGAAAATAGTTTGGCAACCTTATCTGATGCTGAGAAGTTAAGGTTTATAACGCCACCTCCGAGTGTTATCAATGCCTATTTTGCAGAGATTTATCAGAAGCAATCACCTAAAGATGCAACTGATTATTATTTTCAATTATCACAAGCATTAAACTTATTACAAGATCAGCCAAGTTTTGAGGAAGTAAAACCATTTGTTCGCTTAAATCTATCTGGTCAGTCATTCGGTTTTTCTTATACTAAATCGACACAAGAAGATGCTATTGTCTTTTCAGAAAATGCTGTTCAAGTAGATCAGGCCTTACTATTTGAAATTACCCAGATTTTTCCTCATTACCATGTTTATCTGAAAGATAATCATATTCATATGGCCTTGTCTAATTGGGATTTTTCACAAGCAAAAGATATCAGTCCAGAAGGTGTCTTATTAAGCAAAGTATCTCAACGATCAGATGACATTATTTGTATTAGTGGTTATAACCAAGATGAAGTCTTAGACATAGCAAAAGCTTATGATGGCCAATTCTTCTATCAATTTAAAGAGCGAGAATTCAAGATTTATATTACCAATTAATTAGAAAGAATAGACTGAATGGAATTACAATTTTTAGGAACTGGTGCTGGTCAGCCGGCCAAGCAACGCAATGTTTCTAGCTTAGTATTAAAATTACTAGATGAAATTAATCAAGTGTGGATGTTTGATTGTGGTGAAGGGACGCAACGGCAAATTTTGGAAACAAGTATCAAGCCACGAAAAATACAAAAAATATTTATTACCCATTTACACGGAGACCATATCTTTGGCTTACCTGGCTTTTTATCAAGTCGTGCCTTTCAAGCTAGCGATGAGCAAACAGACATTGAAATTTATGGTCCAGTTGGTATCAAAGACTATGTCCAAAATTCTTTAAAAATATCAGGCTCACGTCTTCCCTATCAGATTACTTTTCATGAATTTGATGACAAGACTTTAGGCAAAATTTTAGAAACAGATAAGTTTATTGTTTATGCTGAAAAATTAGCACACACCGTCTTTTGTATGGGATACCGTGTTGTACAAAAAGATTTGGAAGGCACCTTAGACGCTGAAGGCTTAAAAGCTGCAGGTGTTAGTTTTGGTCCTTTGTTTGGCAAAATTAAAAGTGGTCAAGATATTATTCTTGAGGATGGTCGAAAAATCTTTGCTAAAGATTATATTTCAGCACCAAAATCTGGAAAAATCATCACAATTATCGGTGATACCCGTAAAACGCCTGCAGCTGAGAGACTTGGTAAGGATGCCGACATCCTAGTCCATGAGTCAACTTATGGTAAAGGTGATGAAAAAATTGCTCGAAATCATGGGCATTCAACTAATATGCAAGCAGCTCAGGTTGCTAAAAATGCCGGTGCTAAACGTTTGCTTTTAAATCACGTATCTGCCCGTTTTTTATATAGGGATTGCCGCCAAATGGAAAAAGATGCTGCAACTATTTTTGAAAATGTTAAAATCGTTAAGGACTTAGAGGAAATTACAATCTAATGGCAAATAGAAAAATAGTAATCACAGGGGCTTCAGGTGGTCTAGCAGAAGCTATTATCAATTTATTACCTTCTGATGATTTTTTGATATTATTGGGACGTGATAAAGAAAAACTAGAACAGATGTATCAAAATAGAGCTAATAAAGTCACGATTGCTCTTGATATTAGTGATAGCCAAGCAATTGAACAGGTTGTAGAGGCAGTTAGTCAAGAATACGGAACCATTGATGTTTTAATCAACAATGCTGGCTATGGTGCCTTTAAACGGTATGACCAATTTGAGAGTCATGAAGTTGAGGCTATGTTTAAGGTTAACACATTTGCATCCATGCATTTTGCTCGACTTTTTGGTCAGCAAATGGCTGCGCGTGGAAGTGGACATATTATTAATATTATTTCAATTGCAGGCTTAGTCTCAACAAGTAAGTCAAGTGTCTATTCTGCGACTAAGTTCGCGATGATTGGATTTACCAATGCCCTTCGCCTAGAATTAGCTGATAGCGGAGTCCTTGTCACCAGTATTAACCCTGGACCAATTAAAACCAAATTTTTTGACATTGCCGATCCAGATGGAAATTACCTCGAATCGGTTCATAAAGTTGCTTTAGAGGCAGATCAAGTCGCTCAAAAAATTGTTGCTTCAATTGGTAAAAACAAGCGTGATATCAATATGCCCTTGTTATTAGCTCTAACTGCAAAATGGTATGCTCTTTTTCCAAAGTTTTCAGACTATTTAGCAAGAAAGGTTTTTAATTTTAAATGATAAGAGCCAAATATGATTGGAAGATAGATGACAAGAAGCCAGATGATGGCTTCTTTAAACTAGCAAATAAAAAAGGACTGAGTGAAGCAGTCGGTCGTCTCTTTTTTGAAAGAGGAATTGATACAGAAGAGAAATTAGATCATTTTTTGCGTTCAGATCTTTCGGATTTACATAATCCTTACCTCTTAAATGATATGCAAAAAGCTGTTGAACGGATTCGAACAGCAATAGAAAACTTTGAACAAATATTGGTTTACGGTGATTACGATGCAGATGGGATGACATCCGCATCCATCATGAAAGAAACACTTGAAATGATGGGTGCAGAAGCCATTATTTATCTGCCCAATCGTTTTACAGACGGCTATGGACCCAACCAAAGTGTCTATAAGTACTTTATAGAGCAAAACCAAGTTAGTTTAATTATAACAGTTGATAATGGGGTAGCAGGTCACGAGGCCATTGCTTACGCGCAAGCAACCGGAGTAGATGTGATTGTCACAGATCATCACTCCTTACCCGATCAATTGCCTCAAGCTTTCGCAGTTATTCATCCAGAGCACCCAGAAGCTAATTATCCTTTTAAAAAATTAGCTGGCTGTGGGGTTGCCTTTAAACTTGCCTGCGCCTTGCTTGAAACAGTTCCAACAGAATTTTTAGATTTAGTGGCTATTGGGACCATTGCGGACATGGTTTCTTTGACCGATGAGAATCGTGTTTTAGTTAAGAATGGCTTAAAAGTCTTAAAAAATAGTGAGCGCCAAGGTTTACAGGAATTAATGGCTATTTCAGGAGTTGATTTTGATGCTATTGATGAAGATACAGTAGGTTTTAAAATTGCTCCACAATTGAATGCTCTAGGGCGGTTAGATGATCCTAATCCAGCAATTGAGCTCTTGACTGGCTTTGATGATGAAGAAGCCCATGATATTGCTGTCATGATTAATGAAAAAAATGAAGAACGCAAGAATTTAGTTCAGACAATTTATAATGAAGCTGTGCAAATGATTGATAGCAGTAAGTCGGTCCAAGTTTTAGCAAAAGTAGGTTGGCATCCTGGGGTTTTAGGGATTGTCGCAGGTCGAATTCTTGAAGAAATTAGTCAAACGGTTATTGTTTTAACTATTGAAAATGGTGTGGCTAAAGGATCAGCACGGTCAATTGAAGCCTTGAATATTTTTGATGCTTTAAGCCATAAAAGAGAAATCATGACTGCTTTTGGTGGTCATAGTGGTGCTGCGGGGATGACATTGCCAGCCGAAAATCTCCCTGCACTCTCAGAATCATTATGTGATTACGTTCGTTCGAAATCGATTGATACCCAAAAGAAAAATACGTTACAGATTGATAGCTGGTTAGAGCCAGAACAATTGACTTTAGACTTCTTAAAAGAATTAAATCTGCTTGCACCATTTGGAATGGATAATGAAAAGCCGGTTTTTGCTCTAAAGGAGTTCACACTTGTTCAAAGTCGAACAATGGGAAGTGATCAAAGTCATTTGAAATTACGTATTAAAAAAGGCACACTGGAAACTGATGTTGTTGCCTTTAACCAAGGTCAGTACAGTCAAGAGTTTAGTCAATTATCCGATTTAGAGTTAGCAGTCACTCTAACTGTTAATTCTTGGAACGGTAATACAAGCCTGCAGCTCATGTTAGTAGATGCCAGGGCAACCAAGAGTCCTCAATTGTTTGACTTTAGATCAAGGAATATGACTTTACCTGAGTATGTTTCGGATATCATGGCGGAAACGGATAGTCAGGAAGTGGCAATCGTTACATTACCAGAGGATTTGGAAGCTTTGCGTCAGCAATTCCAAGATAAACCCTTTGAAGCTATTTATTTTAAAAATGTGATTGAAAAGCCTTATTATTTAAGTGGATTTGGTAGTAAAGAGCAGTTTGCCAGATTGTATAAAACCATTTATCAATTTCCAGAGTTTGATGTTCGCTATAAATTGAGTCAATTAAGTGCTTATTTGAACATAGACCAGCTGCTTTTAATAAAGATGATTCAAATTTTTGAGGAATTGGAATTTATCACGATTAAGGATGGTTTAATGTCTGTTAATAAAGATGCTGATAAACGAGATATTGCAGAGAGCAAAATCTATCAGGACTTAAGACAACTTGTGAAATACCAGGAATTGATGGCTCTAGCTACACCACAAGAAATTTATCGTTTTTTGTTGGGTGATGACTAATTTAGCTCATTTGTATAGGCAACTCTCCATTTTTTAAAACACTTATCTGCTTTAATTTACGAATGTTTTTTTTAATGGTATAATGAAGAGTATTTTATTGTTGGCTTAGACCACTAGAAAGATTTTTATTTATTATGGAATTAACAAATTTTATTGCGTCAATTGACAATTATCCTAAAGAAGGCATTACATTCAGAGATATTTCCCCTTTAATGGCAGATGGCAAAGCTTATAGCTATGCTATCCGTGAAATTGCTCAATATGCGTGTGATAAAGATATTGACATGATTGTTGGACCTGAAGCTAGAGGCTTTATTATCGGATGTCCTGTTGCTGTTGAACTAGGTATTGGATTTGCACCTGTTCGTAAACCAGGTAAACTACCACGAGAAGTTGTCTCTGCTGACTATGAAAAAGAGTACGGTTTAGATACATTAACAATGCATTCAGATGCTATTAAACCTGGGCAACGCGTTTTGATTGTTGATGATTTACTTGCAACAGGGGGAACTGTTAAAGCAACGATTGACATGATTCAACAATTAGGTGGCGTTGTTGCAGGTTGCGCTTTTTTAATTGAGTTAGATGGCTTAAATGGTCGAGATGCTTTAGGTGATATCGACTACAAAGTACTAATGAATTTCCCTGGCTAATTCTATTAGATTTTAGAAAAAACTGATAGAAACTATGGCTATTGCTATAGCATGATAGAGGTATTATGAGTTTTTTAGAAAATTATAAGTCAGGCAATTTGGTGATTCCAAGTGCCTTACTTTTTCATTTTAATGCTATTTTTTCAGATACCAATGATTATTTGGTATGGCAATTTTTTTATTTGCAAAACACAACAAAAATGGATGACTTGGCACCTAGTCAAATTGCCAATGCAATTGGCAAAACAGTCGCAGAAGTTAATAAATCTATTTCAAATTTAACCAATCAGGAATTGTTGGATATGAAGACCATTAAGATTGCTGATGAGATTGAGATACTATTTGATGCCAGTCCTGCTTTAGAAAAGCTCGATCAACTTATGGCAACCAAAAATAATGACCTTAGTGAAGAGATAACTAATTCTAATCAATACAAACAACTTGTCGATGAATTTGAAAGAGAATTAGGCCGCTTCTTAAGTCCTTTTGAATTAGAGGATTTAGAAAAAACCGTACACGAGGACCATACTGACCCAGCACTTATTAGGGAAGCTTTGAAGGAAGCTGTTTTTAATGGTAAAACGAATTGGAAATATATTCAAGCTATTCTCCGTAATTGGCGCAAAGAGGGTATCATTAACTTACATCAGGTAGAAGAGAAAAAAAGAGAACGTGATGATCGCTCTCAATCAAATGTTGTTGTTCCAGAAGACTTTTTATCTGCTATGAATCTTTGGAGTGATCAATGAGGATCGGGAAAGCACGTTTAAAAGTAGTACTTGATATTATTGCAAAGATGTTTCCAGAGGCTAAGGGAGAATTGGATTGGGAAACCCCGTTTCAATTGCTGATAGCTGTTATTTTGTCTGCTCAGACAACGGATAAAGCAGTTAATAAGATAACACCTATGTTATGGGCAAAATATCCTGAAATAGAAGATTTAGCTGTAGCAAACTTAAGTGATGTTGAAAATTGTTTACGAACAATTGGTTTGTATAAAAATAAAGCAAGGAATATCATTAAAACTGCTCAGGCTATTCTTGATCAATTTGAGGGACAAGTACCTAAAAGCCATCTTGAATTAGAGACCCTTCCAGGTGTTGGACGTAAAACTGCAAATGTTGTTTTAGGTGAAGTTTATGGCATTCCATCAATTGCGGTAGATACGCATGTCGCTAGGGTGTCAAAGCGGCTGAATATCTCTGCGCCTGATGCAGACGTTAAGCAAATCGAAAAAGATTTAATGGCCAAAATTCCTAAGAAGAATTGGGTAGTTACGCATCATCGTCTGATTTTTTTTGGTCGATATCATTGCCTTGCCAAAAATCCCAAGTGTGCCACCTGTCCACTACAGTCTTACTGTGTTTATTATAAGGAAAGTAAAAATGCTTAGTGTTCTAGGTGTTCGGTTTGAAGTGGTATAGGGAAATGGGATTTGTCTATGGTCTGAACACTTAGTATTTTAAGCGTTTTCTTTTTTATGTTTTTGTTTTTCTTCTTGAATAATTAAGATTCTAATGTTATGATTAATTTAAATCTAATATTTATGGAGTATTTTAATGAAATTCTTGAGAAGATTTTTATTAATCATCTTATTACTATTTGTTTATGGCTTGTTAAGCGATGTTATGTCTATATTCTTAGGGGGAAATTATAAATTTCAAAGTTCATTTGAATTTAGTATAATTGAACAGATAATTCTAATGTTTGTGGCAGTTTTTTCTACCTTAGTTATTCTCATTTTATTGAAGAAATTTATCCTACATTATCAATTTGAAATAAATTGGAAAAAAAAAGATATTATCGTTTTCTTTGTTGCTTTGCTGATAATGGAAATTATAGGTCATGGGGGACTTTTTTTACTGAACTATTTAAAGATTGGGACAACGCTTAATCAAGATTTACTTGAACAAATGTTTGGATCATTTAACTTTTTTATAACGCTAATCATCATTGGAGTTTGTGGTCCGATTTGTGAAGAAGTCATCTTTAGAGCTGGTATTATTTATTATCTTTTTGAAGATTTTCCTTTTTTAGGGTTTATCTTTAGTGTTATTGTTTTCACAGTCTTACAACTCCCGTCAAATGTTGTATCGCTAGTGATGTATGGAGGTGTAGGATTAGTGCTTTCGCTTATTTATTATAAGACAAAGCGTTTAGATTTAGTCATTGCGCTTCACCTTGTTTATAATATCAGTATGTGTCTGACTTAATTTTAGAATGTATTAAGATGAACTAATAGGTTCTATGCAACTTTTGAGGTGTAAAGAATAATGGTATAGGCTATTATTCTTTTTTTCTATTTTTGTTATAATAGGAAAGGATTAAGAAAAGAAAGTATGAGTATTAAATGGACAATTTATCACAACGATTGACGCTTGTCGCAAATTTTATTCCCAAAGGAAGTAAACTATTGGATGTAGGAAGCGATCATGCTTATTTACCAATTTATCTTGTAAAAACGGGAGTGATTACATCTGCAATTGCTGGTGAGGTTGTAAAAGGACCTTTTGAATCGGCTCAGAAAAATGTTACCCAAGAATTATTGGCGGACAAAATTGATGTTCGTTTAGCAAATGGCTTAGCAGCCTTTGATGAAACAGACAAGGTTACAGCTATTAGTATCTGTGGAATGGGCGGACGCTTAATTGCTGAGATTCTTGAAGCTGGTAAAGACAAATTAGCTACAGTTGAAACCTTGGTTTTACAGCCTAATAACCGCGAAGATGATTTAAGACGTTGGCTGACAAAGAATGATTTCGTGATTACTGCAGAAAAAGTCATGTCTGAAAATGATAAGTTTTATGAAATCATTCTTGCGCAGCATGGTCACCGTGAATTATCACTGAAGGAAACCCGCTTTGGACCTATTTTAGGTCAGGAAAAATCAGTCCTGTTTAAAGCCAAGTGGCAAAGAGAACTAGATAAATTATCCTATGCTTTGTCCTGTATTCCTGAGGATAATCTGCTAAATCGCTCGGCTATCTCCCAAAGAATAGACCTAATAAAGGAGATGATTGAAGATGAAAATTAGTCACGTCATTGAAAAGTATGAAGCTTTTTGTCCGACGCAGTTATCAATGCCTGGGGATGTTTTTGGCTTACAAATTGGTAGTTTGGATAATGAAGTGTCAACTATTATGGTTACTTTAGATGTTCGCGAAGAGACAGTTAGAGAAGCTATTACAAAAGGTGTCGATCTTATTATTACAAAACATGCGCCCATTTTTAAAGGGGTTAAGGACTTAGTTGCTTCGCCGCAAAGGGATATTCTCTTGGACTTGGTTAAACATGACATCTCTGTTTATGTTAGCCATACCAATATTGATGTTCTTAGTGGTGGGCTAAATGATTGGTTTTGTGAGATGCTCGAAATTACGGATACAAGCTATCTTAGTCAGGTTGGTGATGGGTTTGGTATCGGTCGGATTGGTAACATTGAACCACAACCTTTTGAAACCTTTGCTCAGCGTGTGAAGGAAGTTTTTGGTTTAGATACTGTTCGTTTAATTCGTTATGGTGATGTCAACCCAATTATTTCTAAGGTAGCAATTTGTGGTGGTAGTGGTGATGACTTTTACAAAGATGCTCTTTCTAAGGGGGCAGACTTGTATGTAACTGGAGATATCTATTACCATACAGCTCAAGAAATGCTAACAGAAGGTCTATTAGCAATTGATCCGGGACATCATATTGAAGCCTTATTTATTTCAAAGATGAGTCATATACTAGAAGAATGGAAAATGGAAGAAGAGTGGCCTGTGACGGTTTTAGCTAGTCAAAGCTCAACTAATCCATTTCATTATTTATAGAAAAGGAGTTTATTATGGATTGGATTGCTAAACAAGACATTGTCTTGTTAGCTTTTTTGGCAGGACTCTTTACTTGGGCATGCACTATCTTTGGTGCAGCAATTGTTTTTTTCTTTAAAACCATTAGTCGACGACTCTTAGATAGTATGATGGGGTTTGCGGCCGGTGTTATGATTGCGGCCTCTTTTTGGTCGTTGCTAGCGCCTTCAATCGAGTTTGCAAAAACTACATACGGAAGCTATGCTTGGATACCAGCAGCTACGGGGTTTTTACTAGGTGGTTTATTTTTAAGGGGGATTGATGCTCTTGTACCTCATTTACATTTGAATAAAGATGTATCTGAAATGGAAGGTATGGCATCTGGACGAAAGTTATCTAAGACGGCCTTGCTTTTTTTAGCCATTACGATTCACAATATCCCAGAAGGACTTGCCGTTGGAGTTACTTTTGGTGCTTTGGCGCAAGGTGATTTTTCAAAAGCTGCGCTACTTGGTGCAATAAGTTTAGCGATAGGTATAGGGATTCAAAATATTCCAGAAGGTGCAGCATTGTCAATTCCGATTCGTGCGGATGGGAAATCTCGAGCGATCGCATTTTATTGGGGCTCAATGTCTGCTATCGTTGAACCAATTGGTGCAGTACTTGGCGCGGCTTTAGTCCTGAAAATGTTACCTATCTTACCCTATGCGCTCTCATTTGCAGCCGGTGCTATGATTTTTGTTGTTGTAGAAGAATTAATACCTGAATCACAAACCAATGGTAATACTGACATAGCTACATTAGGGCTCATGCTTGGTTTTATGATAATGATGGTTTTAGATGTGGCATTGGGGTAAGTGACATGATAAAAAAGAAAAAAGTAGCTATTGTAGGTGCAGGAATAGTAGGATCGACTGCCGCTTATTATTTAAGTAAGGATATGAATTGTCAAGTGACAATTTTCGATTATGGGAAAGGGCAAGCGACCAAAGCTGCTGCTGGTATTATTAGCCCTTGGTTCTCCAAAAGAAGAAATAAGGCATGGTATCATTTGGCAAAATCAGGTGCGGATTTTTACCAGATACTAATCAAGGACTTAGAAAAAGATCGGGTTGATACCAGTTTTTATCAAAAAAATGGTGTCCTTCTTTTAAAGAGGAATGAAGAGAAGTTAGAAGAATTAGTCACTTTAGCAGAATCGAGAAAAGAAACTGCCCTGCTAATTGGAGATTTAGCAATATTATCAAAAAAACAGGTTAATGCACTATTTCCAGGCTTACAGAACTTTCAAGAGCTTTTGTTTGCATCTGGAGGTGCACGAGTTGACGGTGCTCAATTGTGTCAAACCTTAATTGAAACGTCAGGATTTGAATTAGTCTCCAAAAAAGTAACTTTATCCTTTGAGCGAGATAAGTTTGTGATTGATGGCCAGTTATTTGATCGCGTTATTCTAGCCTGTGGTGCTTGGTTGGGAGAAATTCTTGATCCTTTAGGATACCAAGTGGATGTTAAACCACAAAAAGGTCAGCTAATTGATTATCATTTTGAGCATTTAAAAACGGATGATTTTCCAGTAGTCATGCCTGAGGGTGAAATTGACATTATCCCTTTCAATGGAGGGAAGATATCTGTTGGAGCAAGCCATGAAAATGATAAAGGATTTGATTTGTCAGTGGATGAGAGAGTTGTGGATGAACTAGACGCATCAGCTATTGCCTACTACCCTCAATTGGGCGCAGCAATCAAGAAAAAAGTAAGGGTTGGGACTAGAGCCTATAGTAGTGATTTTTTACCCTTTTTTGGAGAAGTGACTGACAGAAAAGGTCTTTTTGCTGCGAGTGGCCTTGGTTCTTCTGGTCTAACAGTAGGTGCCTTAGTTGGTAAGGAATTGGCTGCTATGGTTCTGAACAAGGAATTGTTTTTAAATCCGGAGGACTATCCTATTGCCTCATATATTTCCAAACGTGACAGTTACCCTAAAAAATGATAAAATAATAGGGATTTATACAAATACAATTATATAGGAGTTATTCAATGAAAGGTATTATACTTGCCGGTGGCTCAGGAACACGTTTATATCCATTAACCCGTGCAGCATCTAAACAATTGATGCCAATTTATGACAAACCAATGATTTATTACCCACTCTCTACTTTAATGTTAGCAGGCATTAAAGATATTTTAATTATTTCAACACCACAAGACTTACCACGTTTTGAAGAATTGTTAGGAAGTGGCGCAGAATTCGGAATTAATTTATCTTATGCTGAACAGCCTAGTCCAGATGGATTGGCACAAGCCTTTATCATTGGTGAGGAATTCATCGGCGATGATCATGTAGCCTTGATTTTAGGAGATAATATTTATCATGGGAATGGCTTAACCAAAATGCTTCAAAATGCTGCAACAAAAGAAAAAGGAGCAACCGTTTTTGGCTATCAAGTTAAAGATCCAGAACGCTTTGGTGTTGTAGAATTTGATGAAAACATGAATGCTATTTCTATCGAAGAAAAACCAGAGAAACCTAAATCAAACTTTGCTGTAACCGGACTTTATTTTTATGACAATGATGTTGTTGAAATTGCAAAAAATATTAAACCAAGTCCTCGTGGTGAGCTTGAAATTACCGATGTTAATAAAGCGTATTTGGAACGTGGTGATTTATCGGTTGAATTAATGGGACGTGGCTTTGCATGGTTAGATACAGGTACACATGAAAGTCTATTAGAAGCAGCGCAGTACATTGAAACTGTTCAACGCTTACAAAATGCACAAGTTGCTAATTTGGAAGAAATTGCTTACCGCATGGGCTATATCACAAAAGACCAAGTTTCTGAATTGGCACAGCCATTGAAGAAAAATGAATATGGTCAATATTTACTAAGATTGATTGGAGAAGCTTAATGTCTGAAACCTTTTTTGGAAAAACACTCGCAGCTAAGCCGATTGAAGTTATTCCTGGTTTAATCGAATTTGATATTCCGGTTCATGGAGACAATCGTGGCTGGTTTAAAGAAAATTTTCAAAAGGAAAAAATGCTTCCTTTAGGTTTTCCTGAAAGCTTTTTTGCTGAGGGAAAATTACAAAATAATGTCAGTTTCTCACGAAAAAATGTTTTACGTGGATTACATGCTGAACCATGGGATAAATATATTTCTGTTGCAGATGATGGCAAGGTTTTAGGATCTTGGGTTGATTTGCGTAATGGCGACACTTTTGGTAATGTTTATCAAACCGTTATTGATGCTTCTAAAGGAATTTTTGTTCCGCGTGGCGTTGCAAATGGCTTCCAAGTATTATCAGACAAAGTGTCTTATAGTTATCTTGTCAATGATTATTGGGCTTTAGAATTAAAACCAAAATATGCCTTTGTAAACTATGCTGATCCTGCTCTAGGGATCAAGTGGGAAAATTTAGACCAAGCAGAAGTTTCAGAAGCAGATAAAAATCATCCAATGCTTGAAAGTGTGACACCTTTGAAAGCAGAAGATTTATAAAATATTGAATTAAGGAAAAATCATGTCAGAATACAAAAATATTATAGTTACAGGTGGAGCTGGATTTATTGGCTCAAACTTTGTTCACTACGTTTATAACAATCATCCTGATGTTCATGTAACTGTTTTAGATAAGTTAACATATGCAGGAAATCGTGCTAACATTGAAGAAATTCTTGGTGATCGCGTAGAATTAGTTGTTGGCGACATCGCTGATGCAGTTTTAGTTGACCAATTAGCAGCAAAAGCAGATGCTATTGTACACTATGCCGCTGAAAGCCACAATGATAATTCACTTAATGATCCAAGTCCATTTATCCATACTAACTTCATTGGAACTTATACACTATTGGAAGCAGCACGTAAATATAATATTCGTTTCCACCATGTTTCAACTGATGAGGTATACGGAGACCTTCCCTTACGTGAAGATTTACCTGGTCATGGTGAAGGCGAAGGTGAAAAATTTACAGCTGAAACGAAATATAACCCTTCTTCACCTTATTCTTCAACAAAAGCAGCTTCCGACTTGATTGTTAAAGCTTGGGTTCGTTCATTTGGAGTTCAAGCAACTATTTCAAACTGCTCAAACAACTATGGACCATACCAACATATTGAGAAGTTTATTCCACGTCAAATTACAAATATCTTGTCAGGTATTAAACCTAAACTATATGGTGAAGGGAAAAATGTTCGTGACTGGATCCATACTAATGACCATTCAACAGGTGTGTGGGCAATTCTTACTAAAGGTCAAATTGGTGAAACTTACTTAATTGGTGCTGATGGTGAGAAAAATAATAAAGAAGTTTTAGAGTTGATTCTTGCAAAAATGGGTCAAGCACCAGATGCTTATGATCATGTGACTGATCGTGCTGGTCATGACTTACGTTATGCTATCGATTCAAGAAAATTACGTGATGAACTCGGTTGGGTTCCAGAATTTACCAATTTTGAATCTGGTTTAGAAGAGACTATTAACTGGTATAAAGAGCATGAAGAGTGGTGGAAGGCTGAAAAGGAAGCAGTAGAAGCTAACTATGCTAAAACACAAGAGATTATTAAATAATAATGTAGCGCCATACTTTTCGAAATGAAGACATCTGAGATGTCTTCATTTTTAATATATTTAAGACAAGAATAGATTAGAATGATGTTTAAGATGTGGTGAATCATGGACAGAAAAAAGGGCACAAAAAAGAGAGTGGGACAGATACCCATGCGGACTTTGTTTTCATTGATAAAATCAGTTGCGTCTGATAAATCTTTGTTTGCGATTAATTCTTTTACTTCTTCAAAAAGTTCTTGTGCTTTCATGAGACTACATCTTCTGTTTAGTTGTCTTTGTTTAACCATACCTAGGGATTATAAGCAATTAATTTAGCCTTCAATGACACAAACTGATTCAGGTATAAGAAAATCGTTGGCTATCAGTTGTAAGTGACCTGTTGATGGATTTCTGGCAAATATACTAATATTGTCTGATTCTTGGTGGGGAATAATGAGATGTTTTTGATTATCTGTTAAAATGAAGTCCCTCGGTGTATGGCCTTGACTAGGGACAATTTCTAGTAAATCTAGTTGTCCGTCTTTTCTGATCGTATAAACAGCAATCGAATGATGTCCACGGTTACTAGCATATAAGTTTTTGCCATCTTTACTAATTCGTATAGCAGCAGTAGCATTAAATCCTTGATAGTCCATAGGTAATGTACTGATCGTTTGGAGTTTTTCAAAATGGCCTAATCCGTTATAAATAAGCACTTCAACACTAGAATTTAACTCACAAATTAAGTAGGCAATTTTTTCGGTTGGGTGAAAAACCAGGTGTCGAGCACCAGCACCTGGCTCTGCTTGATAATTAGCAATTTTCTTTAATGTAAAATCACCTAGAACTTCATATGTAGTGACGGAATCTGTCCCTAAGTCACAAGTTACCAAATAGTTATCAGAGGTTAGACCAACATAGTGGGCGTGAGCTGATTCTTGATTAGGGTGTGGACCTGCTCCTTCTAATTGAACAGTATCTTTTAGGGTTACGCTACCTGTCTGATCAATTTGATGGAGACTTATCTGGCCATTATGATAATTAGCGCCATAGACAAGCTGTCTTTTTTCGTCAATTGCTATATGGCAAAGGGATGTTCCTTGAATTAGTGCCGAATTAATGAGTTGCCCGTGTTTATTTAGAGCAACTATCCCCCCATTTTCGTTATCATTAGTAGTGACATAGAAATTTTCCGCAAGAGATTTAGCAATGTAGGTTGAGTTTTTTAGTTTTGCTAATAAGTTAAGATTAGCCAATTGTCCACTTTCTTGATCATAATCGGCTTGATAAATTCCTTGCGATTGTCGCTTCGTGTAGGTACCAAAATAAATAGGTTTAGGCATAGGTTTCCTCCAATTTCTAATGAAATTATAGCATAAATTAGGCAAAATGGAGAAGGTGAAATGGGGAAAGAAGGATTTTTCAAAATTTTTAATGCCACTCATAATTGTAACTGATGATTTGATAGCAGTTACTATCCTTGACATGAATACAGGTAATAGATAGGCTGTAGTAAAGATAATTAGGAAAAATCCTAGTGATTGATAGCAATATTTTGTTAGACTGGTATAATAGATACATATAGAAAAGGAAGGCAATAATGACACAACTTGCGACAATTTGTTATATAGATAATGGAGATTCTTTGCTATTATTACATCGTAATAAAAAAGAAAATGATGTTCATGAAGGAAAGTGGATATCAGTAGGTGGTAAAATTGAACCTAGCGAAAGTCCAGATGAGTGTGCTATTCGTGAAATCTACGAAGAAACCCACTTAAAGGTGAAAAAAATGGACTTTAAAGGGGTAATTACATTTCCAGAATTCACACCAGGACAGGATTGGTATACCTATGTTTTCAAAGTGACAGAGTTTGAAGGCCAATTGATTTCAGATCAGGATTCTCGAGAAGGTACTTTAGAATGGGTTCCTTATGATCAAGTTTTGACTAAGCCTACATGGGAAGGTGATTATGAGATTTTTAGATGGATTTTAGAGGATAAGCCGTTTTTCTCAGCTAAATTTACTTATGATGATAAAAATAACTTGATTGATCAATCAGTGACTTTCTATGGACAAGAAAAATGAGGTAATAAAAGATAAATGAATAAAAAAAATAATTCACAATTTTCAGAGAGCTGGTTTTACAAATGGGTTTTAAATAATCAAGCCTTAAGTGCACTTGTTGTAATCCTAATATTTTTATTGACGATTTTAGTTTTTACTAAGGTTTCATTCTTATTTAAACCAATTCTATCGTTTCTGACGATTTTGATGCTACCGTTGGTGATATCAACTATTTTATACTACTTAACGAAACCATTAGTCGATTTAATTGAGAGTTTGGGACCAAATCGAACGACTTCCATCTCCATTGTTTTTGGTTTGATTATTTGTATTTTAGTTTGGGCCTTTTCTGGACTCATTCCTATGATTAGTCATCAAACAACCACTTTTCTTCATGACTTACCTAAGTATGTGGGAACTGTTAACGAAGAAGCAACTAAAATTGTAGAAAACAAGTGGTTAATTAATTATCAAACAGAGCTTCAAGATATTCTAACAAATGTCACTAAAAAAGCCTTAGATTATGCCCAAAGCTTCTCAAAACATGCTATTGATTGGGTTGGGAATTTTGCAGGTGCGATAGCCCGGATTACCATTTCAATCATCATTACACCATTTATCCTCTTTTATTTCCTAAGAGATAGTGGCAAAATGAAAGATGGTTTAGTAGAGACACTTCCAACTAACTTGAGAATCCCTATCTCACGTGTGCTAGGAGATATTAATAAGCAGCTATCAGGCTATGTTCAAGGTCAAGTAATTGTTGCAATTACTGTAGGTATTATGTTTAGTGTCATGTTTAGTATTGTCGGTTTAAAATATTCGATAACATTCGGTATTGCAGCAGGCTTTTTAAATATGATTCCTTATTTAGGGTCTTTTTTAGCTATGGTACCTGTGGTTATTATGGCTTTGGTACAAGGACCGCTCATGTTGGTTAAAGTTCTCATCATTTTTACTATTGAGCAAACAATAGAAGGTCGATTTGTTGCACCTTTAGTATTAGGGAATAAGCTAAATATTCATCCAATTACTATCATGTTTTTGTTATTAACAGCGGGAGCCATGCTTGGTGTTTGGGGTGTCTTTTTAGTTATTCCTATTTACGCGTCACTTAAAGTTGTAGTCAAAGAATTATTTGCTTGGTATAAAGGAGTAAGTAGTCTTTACATAGATAAAAAAATTATTGTTGAGGAGAAGCCAGACCATGCAGAATAGTGAGAAAATGATTGCCTCTCTAGATCAACAAGATTTAGCTCATGCTGAAAAATACTTTGAACGGGCACTTAAAACGGACGAAGATGAAACCCTGTTAGCTTTGGGAGACTATTTAGAAAGTATTGGTTTTTTACCACATGCTAAACGTATTTACTTAAAATTAAAAGATAAGTTCCCAGAAGTCAATCTTAATTTAGCACAGATTGTAGCTGAAGATAATTTGATTGAGGAAGCCTTTCTTTATTTAGATAATATCGATCAAGATAGTCCATACTATGTTAATGCTTTACTTGTTATGGCTGATTTATATGATATGGAAGGCTTGACAGATGTTGCACGAGAAAAGCTACTTGAGGCCAGTCAACTGAATCCAGACCCACTGATTATTTTTGGACTGGCAGAAATAGAGTTGGATTTAAAACACTATAATCAAGCCATTGCTTTATATGCAAAATTGGATAATCGTCAGATTTTAGAAGATACAGGTGTTTCGACTTATCAACGAATTGGACGAGCCTATGCTTGTCTTGGCAAGTTTGAAGCAGCCATTGAGTTTTTAGAAAAAACAGTTGAAATAGAGTATGAAGATGACAGTCTGTTTGAACTGGCTACACTTTTATATGATCAAGGTGAGTATCAAAAAGCTAATCTTTATTTTAAACAATTAGAAACATTAAATCCTGATTTTGTGGGATACGAATACATCTATGCTCAAAGCTTGCATGCGGAGCATAAAACAGATCAGGCACTTCGTTTAATTCAACAAGCACTTCGAAAAAATGAATTTGATTCGCAACTATTGTTGTTGGCCTCACAATTTGCTTTTGAAATGCATGATATGAGCAGTGCAGAAAACTATCTTTTGAAAGCAAAAGAAATCAGTGTGGATAATGATGAGATTTTGATGAGACTATCTAATCTTTACATTGATGCGCAGCGATTTACAGAAGTAATTGCATTAAATCTTGAAGCGTCAGACAATGTCCTCAGTAAATGGAATTTGGCAAAAGCGTTGCAAGGTTTGGATAGAGAAGAAGAGGCGTTTTATCTCTATCAACAGTTGGAAGTGGATTTATTAGGAAATCCGGAATTTTTAGGAGACTATGCTTTTATTTTAAGAGAATTTGGTCAAAGTCAAAAAGCAAAAGACATGGTTGAACTGTACTTGAAATTAATTCCAGACGATTTAAATATGCAACTCTTCTTAAGTGAGTTAGAGTAATCTTAGAGTAAATAGAATACTATTTTAAAAACAACATATAAAAAAACTGAACTTTGGGTTCAGTTTTTAGTTTAATTTCATTTTTTCAATTTTTTCCTGACTTGGAGTAACCCGTAATGTCTTTTGACCTGTATAAGTAACAAATCCAGGCTTGGCACCAGAAGGTTTATGTAATTTTTTGGCTTCAATCATGTCGACCTGAACCAAGTTCGATAAGCGACCTTTTGAATAGAATGCCGCTAATTCAGCAGCATCAGTTTTGACTTCGTCGCTAGGGTCTAAATTATCCTTGATAATAACATGGCTACCTGGAATGTCTTTGGCATGGAACCATAACTCGCCTTTTTTGGCCATTTTGAAGGTTAATTCTTCATTTTGCAGATTATTTCGACCAACCATGATAATTGTTTTGCCGTCACGGGCTAAATATTGTTCCGGCTTTTTGCGCTTGTGGCGTTTATCAACTGATCGGCGTTTCATAAAGCCGGCTTCAACGAGTTCTTCACGAATGTCAGTAATTTCATCAATTGTTGCTTGCGATAAGTTGTAATCGACACTCTCAAAATAGGCAATACTTTGCTTGGTTTCATCAATGAGCGTACTTAAGTGTTTTACTGCTTCCTTTAGTTTCTGATATTTTTTGAAATAGCGTTGCGCATTTTGATTTGGAGTGAGGGCAAGATCGAGAGCAATGGTAATAGGCTGACCAGTATAATAGTTATCTAAAGTTACACTTGCTTTGTTATTTGGAACTAGTGCTAAATAGGTTGTCAGTAACTCGCCTTTTTGTCTGAACTCTTCGGCATTTTCTGTTGCGATTAATTCAGCTTCTTGCTTAGCTAACTTTTTGATATTTTTCTCTAGCTCAGACTGGACACGATGTAAAAGGTCGCTTGCTTGTTGTGTAATGCGGTCTTTCTCAGCCTTATCCTGATAGTAATAATCTAAAAGTTGAGACAGTCTTGAAAATTTTTCTAATCTTGAATCTGTGAATGCAATGGCAGAGAAGGATTTTTCTGTTAATGTTGGTTTTACTGGTTTATTAAAAAATGCTCTAAAATTATCGAGTTTATCAGTCTTTAAACAGGCAGACAACTGACTGGCTGTATCTCGTCCCAAACCTTGAAATAGTCTTTGCAACGATTTGGGTGATAAGTCCTCAGTTTGAAGAATTTCAAATAGGTCAATGTCAGATAGTGTAAAAGGGTTCTTTGCTTCAGTTTTTGGTGGCTGAATATAGGTTGATCCTGGCAAAATTGTTCGATAGGAATTTTGTGAAAACCCCACGTGCTTGATTGATTCGATAATCCTATCTTCAGTTCGATCAATTAAGATGATATTACTGTGTTTACCCATTATTTCAATGATCAAAGTTGCCTTGATCGCATCTCCGATTTCATTCTTATTTGAAACCCCAATTTCAATGATGCGATCGTTGTCATCTTGTTTTAAGGTCTCAATAACAGCGCCTTGAAGGTATTTACGCATAATCATCGTAAAGGTATTAGGTGTCTGGGGATTTTGGAAATCATTTTGAGTTACTTGGATGCGCCCAAAGACGGGGTGGGCTGAAATCAGTAATTTATAATTTTGTCGATTGTTTCTGATAGTTAGAACTAATTCACTTTGAAAAGGTTGGTTAACCTTTTGAATGCGACCATTTAAGAGATCCTCATTTAGTTCTTGTGTTAAGTGATGTAAGAAAAAGCCGTCAAATGACATGGTTTCTCCCTTCTGTTTTTCTAATCTCCTAATTATAACATAAGTTATATGTTGAAAATAATAAGAAGAAAGACTTGCAATTTCCTGGATTTAAGATATAATGTAAAAAAAACATGAGAGGTAGTCCGAGATGATGAACATAATGAAAATTTCTAATTGGCAAAGCTGGCATAGGTAAAGTTGTGTTTATGGTTTGGCATAGATACGGCTTTTAGAGGTACTCTAAAAAACTATCTGTGCGCGAGTCTTGACTATCAAAAAAGCGCTTAGTATAACTTACTATGCGCTTTTTCTTTTTATCTCACGAAAGGTTACTTATGAAAAATAAAAATTTAATGGCTACATTACTAATTCTGGTCATAATGGTTTGTTCAGCTCTGCTATTAGAAAAGCCAAAAGGCGCTAATCAATTTCTAGACAAAAAGGTTGTCCGTGTTGGTATCTTGCAGCTACTTACCCACGAAGCTCTAGATCAAATAGAAAAAGGGATTGAGGATGAATTAGGAAAATCAAATAGTTCAAAGGTTAAGATTCAAATCAAATTGATGAATGCTCAAGGAGACCAAAGCAAGATACAAACAATGAGTCAACAATTAGCTGGTGGAGCTAGTGATATTTTAGTTGGAATAGCTACACCGGCTGCACAAGGTCTTGCGGCAGCGACTAAAGATATTCCAGTTGTTATGTCAGCAATTTCAGATCCAGTCGGAGCTAAGTTGGTATCAAACCTGAAAAAGCCTGAAGGGAATGTGACTGGCTTATCAAATAGAGTGCCAGTGAAGCAGACGGTTGACTTAATTAAACAGCTAACGCCGACTGTTAAAACAATTGGTATTCTTTATGCAAGTAATGAGGATAATTCGATTTCTCAAGTAAATGACTTCAAAGCTATTGCACAGTCAAAAGGTTACACTGTTAAAACCTATGCTGTACCGTCAACTAATGAGGTCTCATCAACCATGTCAGCTATGGCTGGGAAAGTAGATGCTTTATTTATTCCACAGGATAATACAATTGCTTCAGCATTTGCAACAGTTGTATCGTCAGCTAATGCTGCGACTTTACCAATCTATTCTAGTGTGGACACAATGGTTAAAGATGGTAGCGTAGCTTCTATTTCACAAAGTCAGTATCAGTTAGGTGTTGAAACTGCAAAGCAAGTGAAGGAGTTGATTGCTGGTAAAAAGGTTTCCCAAGTGCCGGTGACAATTGTCGATACAGGTAAACCTGTTCTTAATTTGAAAGCAGCAAAAGCTCTAGGCATATCTGTTCCAGACGATTTAAAGAAAGAATCAGATATTTTAGTGAAAGAATAGAAAGGAAAAAATATGATTATTTCATCCGTATCACAAGGCCTCCTATGGGGAATTCTCGGTTTAGGGATTTACCTTACTTTTAGAATCTTAAATTTTCCAGATATGACGACTGAAGGTTCCTTTCCTTTGGGAGGTGCCGTTGCTGTCACTGTTATGAATCAGGGATATCATCCAATGTTAGCAGTTAGCTTAGGAATGCTTGCAGGCGCATTAGCTGGTCTAGTAACTGGGCTTTTATACACAAAAGGTAAAATTCCAACTATTCTCGCTGGAATCTTGGTTATGACTTCGTGTAATTCGATTATGTTAATGGTTATGAAGCGTGCTAATTTAGGCCTTCATAATCTTAAAAGATTGCAAGATTATTTACCATTTAGGCCGGACATTAATCTTCTCTTGATGGGGTTGCTTGCAGTAATTCTTGTCATTTCAGTCTTGATTTATTTTCTTTATACAGATTTAGGACAAGCTTATATTGCAACTGGAGACAACCGCGAAATGGCTAAAAGTTTTGGTATTAAAACTGACCGTATGGAAGTGATGGGACTAGTTGTCTCGAATGCATTAATTGCTTTGGCAGGTTCATTGGTGAGCCAGCAAGATGGCTATGCTGATGTTTCAAAGGGAATTGGTGTCATCGTTATTGGCTTAGCAAGTATTATAGTTGGTGAAGTTCTGTATTCGACAGGATTAACCTTACTGGAACGACTTATTGCTATTGTTGTTGGATCAATTTTATATCAATTTTTAATTGCGACAGTAATTGTTTTAGGTTTTAATACTAATTATTTAAAATTATTCAGTGCCATTGTTTTAGCCATCTGTTTGATGGTCCCAGTGATCAGACAAAAAATACTTAAGGGAGTGAGGTTAAGCAGATGAGTGAAAAAATTATTGAACTAATTGATGCCAGTCTTTTTGTAAACAATGGATTTGATGAGACCAAAACAATACTTGATAATGTTTCCTTGACCATTAACAAAGGTGATTTTATTACCATTTTGGGTGGTAACGGAGCTGGAAAATCAACTCTTTTTAACCTTATTGCAGGAACCTTACTCTTATCTAAAGGCCAAATCCGCATTTTAGGCCATGATGTGACACATTTAGGTGCAGAAAGACGAGCTACTTATTTGTCTCGTGTTTTCCAGGATCCTAAAATGGGGACAGCTCCACGCATGACTGTAGCAGAAAATCTATTGATTGCTGAAAAAAGAGGCGAAAAAAGACAACTGAGAAAACGTTCTTTAGTTCACAGAAGTCAGCACTATTTGTCTTTGTTAGCCAAGACGGGTAATGGTTTGGAAAATCATTTAGAAACGCCAACTGGATTATTGTCAGGCGGACAAAGACAAGCATTAAGTCTCTTGATGGCAACTATAAAACGACCAGATTTACTACTGTTAGACGAACATACTGCAGCACTAGATCCTAAAACTAGCAAGTCATTAATGGCTTTAACGAATCAATTTGTTGAAGAGGATCAGTTAACAGCCCTGATGATTACCCACCACATGGAAGATGCGCTGACTTATGGCAATCGTTTAATTGTGATGAAAGATGGAAAGATTATTCAAGACTTAGACTCGTCAGAAAAGGCTAAGATGGTAATCACGGATTATTATCAACTTTTCGAATAGAATGAATTGCTAAGACCAGGTTGGTCTTAGTTTTTAAATTGTTGAAAGTAGGGTAGTGATTTTCAAGTATATTTTCTTCTTTTATGGTATACTATAAGGGAGTGTAGCTAAGCTACAAAGCAGTAAATCGACTTACAAGTTAAGGACCGTATGTAATAATTATTAAAAAGAGGAGTATCATGAGTGATATTAAAATAATCGCCTTAGGTGGAGTTCGTGAGTATGGTAAGAACTTCTATTTGGTGGAAGTCAATGAGTCAATGTTCATTTTAGATGCTGGTATTAAATATCCAGAAAATGAACAATTAGGTGTGGATTTAGTTATTCCTAATTTAGATTATGTTATCGAAAACAAAGAAAAAGTTCAAGGGGTCTTTTTAACCCATGGGCATGCTGACGCAATAGGGGCATTACCTTACTTGTTGTCAGAAGTCTCAGTGCCTGTTTTTGGCTCAGAATTGACTATTGAACTAGCCAAGTTATTTGTTAAAAATAATAACAATACAAGGAAATTTAACAATTTCCATGTTGTCGATAGTAATACCGAAATTGAATTTAAAGATGGTTTAGTATCTTTCTTTAAAACAACGCACTCAATTCCAGAAAGTTTAGGAATTGTGATTGGAACCGATCAAGGTAATATTGTCTACACAGGAGACTTTAAGTTTGACCCTGCCGCACGTAAATTTTATGAAACAGACCTTGGAAGACTGGCAGAAATTGGTAAAGAAGGAGTTCTAGCCTTATTAGCTGATTCAGCAAATGCGACAAGCAATATTCAAATTGCAAGTGAGTCTGAAGTTGGCGAAGAAATGGCAACTGTCATTGGTGATGCAGATGGTCGTGTTATTGTGGCAGCAGTTGCTTCAAACTTAGTTCGTATTCAACAGGTGTTAGATGCTGCTGTTGCACATGGTCGTCGTGTTGTTTTGACGGGAACAGATGTTGAAAACATTGTACGTACAGCCATTCGTTTGAAAAAATTAATGATTGTTGACGAGCGCCTTTTAATCAAGCCCAAAGACATGCATAAATTTGAAGACCATGAGTTGGTTATTTTAGAGGCTGGTCGAATGGGTGAGCCGATTAACAGTTTACAAAAAATGGCTGTTGGTCGTCACCGCTATGTACAAATCAAAGATGGCGACTTAGTATATATTGTTACAACGCCTAATGTCTCAAAAGAAGCCATGATGGCGCGTGTTGAAAACCTTGTTTATAAAGCAGGTGGCAGTGTCAAATTGATTACCCAAAACCTACGTGTATCCGGCCATGCTAATGGGCGCGATTTGCAACTTTTAATCAATTTAATGAAACCTAAGTATCTTTTCCCTGTTCAAGGAGAGTACCGAGACCTAGCTGCTCATGCCATTGTAGCCCAAGAAGTTGGCATATTCCCAGAAAATATTTATATCATGAAACGTGGGGATATCATGGTCTTGAATCAAGAGGGATTCCTTCATGAAGGTGGCGTCCCTGCAAGTGACGTCATGATAGATGGAAATGCTATTGGCGACGTTGGTAATATTGTTCTTAGGGATCGTAAAGTTCTCTCTGAAGATGGTATCTTTATCGTTGTCATTACTGTCAACAAAAAAGAAAAAATGATTGTATCAAAAGCAAAAGTTAACACACGCGGTTTTGTTTATGTTAAGAAGAGCCGAGATATTCTTCGTGAAAGTGCAGAACTTGTTAATACAACGGTCGGCAATTATTTATTAGAAGATAATTTTGACTGGGGAGAATTAAAGAGTTCTGTCAGAGATGAATTGTCTAGATTCTTATTTGAACAGACAAAGCGTCGACCTGCGATTCTTCCAGTTGTAATGGAAGTGAGATAATCATCAGGTATAGCGTCTAATAGTGCGCAAGCAGATTGAAAAATGAAAAAAAGAGGAAGACTGTGTTCAAAGGTCTATCCTCTTTCTCTATCTGAATACTACTAAAGGAGTAATTATGGCATCACTAATCATTGAATACAAATCTGAAGTTATGGAGATGGAAAGACATGTTAATGTTATTTACCCCGACCAATCTGAATTAGCAACTTCAGATCAAGGGGATACAGATATCCCAGTACTCTATCTCTTGCATGGGATGGGAGGCAATGAAAATTCGTGGATGAAACGGACAAATATCGAACGCCTTGTTCGACATACGAACCTGATTATTGTCATGCCATCAACTGATTTAGGCTGGTATACAGATACAGCATCTGGTCTGCCTTACTATAGGATGATCGCCGAGGAATTACCAAAGGTATTATCTAGTTTCTTTCCTAATATGACAACTAAACGTGAGAAAACCTTTATTGCTGGCCTTTCTATGGGTGGTTATGGTGCATTTAAGTTAGCATTGCTCAGTAAAAAATTCTCCTATTGTGCTTCCTTTTCAGGCGCTTTAGGCATACCAGAAAGAATTGAAAGTGAATTGGACGAGCAGACGTCGCGCTATTGGCAAGGGATATTTGGCCAAGAATCAGACAATAATTTGGAGACATTTTATTTGACGCATATGGTCAAAGGATTTGATTTTAAGACCAAATTCTATGCCTGGTGTGGGTATGAGGACTTTTTATTCAAAGCAAATGAAAAAGCTGTCGCGGAATTAAATGACTTAGGGTTAGGCATACACTATGACAAATCACATGGGAAGCATGAATGGTATTACTGGAATAAACAGCTAGAAGTTTTGTTAGAATGGCTCCCCATTCATTATGTTAAAGAAGAAAGGTTATCTTAAATCAAGCCGATTTCTAGATTATAGGAAAAATGAAGAAATTTTTAAAATTAATTTTATGGCTACCAATGACACTAATAAAATGGTTATTCCGTATCATTTGGGGATTTGTCCAAACTATTTTGTTACTAGCAATTGTTATTTTTGGTCTCATTTATTATTCGAATCATAGTGACTCAGTCCTGGCCAACAATATTTCTCGTATTACTAATCAAATTGTTTCTATTTTTGACGCCATTGACAATAATAAACAAAAATCAAGCACTGCTAGTAAGCATCAAGATAATGATCATATCAAGGATCATGAAAATAGTAGATGGGTTAAAAATGAAGCCAGCATATATATTAATGCGACTGACCCTGTCTTTATAAATGCCTACCACGCTGCAATTAATAATTGGAACAATACAGGTGCCTTTACTTTTGTTTTAACCCAAAATGCAAAAGCTGCAAATATCATTGCTGATCAAATGAATGACAGTAAGATCAATGCAGCAGGCTTAGCAAAAGTTGAGAGTAGGTCGTTAAATCAATACATTGACAATGCCAAAGTTTATTTGAATGCTTATTACTTATTGGATAAGTCTTATGGCTATCAAATGGATAGAATTGTTCATACTGCAGAACATGAACTTGGGCATGCCATCGGACTTGAGCATAAGGATACAGAAAACTCAGTAATGCAATCATCAGGTTCTTTTTTTGGAATTGAGCAAACTGATATCAATGAAGTGAATAACTTGTATCAAAGCAACTAAATCTTGGTCAGTTTGTCACTAAGAAATGTCCCATCTGGGGCATTTTTTTGATAGAATAGAGTTATGATAATTTTACAAGGTAACAAAATTGAACGCTCCTTCTCAGGAGATGTATTATTTAAAGGTATCAACATACAGGTTGATGAAAGAGACAGGATAGCTTTAGTTGGCCCAAATGGTGCTGGTAAATCGACACTATTAAAAATTCTAGTAGGAGAAGAATCGCCAACTAGTGGGGATATCATTAAGAAGAAGGATATGACTTTATCCTATCTTGCTCAGGATAGTCGTTTTGAATCAGAAAAGACTATTTACGCAGAAATGCTCAAAGTTTTCTCTGAACTCCGTAAAGATGAAGAGCGACTTAGACAAATGGAAGCAGATATGGCCAAGCTTTCAGCGGAGCAATTGGACAAAGTAATGCATGATTATGATACCTTGTCTGAGAGTTTTCGACAAAATCATGGCTTCACCTATGAATCAGAAATTAAAGCTATTTTAAATGGATTTAAGTTTGATGAGTCTATGTGGGATATGCCAATTTCAGCTCTTTCTGGCGGTCAAAATACACGTCTTGCTTTGGCAAAAATGCTCTTAGAAGGTCCAGATTTGTTGGTTCTTGATGAGCCGACCAATCATTTAGATATTGAGACAATAGCTTGGTTAGAAAACTATTTGGCTAATTATCAAGGGGCTTTGATCATTGTCAGTCACGACCGATATTTTTTAGATAAAGTTGCAACTGTCACGATGGATTTGAATAAGTTTTCATTAGATTCCTACCCAGGAAATTATTCTCAGTTTGTCGATTTGAAGGCTGAAAAATTAGCAACTGAACAAAAAAACTTTGATAAGCAACAAAAAGAAATTGCTAAATTGGAAGATTTTGTTCAGAAAAACATTGTCCGTGCGTCAACAACAAAACGGGCTCAAGCTAGACGCAAACAATTAGAAAAAATTGATCGACTAGATAAGCCATCTGCCTCAAAAAAATCGGCTCATATGACTTTTTACAGTGAGAAAGCTTCAGGAAATAAGGTTCTAACTATTGAACAGGCAGCTATCGGCTATGGTGATCAGATTCTTTCTGAACCAATTACCTTTGAAGTCAATAAGTTCGATGCAATTGCTATTGTAGGACCAAACGGCATAGGTAAGTCAACTTTAATAAAATCTTTAATTGGTCAACTCCCTTTTATCAAAGGGCAAATAAAGTACGGGGCAAATTTAGAGATTGGTTATTATGATCAAACCCAGTCTCGATTAACAGTCAACAATCGCGTTATTGATGAATTATGGAATGACTTTCCAAGGACCCCTGAAGTCGACATTCGAAACCGTCTGGGGGCATTCCTTTTTAGTGGTGATGATGTTAAAAAAACAGTGGGCATGTTATCTGGAGGTGAAAAAGCACGTCTATTGCTAGCCAAACTATCAATGGAAAATAATAATGTCTTGCTTTTAGATGAACCTACTAACCACTTGGATATTGATAGCAAAGAGGTTTTAGAGAATGCACTCATTGATTATGATGGCACCTTAGTCTTTGTTAGCCATGACCGTTATTTTATCAACCGCGTAGCAACAAAAGTATTAGAAATAGGGCAAGAAGGGTCGCAACTTTTTCTTGGTGATTACGATTATTATCTTGAGAAAAAAGCTGAGCTGGAGGAAATGGCATGCTTAGAGGCGCAGCCATTAGCCAAAGAGCGTCAAGAAGTTCAAAAAGTAACCGACTATCAGCTTCAAAAAGAAAGTCAAAAAGAGGTCCGCAAGTTACAGAGACGCTTGGCAGAAATTGAAGACTTGTTAGAATCCATTGAGGAACAAGTTGAACAGTTAGAAGAAAAAATGAGCTTAACCAATGTTACGGGTCAATTAATTGATATGCAAAATGAAATTGACCAACTAAATGAAAAGCAAGATGTACTTTTGACTGAATGGGAAAGCATTGGGCACCAGTTAGAATTGTAAGTACTATAAGTTGACCTAAAAAAGAGTTGCAGTGTCAGCTCTTTTTATCTGTATTATATAACAGTTATTCTATTTTACAACAAAAATGTTTGTGAATTCTCAAACTAAAAATAGCTAAAAATCCGATTATTAAAGGAAATCTAGTGATTCAATTTCTTGCATTTAACTATAAAAAAAGATATGATTAAAATGTAAATCAATATTTTGGAGGCCAAAATGGTAACAGTTTCGAAAGAAAAACATATGGATATGTTCCTAAAAATGGAACGTATTCGTGAATTTGACTCACGTATCAACAAACTTGTTCGTCGTGGATTTGTACAAGGGATGACTCACTTCTCTGTTGGTGAAGAAGCAGCAAACGTTGGTGCGGTTGCTCATTTGACTTACGATGATATTATCTTCTCAAATCACCGTGGACATGGTCAATCTATCGCTAAAGATATGGACTTAAACAAAATGATGGCTGAACTTGCTGGTAAAGCTACTGGTGTCTCAAAAGGGCGTGGTGGTTCAATGCATTTGGCTGACTTTGAAAAAGGTAACTATGGTACAAATGGTATCGTTGGTGGTGGCTATGCACTTGCAGTTGGTGCCGCTTTAACACAGCAATACAAAGGTACTAATAATATTGCAGTTGCTTTCTCAGGTGATGGTGCAACAAATGAAGGTTCTTTCCACGAGTCAGTTAATATGGCAGCGACTTGGAAATTACCAGTAATCTTCTTTGTTATCAATAACCGTTATGGTATTTCAATGAATATCAATAATGCAACAAATACTCCTCACTTATATACACGTGCAGAAGCATACGGAATTCCAGGATTCTACTGTGAAGATGGTAATGACGTTTTAGCTGTTTATGAAACAATGGGTAAAGCTGTAGACCATGTACGTGGTGGTAACGGACCTGCTATTGTCGAAGTTGAATCATACCGTTGGTTTGGTCATTCAACAGCCGATGCTGGTAAATATCGTACTAAAGAAGAAGTTGCATCATGGAAAGAAAAAGATCCAATGATCAAGTACAGAGCTTACCTTACAAAGGAAGGTATTGCAACTGATGAAGAATTGGATGCTATCCAAGCACAAGTTAAAAAAGAAGTTGATGATGCTTATGAATTTGCTCAAAACAGTCCAGATCCTGAGCTTTCAGTTGCATTTGAAGATGTTTGGGTTGACTAATCTCTTTAAACCTATCAATTTAACTAATTAACTAAATTAACGGATTATTTCTATTTTGTAAAAACTAGGAGAAAAAATTAAATGAGTGAAACAAAATTAATGGCTTTACGTGAAGCCGTGAATCTTGCCATGTCGGAAGAAATGCGCAAAGATGAAAACATTTTCTTAATGGGAGAAGATGTTGGTGTGTATGGTGGTGACTTTGGAACATCAGTTGGTATGCTTGAAGAATTTGGTGCTAAACGTGTTAAAGATACACCAATTTCAGAAGCTGCTATCTCAGGTGCTGCGATTGGTGCTGCGATTACAGGTTTAAGACCAATTATTGACGTTACTTTCATGGATTTCCTTACAATTATGATGGACGCTATTGTTAACAATGGTGCTAAGAATAATTACATGTTTGGTGGCGGTCTTAAAACACCAGTAACTTTCCGTGTTGCTTCAGGTTCAGGTATTGGATCAGCTGCCCAACACTCACAATCTTTAGAAGCTTGGATGACACATATTCCAGGGATTAAAGTTGTTGCACCGGGTAATGCAAATGATGCAAAAGGACTTTTGAAATCTGCGATTCAAGATAATAATATCGTTATTTTCATGGAACCAAAATCACTATACGGTAAAAAAGAAGAAGTTAACCAAGACCCTGAATTCTATATTCCTTTAGGTAAAGGTGAAATTAAACGTGAAGGAACAGACTTAACAATCGTAACTTACGGACGTATGTTAGAACGTGTTCTTCAAGCAGCTGAAGAAGTTGCTGCCGATGGCATTAACGTTGAAGTTGTTGACCCACGTACACTTGTACCACTTGATAAAGAACTGATCATTGAATCAGTTAAGAAGACTGGTAAAGTATTGTTAGTCAACGATGCTTATAAAACTGGTGGATACACTGGTGAAATTGCAACGATGATTGCTGAAAGTGAAGCTTTTGATTATCTTGATCATCCAATCGTTCGTTTAGCTAGTGAAGATGTACCAGTACCTTATGCACGAGTGCTTGAACAAGGTATTTTACCAGACGTTGAAAAAATCAAAGCTGCTATTGTTAAAATGGCAAAAAAAGGTAACTAATATACAGAAGAAGAAGTCTCAATATGAGGCTTCCTTCAATGTATACTAGCTTATAGAGATTCGGAAAGGAAAATTATGGCTGCTGAAATTATTATGCCTAAACTCGGTGTTGATATGCAAGAAGGCGAAATCATCGAGTGGAAAAAACAAGAAGGCGATAGTGTCAAAGAAGGTGATATTCTTCTAGAAATTATGTCAGATAAGACTAATATGGAGATTGAAGCTGAAGATGCTGGTGTCTTGTTAAAAATCGTTCGCCCTGCAGGTGATGTTGTACCCGTAACGGAAGTTATTGGTTATATTGGTGCCGAAGGTGAATCTGTTGATAATATTGCGTCAAGTGAGAAAACAACTGAAATTCCTGCTCCAAATTCGGCAGATGCTGCTCCTACTGTGGCACCTAAAGAAGAAGTAACAAGACCAGAAATCAAAGTTGCAACATCACTTCCTCAAGGCGACGGTGGAAAAGTTCGGGCAACTCCAGCTGCACGTCGCCTTGCATCAGAGTTGGGACTTTCTCTAGGTCAAGTACCTGGTTCAGGACCTAAAGGTCGTGTTCACCAAGAAGATGTTGAAAACTTTAAAAATGCACAACCAAAATCATCTCCACTTGCACGTAAGATGGCAGAAGATGCAGGTCTTGATTTAGCTGCCATTGTAGGTAGTGGTTTCAATGGCAAAGTTATGAAAAAAGATATCTTAGCTGCGATCTCTGCTTCTAAACCAGTTGAAGAAGTTGCTGCTAAACCAGCTAAGGAAGAAAAAGCTAAGGCAGAACTTCCTGAAGGTGTTGAAGTAATCAAGATGTCTGCAATGCGTAAAGCTATTTCTAAAGGTATGACTAATTCATACCTAACAGCTCCTTCATTCACATTGAACTATGATATTGATATGACTGAAATGATGGCTTTACGTAAAAAGTTAATTGATCCAATCATGGAAAAAACTGGTTTGAAAGTAAGCTTTACTGACTTAATTGGTATGGCTGTTGTTAAAACATTAATGAAACCAGAACATCAATATATGAATGCTTCATTAATCAATGACGCTCAAGAAATTGAATTACACAAATTTGTAAATATTGGTATTGCTGTTGGTCTCGATGATGGATTAATCGTACCAGTAGTTCACAATGCTGATAAAATGTCGTTGGCTGACTTCGTTATAGCTTCTAAAGATGTTATTAAGAAAACACAAGAAGGTAAGTTGAAAGCAGCTGAAATGACAGGGTCAACATTCTCTATCACAAACTTAGGTATGTTTGGCACTAAAACATTCAACCCAATCATTAACCAACCTAACTCAGCAATCTTAGGTGTTGGGGCAACAATTCCTACACCAACAGTTGTGAATGGTGAAATTGTTCCTCGTCCGATTATGGCAATGTGCTTAACAATTGACCATAGACTTGTTGACGGTATGAATGGTGCTAAATTCATGGTTGATCTTAAGAACTTGATGGAAAATCCTTTTGGATTGTTAATCTAAGTAAGTTACTTTTGATTGAACCGTAATAAAGAAAAATATGGTATAGTGACATTGTATTGAAGTTAGTCTAAACTGTGACATACCAATATAAGATGTAATAAAAGGAGAAAATAATGGCTGTTGAAATTATTATGCCAAAACTTGGTGTAGACATGCAAGAAGGCGAAATCATCGAGTGGAAAAAACAAGAAGGTGATGCTGTCAATGAAGGAGATATCCTTCTTGAAATTATGTCAGATAAAACAAATATGGAAATCGAAGCAGAAGATGCTGGTGTCCTTTTGAAAATTGTTCGTAAAGATGGTGAAACAGTTCCTGTTACTGAAGTTATTGGCTACATCGGTGCCGAAGGTGAAGCTATTGAGGATGCATCATCAGCAGTGCCATCAGCAGAAAAAGCAACTGCAGATCTTGAAGCTGCAGGTTTAGAAGTACCTAAAGCACCAGCTGAAAAAGTTGCAGAAAAAACAAATAAAGCACCACTTGCAGATAACGAATATGATATTGTTGTCGTAGGTGGAGGTCCTGCAGGTTACTACGCTGCGATTCGTGGCGCACAACTTGGTGGAAAAATTGCGATTGTTGAAAAATCAGAATTTGGTGGTACATGTTTGAATGTTGGATGTATTCCAACAAAAACTTACTTGAAAAACGCTGAAATCCTTGACGGTTTGAAAATTGCTGCAGGTCGTGGTATTAACCTTGCTTCAACAAACTATACAATTGATATGGATAAAACAGTTGAATTCAAAAACACAGTTGTTAAAACATTAACTGGTGGTGTTAAAGGACTTCTTAAAGCTAACAAAGTTACCTTATTCAATGGTCTTGGAACTGTTAATCCAGATAAAACTGTTACAATTGGTTCTGAAACAATTAAGGGACGTAACGTAATCCTTGCAACAGGTTCTAAAGTATCTCGTATCAATATTCCTGGAATTGACTCTCAATTAGTATTAACTTCAGATGATATTCTTGATTTACGTGAAATGCCAAAATCACTTGCTGTAATGGGTGGTGGAGTTGTCGGTATTGAACTTGGTCTTGTATGGGCTTCTTATGGTGTTGATGTCACTGTTATCGAAATGGCAGATCGCATTATCCCAGCAATGGACAAAGAAGTATCTCTTGAACTTCAAAAAATCCTTTCTAAGAAAGGTATGAAGATTAAGACTGGAGTTGGTGTTTCTGAAATTGTTGAAGCAAATAACCAATTAACATTGAAGCTTAACAATGGTGAAGAAGTTGTCGCTGAAAAAGCATTGTTATCAATCGGACGTGTTCCACAAATGAATGGTCTTGAAAATCTTAACCTTGAAATGGATCGTAACCGTATTAAAGTTAATGACTACCAAGAAACTTCAATCCCAGGTATCTATGCACCAGGTGATGTAAACGGAACTAAAATGCTTGCACATGCTGCTTACCGTATGGGTGAAGTAGCTGCTGAGAATGCTATGCATGGTAATGTTCGTAAAGCAAATCTTGACTTCACTCCTGCTGCCGTATACACTCATCCTGAAGTAGCGATGGTTGGGATTACAGAAGAAGAAGCTCGCGCAAAATATGGTGAGATTCTTGTCGGACGTAACAGCTTTACAGGTAATGGTCGTGCCATTGCATCCAATGAAGCTCATGGGTTTGTTAAAGTGATTGCAGATGCTAAGTTCCACGAAGTATTAGGTGTTCATATTATTGGTCCAGCAGCAGCTGAAATGATCAATGAAGCAGCAACTATCATGGAATCAGAATTAACAGTTGATGAATTGCTCTTATCAATTCATGGTCACCCAACATTCTCTGAAGTAATGTATGAAGCTTTTGCAGATGTTCTTGGTGAAGCAATTCATAACCCACCAAAAAGAAAATAATCTGTTAAGAATGAAAAAAAGTTTAGGAATTTCCTAAACTTTTTTCTTCTAAAAAGTCGCTAAATACTGAAAATACTAGGATTAGTGGCTTGTGTTTTGATAACGATTGCATTAAAATAGAAGTAATCAAATAGAGAATTTTAGGAGTAGAAATGAAATATATTGTAAATAAAAGCAACAATCCTGCTTATAATATCGCCCTTGAGGCATATGTCTTTCGTGAATTAACTTCAGAAGACGAAATCTTTATTTTATGGATTAATGAACCAGCTATTATCATTGGTAAACACCAAAATACGATTCAAGAAATTAACAAAGAGTATACTGATGAGCATGGTATTCATGTTTGTCGTCGTCTTTCAGGTGGTGGTGCTGTTTACCATGATTTAAATAACTTAAACTATACCATTATTTCTAACAAATCTGAAGAAGGTGCCTTCGATTTCAAAACTTTCTCTCAACCAGTTATTGCAACTCTAGCTGACTTAGGTGTTAAAGCTGAATTTACAGGCCGAAATGACCTTGAAATTGACGGAAAGAAATTCTGTGGTAACGCACAAGCTTATTACAAAGGCCGTATGATGCACCATGGTTGTCTTCTCTTTGATGTTGATATGTCAGTGCTTGGCGATGCTCTAAAAGTAAGTAAAGATAAAATTGAATCAAAAGGGATTAAATCAGTTCGCGCACGTGTAACTAATATTCTTAATGAATTACCAGAAAAAATTACAGTTAATGAATTCTCAGATAAAATCTTAGAAAAGATGAAAGAAACGTATCCAGATATGACGGAATATGTCCTTTCTGAAGATGAATTAGCTAAAATTCAAGAATCTGCAGATACGCAATTTGGAACTTGGGACTGGACTTACGGCAAAGCCCCTGAATACACAATTGAACGTAATGTTCGCTACCCTGCTGGAAAAATCAACACATTTGCCAATGTTCAACAATCAGTTATTAAAGATATCAAAATTTATGGAGATTTCTTCGGTATTAAGGATGTTGATGACATAGAACAATTACTAATTGGTACAAAATATGAGTATAAAGATGTACTTGAAAAATTACAAACCATCGATATTGCTCAATATTTCTCACGCATCACTGTTGAAGAAATTGCAAAAGCAATTGTGGCATAATGGCATCATCTAATGTTAAGGTTCTGATAACCTTAACATTTTTTGACTGTCTAATTTTGACGAAGTCAGTTAAAACACAAGAAACTCATCTACAGCCACTTATGATAATTAGAAGGGTAAATTTATGTTTTTAAGTAAAATAGACTGTATAGAGCCACTTCCAGAGGACACTTACTTGGCTAATATTCCTGCAATTGCAAGTCTCGTATCCTCTAATGGGCTATCTTTTGAAAAAGCGATTACTTTTTTGGTTGGTGATAATGGAAGTGGGAAGTCTACGCTTCTTGAGGCAATAGCTGTCGCTATGGGACTAAATCCAGAAGGTGGGTCTAAACATACCATCTTTGAAACAATGGGGACCCATTCTCAATTAGGAGACTTGATAAAACCAATTAGAATAAAGTACCCTCAAGACAGTTATTTCTTAAGAGCTGAAAGTTTCTATAATCTAGCCACTTACTTAAGTGATATTGGTGATACCTTTGATTCGTATGGTGGTATTCCTCTCCATCGTTGTTCTCACGGGGAATCATTTTTCAACTTAGTAAAATATCGTTTTAGTGCCAATGGTTTTTATTTACTTGATGAACCAGAGGCTGCCTTATCTCCAAGTCGACTGATGTCATTGATGGTGATGATAAATCAACTATGCAAAGAAGGCTGTCAATTTATTATTGCAACCCATTCACCAATTCTCATCACATTGCCAGATGCTCAAATTCTTCAATTGACAGAATCTGAGATTAAAGCAGTTAATTATTGGGAGACTGAGCAGTATCAATTAAGCAAAGATTTTCTAGACAATCCAGAAAGAATGCTCAAGCATTTGTTAGACTAAAAAAAGTTTCCCATTTGAAGGGAAACTTTTTTTAGTCAAATTCGGCTTTACTTTTTACATCTGCATATTCTTCAGAAACTTCATTCCCAAGGATAGAGCTGTAGTCAGCCAATTCAATAGCTGTTCCATATTTGTTTTTCAAGGCAGTAGTTACTAGGCGGTATGCTAGGTTTACATTGCGTGAAAGGATTGGGCCGTGGAAGTAGCTACCAAAGACATTCTTGTAATGGACGCCTTCGGTTTGATCTTCCTTATTATTTCCATTTCCATAGATAACTTTTCCTAAAGGTTTCTCATCTTCTGATAAGAAGGTCCGACCCTGATGGTTTTCGAAGCCATAGTAGGTTTCATTAAATTCTTCATTATGAATTTTAATGTCTCCAATGTAGCGATTTTTGTCTTGACTCAAAGTATAGTGTCCCATTACGCCAATACCATCAATCTTCTCACCGTTAGCTTGGACGTAATATTGTCCTAACAACTGAAAACCGCCGCAAATGGCTAGGATGACTTTGTCTTTTTCAATATAGTCCGCAATAGCATCTTTTTTGCTGGGTAAATCACGTGCAACGATCGTTTGCTCGTAGTCTTGTCCACCACCAAAGAAAATTATATCATAATGATCAGAATCAAAGGCATCATCAATTGAGACAATGTCAACAGTAATGTGAGCGCCAAGTTTTTCAGCTACGTATTTAAGCATTAAGACATTGCCATTATCACCATAGGTGTTCATTAAGTTGCCATACAAATGAGCAATTCTAATTTGGTACTTATAGTCCTGTCTTTCAGGAGATTGTAAAGAAGTATAGGCCATTAGTTCATCTCCTTATTAACAATATGACGGTTTGCAAGTAATTCTCGGAATTGAAGCATAGCAGTATAAGTAGCAAGGATATAAGCATGATCTGTTTCCTGAGCTAAAATTGCAGTCATTATATCTTCTAATTTTTCAGCTTGAGTAATTTTTGTTTCATCATAGCCTGTTACACGAAGCCGTCTGGCAATTTCGGAGTGACGGACACCCCCCGCATTAATCTCAGTAATAGGCATTTGATTAATTAGTTCAAAATTGGCGTCCCAGATCCATGACGTATCAATACCATCTGCATAATTTGCATTAAGCAGTACTGACAGGCTAAATGGAAAGTCAGCTAAGTTAATCATTTCGAGTGCTTGGCTAGCGCCAACGGGGTTCTTAATTAAAACTAGTGTACACGTTTTATTGCCAATGGTAAAGGTCTCTTGGCGACCAAAAACAGCACGGCTCTTATCAAAACCAGCTTTGATTTTTTCTGGAGCAACTCCGAAGAATTCAGCAACAGAAACAGCAGCTAAGGCATTATAGATGTTATATAAGCCCCCAACATTAATTTTATAAGATTGGTCATCAATAACAAATTCTGACATGTTATGACTAATAGTAGTCAATTCAGTTAATTGATAATCTAATTCTGGACGTTCAAATTGGCAATTCGGGCAGATATAGTGACCCAAGTTAGCGTAGGTATTCAAACGGTAATTGAGAATTTGCTCACACTTTGGACAAAGAATGCCTTCAGTATTATAATGGGCTAATCTAGGTTCATGATTTTCAGTGTTAAAACCATAATATTTTACGGGATTAACAATATCCTTTGAAGCAAAAATAGGACTATCTCCATTTGAAAGTATTGTTGCTTCAGGAGCGTTTTTGGCCCCATCAATGATCATTTGGTAAGTTGTGTAGATTTCACCGTAGCGATCCATTTGATCACGGAAAATATTAGTGAAAACAAACAAACTCGGTTTAATAAACTGAGTAATTTTAGGCAAGCTCGCTTCGTCAATTTCTAAAACTGCAATTTTCTTACCTGACTTTGTCTTTTTCGCCGTCAAAAAAGTAGATACAATACCAGTAATCATATTGGCGCCACTAGGATTAGTTAAAACCTGTCCAAATGCTTCTTTTAAAATACCAACTGTCAAAGCGGTAGTTAAGGTTTTCCCATTTGTACCAGTGACAACGACGATTTCATAATCTTTTGCTAAAGTATCTAAAATATTCTTATCAAACTGTAATGCTAATTTACCAGGGTAAGTTGAACCACGACCCAGTTTCTTTAAAAAAAATTGAGCTGATTTTCCGGCAGTTATGCCCATTAATGTTTTAATTGTCATGTTTATATTTTAACATACAATATCAAAATTTAGATACAGAAAATCTTATCGAAACATGTTATAATATTTACGATGTCAATTTTACATAGAAAGAGGGTAAAATGAGTAACTTTAACAATATTGATTCAAAATTTATAATGAACCTCTTTAGTGATCCTTGGCTACTTGCTATACATATCATTGATATTTTACTCGTTGCATACGTCATTTATCGCTTTATAAAGGCTTTAGCAGGGACCAAGATTATGTCCCTTGTTCAAGGTGTTGTTTTCTTTGTCTTACTAAAAATAATTGCACAATGGATTGGGCTGACAACCATTACTTATTTGATGAACCAAGTGATTACTTATGGGGTAATAGCGGGCGTTATCATTTTTGCACCTGAGATTAGGACAGTCTTGGAAAAATTTGGACGAACCACACAAGTTTTTCTGCAAAAAGAAACCAAAAGCAATGAAGAAATTTTAGTGGATGCTATTGTAAAGTCTGTTTCATATATGAGCCCAAGGCGTATTGGCGCACTTATTGCCATACAAGAAACACAAACACTACAAGAATTCATTAGTACTGGGATTCCTTTAAATGCCGAAATTTCAAATCAGCTATTAATTAACATTTTTATTCCAAATACACCATTGCATGATGGTGCGGTTATTATTGCTGATAATAAAATAAAAGCTGCTTGTGCTTATCTCCCATTATCTGAGTCTATGACCATTTCAAAGGAATTTGGGACACGACACAGAGCTGCAATTGGCTTATCTGAGCACTCTGATGCTGTTACTATAGTAGTTTCAGAAGAAACGGGCGGTGTGTCTATTACACATAAAGGTCAATTTTTACATGATTTATCAATTGATGAATTTGAAACAAAACTAAAATCATTTTTAATTAGCGATATCAAAAATGATTTACCATGGTATAAAAATTTATTGGGAGGCAAATAAAGGTGAAAAAGTTTTATAATAGTCGGCTTTGGCTAGGACTAGTTTCAATATTTTTTGCAGTTCTCTTATTTTTATCTGCTGTTACAAATTCCAATAATATTTCATCTCAAATCAATAACCCTGTTGAAACTTTTACACAAAGTTTAACAGATGTCCCAATAGACTTGAAATATGATAGTAACAAATATTTTATTAGTGATTATTCTTACGGTGCACAGGTATACCTGTCGTCGACAAATAGAGTCAAACTTGATTCTGAGGTAAATGGAGATACGCGAAAATTTAAAATTGTGGCAGACTTGACTAATGCAAAACCAGGCAAAGTATCAGTGCCACTTAAAGTTACCAACCTACAATCAGGTTTAACGGCTAAAGTCATTCCAGATCGCTTGACAGTTACGATCGGCCGGAAGAAAACAAAGGCATTTTCTGTTGCAGGAGTTGTCGATTCAAAACAAATTGCACCAGGATATGAAATTGAAAATATGACGACTTCAGATAAGCGTGTTGAAGTAACAAGTGATGAATCAAAAGTTGATTTAATTGATCACGTCATTGCAAAATTACCTGATAATGTTCGCTTGTCTTCAGATTATAATGACACTGTGACGCTACAAGCAGTCTCTGCAGATGGAACAATATTAGCAAGTTCTATTGATCCAGCCAAAACTGGCTTAAGTGTTAAAATTAAAAAAATCAGTAAAACAGTACCTGTGACAGTTCTGATGATTGGACAGTTACATGAGTCTGTTTCAGAAATTCAACCTCGCTTAGCCAGACAAACTGTTGTTGTTTCAGGTCCAAGAGAAGTTTTAGACACAATTGATGAAGTCATTGCAAAAGTTGACATAACCGATGTGACCAAATCAACAAGTAAAACTGTTAGTTTAACACATGACCAAGCAGTCGTTGAACCGTCGTCAATTGCAGTTCAGTTGACAGTTAAGAAGAAATAATAGATAATATCACAAGATTAGAATCGGAGGAAGCGCAAGTCGCTTATTACATTATGGGTAAATATTTTGGAACAGATGGTGTTCGTGGAGAAGCAAATGTAGAGTTAACACCTGAATTAGCATTTAAATTAGGGCGTTTTGGTGGCTATGTATTAAGCCAACATGAAACAGAAAGACCAAAGGTCTTTGTTGCACGTGATACGCGTATTTCTGGAGAGATGTTAGAATCTGCTTTGGTTGCTGGTCTCCTCTCTGTAGGAATTGAAGTTTATAAATTAGGTGTATTAGCAACACCAGGCGTTTCATATCTCGTAAGGACAGAGAAAGCTAGTGCAGGTGTTATGATTTCTGCAAGTCACAACCCAGCACTTGATAACGGTATTAAATTCTTTGGTTCAGATGGCTTTAAGTTAGCAGACGAGCAAGAGCTTGAAATTGAGGCCTTGCTTGATGCAAATGAAGATACATTACCAAGACCAAGTGCAGAAGGCTTAGGTACTCTAGTTGATTATCCAGAAGGCTTAAGAAAGTATGAAAAATTCTTGGTTTCAACTGGTATTGATTTAGAAGGTATGAAAGTTGCCTTGGATACAGCAAATGGAGCTGCTTCAGTTTCTGCGCGTGATATTTTCTTAGACTTATCTGCCGATATTTCTGTTATTGGTGAAAAACCAGATGGTTTAAACATTAATGATGGTATTGGTTCGACACACCCTGAAAAATTACAAGAACTAGTTAAAGAAACAAATTCTGATATTGGTTTAGCTTTCGATGGTGACAGTGACCGTCTCATTGCTGTTGATGAAAATGGAGATATTGTTGATGGTGATAAAGTAATGTTTATCATTGGAAAATATTTATCAGAAAATGGTCTGTTAGCTCAAAATACAATTGTGACAACGGTTATGTCCAATTTAGGCTTCCATAAAGCTTTAGAAGAGCATGGCATTAATAAAGCTGTCACTGCAGTTGGAGATCGTTATGTTGTCGAGGAAATGCGAAAATCTAATTTTAACTTAGGTGGCGAACAATCAGGACATGTTATTATCATGGATTATAATACAACTGGCGATGGCCAATTAACGGCTATTCAATTGACAAAAGTGATGAAAGAGACTGGGAAAAAGTTATCAGAATTAGCTGCTCAAGTCACTATTTACCCACAAAAACTGGTCAATATTCGTGTTGAAAATAGTATGAAAGATAAAGCCATGCAAGTTCCTGCAATTGCTGAAATCATTGCGAAAATGGAAGCTGAAATGGAAGGAAACGGTCGCATCTTAGTTCGACCAAGTGGAACTGAGCCACTCTTACGTGTTATGGCGGAGGCTCCAACAGATAATGAAGTAGATTACTATGTAGATACAATTGCCGACGTTGTTCGTGCTGAAATTGGTATTGACTAATAAAAAAGTGTCGAAAATCGACACTTTTTTATTAAAATATTAGTTTATAAAGAAAGGGCCTAGACAATGCAAACGCAATTAGAAGATGTTATCAAACGATTGGATGCCAAAGCCTCTGCTTATTTCAAGTCGATTATTCCAGAATACCAACAAGGATACCTAGATTATATTTATCAATCTGATAAAGTAGATATACAAAATAGACGGCTGAAATATATGAGTAAACTCTTCCAAGTTTGGCAAGATAAGCCATGGTATTATATTATGCCGATGAGTCAACCTGCTGCAGAAATCATTGCCAATAATTGGCATTACGAGTCACCCTATGATTTTTATAATGCTAGTGTAGATCAAGAAGATTATAAGGAATTAATTACACCAGAATTACGAGAGAATCGTTATTTTCAAGTTATTCGTAATGGCATTTTATTTGGCTTTGCCTCTTTTGAATTACATAAAAAAAAACTTGAAATTGGTCTTGGGATGGCTCCAAAGTGGACTGGACAAGGCTATGGAAAGGAGTTTCTAAAAACTATTGAAGAGTATGCAGAAGCTAATTATTCAACAGATAAGCTTGCTCTTAGTGTCGCTGCTTTTAATAGCCGTGCTATAAACTTATATAAAAATTGTGGTTATTTACAAGTAGAAAACGTTAAACAAAGGACTAATGGAGCTGTGTACGACTTTATTCGAATGGAAAAGAAACTTGGCGTATCCATTGAACCAAAAAGCTCAGAGCTATGAGCTCCTTTTCAAAAGTGGTATAATGATCTTATGTTAATAAAACCAGAATCAGCTTATGTACATATCCCTTTTTGTACACAAATTTGTTATTATTGTGATTTTTCTAAAGTATTTATCAAAAATCAGCCTGTAGATGATTATCTACGGGCTCTTATTGCTGAGTTTAGATCTTATGACATTAAAACCTTAAAAACTTTATATATCGGTGGAGGAACGCCAACAGCCATATCAGCTCAGCAATTAGACTACCTCTTGACTGAACTAGTTCGAGATTTGGATTTAGCTAATTTAGAAGAATTTACTATTGAAGCCAATCCTGGTGATTTGACGCCAGATAAGATTGCTGTCATGCAAAAATCTGCAGTTAACAGGGTTTCACTAGGTGTACAAACCTTTAATGATAAGCATTTAAAACAGATTGGTCGTAGTCACAATGAAGCGCAAATCTATAGTACAATTGACAGTCTTAAGGCTGCCGGCTTCCACAATATTTCAATTGACTTGATTTATGCTCTTCCAGGACAGACTCTAGACCAAGTTAAAGAGAATGTGGCTAAGGCACTTGCCTTGGATATTCCTCACCTGAGTCTGTACAGCTTAATTTTAGAGCACCATACTGTTTTTATGAACAAGATGCGACGAGGAAAACTCAACTTACCGACAGAAGACTTGGAAGCTGAGATGTTCACCTATATCATCACTGAAATGGAAGCTAATGGTTTTGAGCACTACGAAATCTCAAACTTTTCAAAACCAGGTTACTATAGCCAGCATAATCTAATGTATTGGAATAACGATGAGTATTATGGTTGTGGAGCTGGGGCTTCAGGCTATTTAGATGGCGTGCGTTACCGCAATAAGGTGCCCATCCAGCACTATTTGTCTGCAGTAAAAGCTGGCGATGCAAGACTCACAAATGAGGTTCTCACGGCTAATGAAAAGATGGAAGAAGAACTCTTTTTAGGTCTGAGAAAAAAATCCGGTGTTTCCAAAAGTCGTTTCCAAGAAAAGTTTGACATTTCTTTTGACAGTCGGTATGGACAAATTGTTGCTAAATTAGTTAATCAAGGTCTCTTGCAAGAAGACCAAGATAGGATTAGAATGACTAAGAAGGGGCTCTTTTTAGGCGATTCAGTAGCTGAAGAGTTTATTTTAGAATAGAGGAAAAGATGGGACTCATTTACAAAGAAGAATTAAAATTGGGATTTGAAATGTGTGATGTCAAATTAGACGTTAAATTACCACTGTTAATCTCCTATTGTCTTGCCTTATCTGGCCGTCAGACAGAATTGCTCCAAATGAGTGACAAGAAGGTTTTAGAAGACTATCATTTGGTTTGGATTATTACTGATCATGAAATGACAATAGACCATTTACCACGTTTTGGGGATACAATAACGATTGAAACGGAACCATTTGCTTATAACAAACTATTTTGTTACCGTCGTTTTACTATTTATGATCAAGACCAGCAGCAAATGGCTGAAATTATTACCCATTTTGCTTTAATGAACCCAGCTACTCGTAAAGTTGCTCAAATTCCAAGGGAACTTGTCGAACCATTTGAAAGTGAATTTGTTAAACAATTACGTCGTACACCAAAGATTAAAGCCTTAGTAGAACCACAAGAAAAAATTTACCATGTTCGCTACTATGATTTAGACATGAATGGGCATGTTAACAATGGAAAATATTTAGATTGGGTCTATGATGTCATGTCTTTTGATTTCTTGTCTAAGCATCGCCCAGCAGCTATTCAATTAAGATACATTAAAGAAGTTTCTCCAGATGGAACTGTGGCTTCCCGATTTGAACGACAGCAACTGACAACGACACATGCGATTTTTGTTGAAGGCACCCTGCATGCGCAAGCGATTATCCAATGGCAAGAAATAGTGGATTAAAAAGGAGATAAAAGGTGAAATATACAGGTTATTTGATTGATTTAGATGGAACGCTGTACAAGGGGAAGGAGCGCATTCCTGCAGGTGAGCGCTTTATTGCACGCCTTCAGGAGAAGGCAATTCCTTACTTGTTGGTGACAAATAATACAACGCGCACGCCAGAGATGGTTCAAGAGATGTTGGCCAATCAGTTTGATATACAGACGCCGCTAGATACTATTTATACTGCAACAATGGCAACTGTGGACTATATGAATGATATGGCGCGCGGGAAAACAGCATACGTCATTGGCGAGACTGGTTTAAAAACAGCTATTGCTGACGCTGGTTATACTGAAGACAGGGAAAACCCAGCTTATGTCGTTGTCGGCTTGGATTCCCAGGTGACATATGAGATGTTGGCAACTGCGACACTGGCAGTTCAAAAGGGAGCTTTCTTCATCGGTACCAATCCAGATTTGAACATTCCGACTGAAAAAGGGTTGATGCCAGGTGCAGGGTCATTAGTTGCTTTAATTGAAGCCGCAACACGCATCCAACCTGTCTTTATTGGTAAACCTAATGCGATAATCATGAATAAGGCATTAGATATCCTTGGAATCGACAGAAATGATGCCTTAATGGTTGGCGACAATTATTTGACAGATATCATGGCGGGGATTCAAAATGATATTGCCAGCCTATTAGTGACGACTGGCTTTACAGCAGCAGAAGAAGTACCCAGTTTGCCTATTCAGCCAACACATGTCTGTGCAAGTTTAGATGAATGGGAATTGTAATGAAAGACAAATGGCGATTAGTAACCTTATGGTTGTGGCTGCTCAGTCTTTCTGTATTAGCTACAATTTACCTTGCTTGGCTATATTACCCAGCAGAAGTTGATGTGTTACAAATCACAAAATCAGCTCTGATGACCAAAGATGCCATCCTTTATAATTTTAAGGGCTTAATGGATTACCTAACGAATCCACTGACAAAGAAACTAGTTTTTGCTAGTTTCAGATCGTCAAAAGAAGGATTGGCTCATTTTCAAGATGTCAAACTGCTATTTCATTTTTGCCAATTTGTGGCAGTAGGATTAGCCTATCCATCACTGAGGTTTTTAAAGGTTGCAATAAAAGACCCAAAAATAAAGTTTCACCAAAATTTTTATCGGCTAGCAGCTTTTCTGCCGATTGTAATTGCCCTATTTGCGGTCATGATTGGCTTTGATAATTTCTTTATTCTTTTTCACCAACTCCTTTTCCCAGGTAAAAGCAACTGGAGCTTTAACCCAAGTACAGACCCTGTTATTTGGATTTTGCCAGAAACATTCTTTATGCATTGTTTCCTTGTCTTTTTCTCAATCTATGAGTGTGTATTTGGTGGCTTGTATTTGCTTGCGAGAAGAAGGAATAAAAGATAAAAACAAGCGCTTTGAAAGAAGGCCACTGAAAAAGTAGTCTTTTAATGACTTTTAACTTCAAAATAAAAAGAGGAAGAACTCAAAAATTGAGTTTTTCCTCTTTTTTTATCCCTCTTTTTTGTTTATTAAGGTGATGATTCGCTTCAGATTGACTACAAAAATACAGGTCACAGCTTGTAACTCCATGTTGAAAAGACCTGGTGCCCTGGAGACATCAAGACCATGTCTTTGTTTTAATTCCGCATTCTTAGCTTCAATCTTATAACGATGCTTAGACATCATTTTAAAATGTGGTGTCTCTTGAAACCTCTTTTGAAAAAGATGTTCATCACTTTTTAGCGTGATAGAGTAAGTCTTAGTTTTTGCACCGTCCTTATAACATCCCTCTTTTGAGAGACAAGTCTGACATTTATTAACATCAAAATAATGTGTAATGACTTGATTAGTGGCTTGATCTTTTTTACCAGTTCGAGCTTTTCTTATCGCCATGTGTCCTTGTGGACAGATAAAAAGGCCTGCATCTTTATTAAATTCAAAGTGGTCTTCTTCTTTACGATACCCTTTTGAAACAGAAGGGTTAAGTTTGGCGACGAGATGAATCTTTTCTTTTTGTGCTAATGTGATTTTCACCTAAGGTGACCACACAAGACGTAATAAGACGTTCATCTGTCATGGCAATATGTTCTTTATACCCATAAAAAGAACTATCTGATGATTTATGACCGATGCGTGCTTCCTCTTTAACAGAAGCTTCTAACTGTTCAACGTCATCTGTAATAGCTTCCTTTAGATAATTCAATTTTTGTGAAATAGGAGGTAGGTTGGTTAATTCTTCATGTGTTTCAAGCACCTATATCAAGTTTTGTGAATAAGTCAGTTCATCTTGAAGGTTATCTTCGTCATTCTTTGTAGGAAATTCAGACTTGATAGAGTTATTATATTGATAAACCATTTTACGAAGTGCTTTTGAGCGTTCTCTTAAGACCTCTTGTGGTTTCTTATGATTGTAGTGTGATTTGGTATGGGTAGCGTCAACAATTAAAATTTTGGACTTAATCAGTTTATGTTCTAAGGCAATTTGAATAGACTTATGAATCAGTAGGTCAAGTAGTTTACTATCCTTAATCCTAAGTTTTCTAAACTTAGTGAGAGAAGAGGCTTCAATAACTGAGGACTCTGGTGATAATCCTAGAAAGTACTTGAAGGGCATGTCACTCATAGAGCGTTTAACGACGTCTATATCGGATAAGTTATAAATATCTTTTAACAGTAAATATTTAAACATCATAATAGACGACAATATCACATAAACTAGAATAGGAACTTAATTCTAAAGTAATCTGATTATCAAGCATAACTATTACCTCTATCTTACTTTAGTATATCAAAAAAGCCATCTTTTATGATGACTTTTTCAGTGGCCTTTTTGAAAGCGCTTGTTTTTTGTATGTAAAGTTGTAAAATAGAATTATAGTTTGATTATTCAAATCAGTAAATAGAAAGCAACAAAAAAGCACCGAATCGGTGCCCACTTTTTCAAGTTGAATACGGATAAACCTTATTTTAACTCGCTATGTTGTTTTGATTGGTTCCAACAAAAATATTATAGCGTTTTCAAAAAGAAAATGCAAGTACTTTTAAAGAAAAAACCTAAAACAAAATGCACTAAAACTAAGATATAACCAAAGGTTAATGTTATTTTAACAAAAATTCTTTTCTATGGATAGTTTTGAAGTTGAAAAAAAAAACAAAATAATGGTAAAATATTGTTATATCTTAAGGTTGCATAAAATAAGATATAGAGTGCTAAAACTAAAAAATATAATAAAGGAGTTATCATATGAACAAACCTTATTCTATCGGACTTGACGTTGGTACGAACAGTGTTGGATGGTCCGTTATAACAGATGATTATAAAGTTCCTTCAAAGACTTTTAAAGTTTTAGGGAATACTGGTAGAGAACAAATAAAGAAAAACATGATTGGAGTACTTTTATTTGATAATGGGGAAACAGCTGAATTTCGACAACTTAAAAGAACAACTAGAAGGAGATACACTAGAAGAAAAAACCGGATAAAATACTTACAAAGTATTTTTTCTGAAGAAGTATCAAAGGTAGATGATTCATTTTTTCAACGACTAACTGATTCTTTTTTAGTTCCCGAAGAAAAACAAGGAGATAGTCATCCTATTTTCGGTAATCTAAAAGAGGAGATTAAATATCATGAAAAATATCCAACAATTTATCATTTAAGAAAAGATTTAGCTGATAGTGATCAAAAGGCAGACCTAAGATTAATATATTTAGCACTTGCACATATTATAAAATATAGAGGACATTTTTTAATAGAAGGAGACTTAGACTCTGAAAATATTGATGTACCAGAATTGTTTTTTAATTTAGTAGATATATATAATCATTCTGTTGAAGATGATTTTGTAAAAATTAATTCTCTAGATATTGTCAGATTATTAACTGAAAAAACAAGTAAATCAAAAAGATTAGAAAGTCTAATTTCGAAAATTCCAAACCAAAAGAAAAACTCCTTTTTCGGAAATCTAATTGCATTATCATTAGGATTAACACCGAATTTTAAAACGACTTTTGGGCTACCTGAGGATGCTAAACTTCAAATTTTGAAGGATAGTTATGATGAAGAACTTGATAGTCTTTTGCTTCAAATTGGTGACCAATTTGCAGATTTATTTATTGCAGCAAAAAAACTATCGGATGCTATTCTGCTTTCCGATATCCTAACTGTTAAAGGAGAAAGCACAAAAGCACCTTTATCAGCATCAATGGTTAAACGATATAAAGATCATCATGAAGATTTGATGGTATTAAAAGGTTTAGTAAAAAATAACCTTCCTGATAAATATGAAGAAATTTTTTACAATAAAGAAAAAAATGGTTACTCTGGTTATGTTGATGGGCAAACTACTCAAGAGGAGTTTTATAAATATATTAAACCTATCTTATTGAAGTTAGATGGAGCTGAAAAACTCCTTACAAAACTTGAACGAGAAGACTTATTAAGAAAACAAAGAACGTTTGACAATGGTTCAATTCCTCATCAATTGCATCTTAATGAGCTGAATGCTATTATTAGACGACAAGAAAAATTCTACCCATTCTTGAAAATTAATAAAGAGAAAATAGAAAAGTTATTTACTTTCAAAATACCATATTACGTTGGTCCACTATCAAATGGAAATAGCCCATTTGCATGGCTGAAACGCAATTCTGACGAATCTATAACGCCTTGGAATTTCGATGAAATAGTTGACAAAGAGGCTTCCGCTAAATTTTTCATTGAAAAAATGACAAGTTTTGATACCTATCTCCCTAGTGAAAAAGTTCTTCCAAAGCATAGCCTTGTTTATGAAATGTTTAATGTCTATAATGAACTGACCAAAGTTAAATATCAAGCTGAAGGTATGAGAAAACCTGAATTTTTAACAGCAAAACAAAAAGAAGATATAGTTGAACTCTTGTTTAAACAAGAAAGGAAAGTTAATCTAAAGTTACTAAAAGAAAAATATTTTAGAAATATAGAATGTATTGATTCTGTTGAGATTTTTGGTATTGAGAATACTTTTAATGCCTCATTAGGTACTTATCATGATCTATTGAAAATTATTAAAGATAAAACTTTTCTAGATAATAGGGAAAATGAGAAAATTTTGGAAGATATCGTAAAAACTTTAACTCTATTTGAAGATGAGAAAATGATTGAAAAACGTCTGACAAAATATTCGAATATTTTTGATAAATCAGTTCTAAAAAAATTGAAAAAGCGTCATTATACAGGGTGGGGGCGCTTATCTCTAAAATTAATTAATGGTATCGTTGATAGACAAACTGGGAAGTCTATTCTTCAGTTTTTGAAAGATGATGGCAAAGCCAATCGTAATTTTATGCAATTAATTAATGATTCCTCATTAGATTTTGCAGAGTTGATAAGGGGGGCACAAGAAAAGAATATTAAAAGTGAGAAAATTGAAGATACAGTAGCGAATTTAGTCGGAAGTCCTGCAATTAAAAAAGGAATTTTACAAAGTGTTAAAATTGTAGATGAAATTGTCAAGGTAATGGGACAAAATCCTACAAATATTGTTATCGAGATGGCACGGGAAAACCAGTCAACTAAAAAAGGGGTAAATAATTCTCGTGAAAGACTCCGTAAAATAACAGATATCCATAAAAATCTTGGTAGTGATATTTTGAAAAAAATTAATGATAATATAGATAACAATAAATTACAAAGTGATAGAGTTTATCTATATCTTTTACAAGACGGGATAGATATGTATACAGGTGATCCCTTAGAATATGATAATTTAAGTCAATATGATATTGACCACATCATTCCGCAAAGTTTTATTAAAGACAATTCAATTGATAATATGGTATTGACTACTCAAGCCGCAAATAGAGGTAAGTCTGACAATGTACCAAGTCTTAAAATCGCAAGAAAAATGAAGTTCTATTGGAAAAAGCAATTAAAATGTGGAGCCATTTCACAACGAAAATTTGACAATTTAACTAAAATTGAAAGGGGGGGCTTAACTGAAAATGATAAAGCAGGCTTCATTAAACGTCAGCTTGTAGAAACAAGACAAATTATAAAACATGTAGCTCAAATTTTAGATAACCGTTTTAATAATATTCCAAATAATGAAACTAATAAAAAACATAATGTAAAAATAATAACTTTGAAATCAAAAATGGTATCAGATTTTCGCAAAGATTTCGGGCTTTATAAGGTTCGAGAAATAAATGATTACCATCATGCTCACGATGCGTATCTCAATGCTGTTGTGGGAACAGCTATCTTAAAAAAATATCCTAATCTGGAAGCTGAATTTGTTTATGGAGATTTTAAACATTACGATTTGGCTAATTTGGTAACTAAATCTGACCCATCGTTAGGTAAGGCAACTGCAAAAATGTTTTTTTATTCCAATATAATGAACTTTTTTAAAAGAGAAATTAGATTAGCTGATGATACTGTGATCACAAGACCAAATATTGAAATTAATACAGAAACTGGAGAAATTGTCTGGAATAAAGATAACGATATAAAAACTATTCAAAAAGTTTTATCCTATCCACAAGTCAATGTTGTTAAGAAGCCAGAAATTCAAACAGGTGGTTTTACAAAAGAATCTATCCTGTCAAAAGGTGATTCTGATAAATTAATAGCACGCAAGAAAGCATGGGATACAAAAAAATATGGTGGATTTGCTAGTCCAGTTGTCGCTTATTCAGTATTTGTAGTTGCGAAAGTAGCAAAAGGTAAGAAAAAAACCTTAAAAACAGTGAAAGAGATTGTTGGAATTACAATCATGGAACAAAATGAATTTGAAAAAAACCAAATTGCTTTTCTTAAAAAAAGAGGCTATCAAGAAATTAAAGAAAATTTCATAATTAAATTACCTAAGTTTAGTTTATTTGAACTAGAAAATGGAAGAAGACGCCTTTTAGCAAGTGCCAAAGAATTACAAAAAGGAAATGAATTAGCTTTACCAAGTAAATATGTTAATTTCTTATATTTAGCATCTCGTTACACAAAATTTACTGGTAAAGAAGAAGACAGAGAAAAGCAAAGACATTTTGTTGATAGTCATTTATATTATTTCGACGAAATTATGAAAATTATTGAAGGATTTTCTAAACGATATTTATTATCAGATAAGAATTTGGAAAAAATAATTAAACTTTATAATGAAAAAAATCAATTTACAATTGAGGAACAAGCAATCAATATGTTGAATCTTTTTACTTTTACAAAATTAGGTGCACCAGCCTCCTTTAAGTTCTTTGGTGTTGATATTGATCGAAAACGATATATTTCAACGACTGAAATTCTTGATAGTGTATTAATCCAACAATCAATAACTGGTTTGTATGAAACACGTCTTGATTTACGTAAATTAGGAGAAGAAATATGGGATGGCGAACAGTAGTTGTTAATACACATTCAAAATTATCCTATAAAAATAATCACTTGATTTTTAAAGATGCTTCTCAGACAGAAATGATTCATCTGTCTGAGATTGACATCTTGCTTTTGGAAACTACGGATATCATATTGTCAACAATGTTAGTTAAACGTCTTATTGATGAAAATATTTTAGTGATTTTTTGCGACGATAAACGATTACCGACAGCCATGTTAACACCTTTTTATGGTAGGCATGATTCGAGTTTACAATTGACCCGCCAAATTTCCTGGAAAGAAGAGTTAAAAGCTGAAGTATGGACGGAAATTATTGCTCAAAAAATTTTGAACCAAAGTTATTTTTTGGGGGCTTGTGGCTATTTTGAGAAATCACAGTCAATTATAGATTTATATAATGGCTTAGAATGTTTTGATCCAAGTAATCGTGAAGGACATGCCGCTAGAATATATTTCAATACATTGTTTGGGAATGATTTTTCAAGAGAGCAATCGAGTGATATAAATGCTGGTTTAGACTATGGGTATACTTTGTTGCTCAGTCTGTTTGCACGTGAGTTAGTTGTTTCAGGGTGTATGACTCAATTTGGCTTAAAGCATTCTAATCAGTTTAATCAATTTAACTTTGCAAGTGATATAATGGAACCTTTTCGTCCAATCATTGATAAAATTGTCTATGAAAATCGACAATCTAGTTTTTTAAAAATAAAACGTCAACTATTCGCAATTTTCTATGAAACATATACTTATAATAATAAAGAGATGTATTTATCAAATATCGTTAGTGATTATACAAAGAAGGTTGTGAAATCACTTAATAATGAGGGGAAAGGAGTTCCTGAATTTAGGATATGAGTTACCGTTATATGCGAATGATATTAATGTTTGATTTGCCAACTGATACAACTGAAGAACGAAAAGCCTATCGAAAATTTAGGAAATTTTTATTAAGCGAAGGCTTTATTATGCATCAATTTTCAGTCTATAGTAAACTCTTATTAAATAACTCTGCAAATAATGCAATGATTGATAGACTCCAGGAAAATAATCCCCAAAAAGGGAATATTACACTTTTGACTGTAACAGAGAAGCAGTTTGCCAGAATGCTTTACTTGCATGGGGAACGAAATGCTTGTCTTGCTAATTGTGATAAAAGACTCATATTCTTAGGGGAGGATTATGATGCTGAAAATTAATTTTCCAATTTTAGATAATCCAATTGATTTGAATAATGGGACAATTTTAGTTATTGAAGATGTGACAGTATTTTCGTCTGTGATTAGGGAACTTTACCTCTACAAGGAGGATTCAAGTTTAAAACTATTTGATAATAAACTCAGATCACTTAAAGAGTCTGAGATAATGCTTGTTACTGATATTCTTGGGTATGATGTTAATGCGCCAGCAATTCTAAAATTAATTCATTCTGATTTGGAAAACCAACTGAATGAAAAACCAGAAGTCAAATCTATGATTGACAAGTTAGTTGCCACCATTACGGAATTATTAGTATTTGAATGCCTAGAAAATGAACTAGATTTAGAGTATGATGAAATTACATTGTTGGAATTAATTAAAGCATTAGGAATAAAAATTGAAACGCAGAGTGATACGATTTTTGAAAAATGCTTTGAAATATTACAGGTATATCATTATTTAAGTAAGAAAAAACTACTTGTATTTATTAATGTTGGTTCTTATCTAACTAGAGAAGAGTATGAGAAATTACTTGAATATATTCATCTGTCACAACTGACAGTATTATTTTTAGAATCTAGAAAAGTTTATGAATTTCCACAATATGTACTAGACCATGATTATTTTCTGATATCTGAAAATATGGTATAATAGTAGTAAGGAAAGCTATTAAATAAGGAATCATTAAAACTGAAGTCATGCTGAGATAAATGGCGCGATTACGAAATTTTGTAGAAAAAAATATTCTACGAGTTTTAGAGCTGTGTTGTTTTGAATGGTTCCAAAACGGTGTTCAGAGGTGGTCAGTGGATTTATGTGTTTTAGAGCTGTGTTGTTTTGAATGGTTCCAAAACTTTAGAGGATTCTTTAGTAAAAAATAGCTTGGTTTTAGAGCTGTGTTGTTTTGAATGGTTCCAAAACCAATTCCTTTATCTAAAGTTACTCGAACTAGTTTTAGAGCTGTGTTGTTTTGAATGGTTCCAAAACAGTCCACAAAAACTGCCCTGATGGCACACTGTTTTAGAGCTGTGTTGTTTTGAATGGTTCCAAAACGATGTAAACATGGCTAGTTTACCATCAAAGGGTTTTAGAGCTGTGTTGTTTTGAATGGTTCCAAAACTGATAGATTTGTCTCAAGAATTCATCATAGGTTTTAGAGCTGTGTTGTTTTGAATGGTTCCAAAACTGCTATTGAGCAGCGATTCAAAGTTCTAGGGTTTTAGAGCTGTGTTGTTTTGAATGGTTCCAAAACTAATCCTAATTTTAACGTCATCAAGTACATGTTTTAGAGCTGTGTTGTTTTGAATGGTTCCAAAACAATTAGGAGAGAGAGAAGAGGTTTTACTCTGTTTTAGAGCTGTGTTGTTTTGAGTGGTTCCAAAACAGCAGAGAAAAACTTTGTTTCAGTCTTTTTGTTTTAGAGCTGTGTTGTTTTGAGTGGTTGTTTCCTTGTCTTTTTCTCAATCTATGAGTGTGTATTTGGTGGCCTGTGTTTGCTTGCGAGAAGGTCTCTAAAGTAGGGTTGTTGCCGAAATGGGAGTTCTTGTATTTAGTGGTTTGTCATGTTAGAATAAAGAAGTGTTAGTTTTTGAAATCTGTCATTAATGAAAAAGAGGTAGCTATGGAGAAAACATTTTTTATGATTAAACCTGATGGGGTTGAACGTGGTTTAATTGGTCAAGTTTTGTATCGTATTGAGCGTCGTGGTTTTCGTCTTGAGAAATTAGAGCTTTGTCAGGCTAGTTCAGATTTACTAAGGCAACATTATAGTGCGCTGGTCGATAAACCTTTCTATCCTGAGTTAGAAGCTTATATGACAAAGGGACCTATTTTAATTGGGATTATTTCAGGCAATCGTGTTGTTTCGTCTTGGCGTATGATGATGGGTGTTACAAATCCTAAGGATGCTTTGCCGGGTAGTATTCGTTGTGACTTTGCTCAGGCTCCCGGTGATGATGGCGGGATTGAAAATGTGGTCCACGGTTCTGATTCTCCTGAAGCAGCGCTTAGAGAGATTGACTTGTGGTTTGGTAACCATGAGTTAGATCATAAATAAAAAATAGTCAGCTTGGCGATTCCTAAAAACGGAACGAACAAGCGACTATTCTTTTTTTGTATCTAGTTTAGGTAAGTAAAGGGACTCAAGTTTAAGACGGTCCTGATAGGCTTCATCTTTAGTTTGACGTAACGGTCCTCGATGATGTTGCCCCTTAACACAAATTCTAGCGATATAACCTTTGTGATGTTTGTAGACCCCTTTGTAACCGGTGGTGTTATTTTTATTTTTCCGGTTAGTGAACATGTCCATTACAATACCGTTAACATAGGTTTTCTTTTGATTTAATGAACTTAAGTTTGTCATACGGGTGTCTTTATGGAGACAGCCACAAGAACGTGTTTTTCCACGTCTCAATAGGGAAGTATATGTTTCTATGAGTTTGCCACAGTCACATTGGCAAATATAGACAAATTCATTATTACCCGCTCTTTTATCAGTTTTTTTTAGAACGGATAGCCGACCAAATCTCTCTCCCGTGAGATTTAATTGTTTCATATATAATATAATAACACAAATAATCTTAATAGAGTTAATTGGATTATTAAGTTTTGATGTCATATTTTTATAAAATTAAAGAAAACATTCGTCTTAATGGAAGACAAAAACTGAAAAGTATTAAGAAAAGTAGCTAGCTTTTTCTTTGATAACTTATATATATAGCGAGAAGGTGACTTTTCTGATATAATATAATGAATTGAAAAATGTGTATAGGAAATGATAATGAACAGTCAAGAACTTAAAAATCGTCAAGAGAAAATTCGAAATTTCTCAATTATTGCCCATATTGATCACGGGAAATCAACACTAGCTGACCGTATTCTCGAAAAAACAGAAACTGTTTCAAGTCGTGAAATGCAAGCTCAATTACTTGATTCAATGGATTTAGAGCGTGAACGTGGGATTACCATCAAATTAAATGCGATTGAATTAAATTATACAGCTAAAGATGGAGAAACTTATATTCTTCATTTAATTGACACTCCAGGACACGTCGACTTTACCTATGAGGTATCTCGCTCACTTGCTGCATGTGAAGGAGCAGTCTTAGTCGTTGATGCTGCACAAGGAATCGAAGCACAAACCTTAGCTAATGTGTATTTAGCACTGGATAATGACTTGGAAATTCTGCCAGTCATTAACAAAATTGACTTACCAGCTGCCGATCCAGAACGTGTTCGACAAGAAGTCGAAGATGTGATTGGCTTAGATGCTTCTGAAGCTGTTCTTGCTTCAGCAAAAGCAGGGATTGGTATTGAGGAAATTCTCGAACAAATCGTTGAAAAAGTACCAGCGCCATCAGGAGATGTTGATGCGCCATTACAAGCTCTAGTCTTTGATTCAGTCTATGATGCTTATCGTGGCGTTATTCTCCAAGTTCGTGTGGTCAACGGAATCGTTAAACCTGGTGATAAGATTCAAATGATGTCAAATGGTAAAACATTTGATGTTACAGAAGTTGGAATCTTCACACCTAAAGCTATAGGACGCGAATTTTTAGCAACTGGTGATGTTGGCTATATTGCGGCTTCTATTAAAACAGTGGCCGACACACGAGTTGGGGATACTGTGACACTAGCAACAAACCCTGCAAGTGAGGCCTTAGCAGGCTATAAGCAGATGAATCCAATGGTTTTCGCAGGTCTTTACCCAATTGAATCAAATAAATACAACGATTTACGCGAAGCCTTAGAGAAATTACAGCTTAATGATGCCAGTTTGCAATTTGAACCAGAAACCTCCCAAGCCCTAGGCTTTGGTTTTCGTTGTGGTTTCTTAGGCTTACTCCACATGGATGTAATCCAAGAACGTTTGGAACGTGAATTCAATATTGACTTGATTATGACAGCGCCATCGGTTATTTACCATATTAATACGACTGATGGTGAGATGGTTGAAGTTTCTAATCCGTCAGAATTCCCAGACCCAACAAAAGTGGAAAGTATAGAAGAGCCTTATGTTAAGGCACAAATTATGGTTCCGCAGGACTATGTTGGGGCAGTTATGGAGTTAGCCCAACGTAAACGTGGCGATTTTGTGACAATGGATTATATTGATGATAATCGCGTTAATGTGATTTACCAAATCCCACTTGCCGAGATTGTCTTTGATTTCTTTGATAAATTAAAATCATCAACAAAAGGTTATGCAAGTTTTGACTATGAAATTTCTGAATACAGAAAATCACAATTAGTTAAAATGGATATTCTTCTTAATGCCGATAAAGTAGATGCACTCAGCTTTATTGTTCATAGAGAGTTTGCTTATGAACGTGGTAAATTAATTGTTGAGAAATTGAAGAAAATCATTCCTCGTCAGCAATTTGAAGTGCCAATTCAAGCGGCCATTGGTCAAAAAATCGTTGCCCGTTCAGATATCAAGGCTCTTCGTAAAAATGTCCTCGCTAAATGTTATGGTGGTGACGTTTCTCGTAAACGTAAGTTACTAGAAAAACAAAAAGCCGGTAAAAAACGAATGAAAGCCATTGGATCGGTTGAAGTTCCACAAGAAGCCTTCCTCAGCGTCCTATCAATGGATGATGATGCTAAGAAATAAATCAAAAAACCTCTTAAGTAATATAAGGCTTAAGAGGTTTTTTGAATAATCTTTTTCCATAATTTTTACTAATAGGTCTATTGTGAAAATCAGATAAATCCTTTTATATAGGACTCAAAATTGATATTTTTTATGTTAAAATTTAATAAGAGAGAATAAGGAGGTAACAGTGACAAAGAAAATCGCATTGATTTCTGATATTCATGGAAATTTAACTGCACTTGAAGAAGTCATTTTAGATGCAAAAAAACATGGTGTTTCTGACTTTTGGCTATTAGGTGATTTTATTTTACCAGGTCATGGTGACAAAGATTTGTTAGATTTGATAGTTTCACTTCCAAATACTATTTTCATACGTGGAAATTGGGATGATTCATTTATTGAGGCTATTGAAGGTAAATACGATTTAGACCATCCAACTAATATTTACTTAATGAAACTGAGTCGCTATTTAAAAAACCGTGTAACAAAAAGTGAAATAGAATTTTTAAAAACATTACCAGATCATAAGATAATTGAAGCAGAAGGATTGAAATTTATTGTTATGCATAATTTCCCAGATAAAAACTGGGGAGGGGAATTAGCACATAATGCTAAACAAGAGAATTTTGATAATCTATTTGCTGCTAATAATTGTGATGTTGTCATATATGGGCATATCCACATGCAAGTTCTCCGTTATGGTAAAGATGGTCAACTAATTATTAATCCAGGTTCTGTTGGGTCACCTTATAATCTGCTTGATGAATTTAAAAAAGACCTGAGAGCTCATTATGCAATACTAGACATCGATGACTTTGGAATTACACCTATATTTAGAAAGATTCCGTATTCAATTGAGCAAGAATTGAATCGTGCTAAAGAAAAAGGTTTGCCTTTTTTAAAGCTGTATGAAAAATTAATTAGGCTTGGAATAAGTAGTACACATGATTCAGAAGCTCTAGAAGAAATAATTGAAAAAGAATCCTATTTGTCTGATGTTAATGACTTCTTAAAAGAACTAAGGAACACAGAGAATTAATTTCTTCAATTATTGCAATCCTTTATATTTAGAAAATTAGTAGCAAAATTTGAAAAATGCAAATAATCTGAAAGGGAAATTATGATCTCTATTATTTATTCTGAGGATAGTTTAGTAAATAAGCAGGTTGCATCTGAAGTTTTGCATACCTTGCCTGAATGGTTTGGAATTGAAGAGTCTACGCAAACTTATATTGAATCTGCTAGTACTGAACCATGTCTTATTGCATACGAGAATGATGAAATAATAGGTTTTATATCAATTTATGAATCAAATGATTTTCTAGAAATTGATGCGATGGGAGTGAAATCTAAATACCATCAGCGAGGAGTAGGCAGACAGTTAATAACTAATTTAATTGAATATGCAAGACTTAATAACTACTCGAAAATTGTTGTTAAAACATTGTCTGATAAACATCCTGATGAAAACTATAGATTAACAAGATTGTTTTATCAGAAGTTGGGGTTTGTTAATAAAAGAGAACTTATTATTTGGGGAGAAAAGTTGCCATGCACTGAAATGGAGTTAGAAATAAATCAAAAAACCTCTTAAGTAATATAAGGCTTAAGAGTTTTTTTAATAAACAAACATTAGCGGATAAACTTCATTTTTCAACTAATACTAAAAGTTTGTTACAATAGATAAAAGAAATTGTTCAAAGGAGAATTGTAATATGTCGAATTCAAACGACCTTGAAAAACGCATTGGTAAGCTTGCTTTTGAGGTGACTCAAAATGGGGCTACTGAGCCAGCTTTTACTGGTCAATATGATAACTTTTTTGAAAAAGGAATCTATGTGGACATTGTAAGTGGCCAAGTTCTCTTTTCATCCTTAGATAAGTTCAATTCCGGATGCGGTTGGCCAGCTTTTACAAAGCCTGTAGAAAATCGTTCGGTGACACACCACGATGATTCTTCATATGGTATGAGACGTATTGAGATACGAAGCAAGGAAGCTAATTCTCATCTGGGTCACGTTTTTAATGATGGTCCTAGGGATAAGGGTGGCTTACGGTATTGTATCAACTCGGCTGCTCTGCAATTCATTCCTTACAAGGAAATGGCAGAAAAAGGCTATGGCGACTACTTAGAGTTATTTGATGGTGAGGAAGACTAAATGGATAATGCAGTCATTCTTCAAGAAGCAAGGGAGTGGGTGAAGGCTAAACTTGATGGTGAGTCTAGTGGTCATGATTGGTGGCATATTGTTCGCGTTACAAATACTGCAAAAACAATTGCTGAGGTGGAACACGCGGATATTTTTATCTGCCAACTCGCTGCACTTTTGCATGATATGGCCGATGAAAAATTAAATCCTGATCCCAAATCTGCTAGACAAGACATTATCACTTGGTTGGAAGCACATGCAGTGGATACTCGGACCCGTCAAAAGATTCTTTATATCATTGATAATATGTCGTTTAAAGGTGGCCACGGGATACCTCTTGAAACTATTGAAGGAAGAGTGGTCCAAGATGCTGATCGCCTCGATGCTATAGGGGCCATTGGGATTGCGCGTTGTATGGCCTACTCTGGATACAAAGGGCGCTTGATTCATGATCCTAATATGCAACCTCGTCAAGACTTAAGTCCAGAAGAATACCGAAATGGTCAAGATACAGCCATCATGCATTTTTATGAAAAGTTGCTTAAATTAAAAGAGTTAATGAACACCTCTTATGGCCGTAAAATGGCCGAGCAAAGGCACCAATTTTTATTAGATTATCTAGAGCAGTTCTATGCTGAATGGGACGGACTGCGTTAGCTTTTAGAGTTTTAAGGAGGAGAGAATGATTCGCTTAGCTGAAAAATCAGATATACCTGCAATATTAGAGCTTTTAAAGTCTATCTGTCAAGTTCATCATCAGGTGCGACCCGATATCTTTAAGGCTGACGCTGGTAAGTTTAATCAAGAAAATTTGCAAGCCATGCTTGGTCATCCTGACAAACCAATATATATCTATAGTGATGAAGAAGGGAAAGTTTTGGGGCATTTATTTTTAGAATATAAAATACCTGACTCACTAGTTAGACAGCCTCATAAATCTCTATATATTGAAGACTTGTGTGTTTCAGAGGGAAGTCGAGGCAAGGGTGTTGGGAAAGCATTAATGGCCTTTGCTGAAAACTTAGCTAGGGAAAATGGTTGCTATAATCTAACCTTGAACGTGTGGAATGCCAATCAAGAAGCCTATGCTTTTTATCAGGATTTGGCATTTACGCCCCAACAAACACAGATGGAGTTGATCCTCAAAGACTAGGTTTTGATAGCTGAATAACCATGAGAAGAAAGCCTTTTGATAAGGCTTTTTCTTTACTTGATTTCTACACGTAACTTATGTAAAATGAACCTTGAAAGTAGAAAGATGGTGATAGTTTGCCCACATTAGTCAATTATATAAATGAAAATAAAGACAAAAGTTTTAAAGAATTCCCTATCAATGAAGTAGATATAGTGGCTATTAATGAGATTGGTTACTTATCCTTTGATGAATTTGTTAAGGAGACTGTTAGCAGTGATCAGCCGATTCATCTTTCTGAATTAATTGTTGATGAGAGTGAGGGATTATTAAACAGTGTCTACAATTATTTAATTACTAAAGAGAGAATAGCTTTATTTCATGCCATCAGAAAATCAAAACGCTTCAAAGGCTTGACCTTATCATCTTATGTCAATGAGGTTAATGTTGAGTTTGAAAGACAGTTTGCTGCCATGGTATTCAAAATTGACAGTATTCATCACACGCAGATTGTTTTTAGAGGAACTGACGATAGTTTAATTGGTTGGAAAGAAGATTTTAAACTAACCTATATGCGAGAAATTCCTGCTCATCGCGCAGCGATTACCTACCTAAAAACTTACCTCAATCAACATCCGACAGATAGCATTATCCTTAGTGGTCATTCAAAGGGTGGGGCGTTAGCATTGTATGCTAGCAGTTTTATTGGTTCATTGTATCAAAAGGCAATTAAGAGAGTTTATTTATTGGATTCTCCAGGGCTGTCTGAAGCCTTAATCAAACTGCCAGGCTATAAAAAGATTAGGCATAAACTAGGGGTCATTCGACCAGAAGAGTCAATTGTCGGGGTCATGCTTTATTGTGATGTCGTTCCAAAAATTGTTAAAAGCAGCGCCATTGGCGTCTTGCAACATAAAACAACGAGTTGGCAGGTTGATGTGACGGGAAAATTTATAACGGTTTCAGAACCAAGTCGTCTTAGTCGCCATTTAGACCTAACGTTTAAAGAATGGACGCATCAATTATCAAAGCAAGAATTGAAAATGATTTGTGATTTGTTTTTTGATGCCGTAATCAGTAGTGGCATTACCAGTCTAAATGCCTTCACCTTTGATGAAAAAGCTTTTATTAGTTTTTTCCATGCATTAAGTGGTCTTCATTCTATTGATCAAGAACATAAAGCCATTCTATTTAAATCAATGAAGCAACTAATTCATGATTACACAGGTATACGTAAACGAGAAGTCTCTGAGAAACTTCACGAGAAAATGGAATCATTATTGAAAAAACGAATCTAAGGAAAGCTCGCTGACTAAAACAAGTTTAAAAGGTTGAATGTGTTTGAAATACGTTTTTTAGTTGACCTATCCCAAGGGCTAAATGCTATAATAATACTAGAACGGAGGTTTACTTATGGTTGCTACATTTAAGATGAACAACGGCTTAAACATACCAGTTTTAGGCTTAGGAACTTGGATGATACCAGATGAAAAAGCAGAATCAGTTGTATCACAAGCTTTGAAATTAGGATACCGTCATATTGATACGGCTCAAGCCTATGGCAATGAAGTTGGTGTTGGTAAAGGTATTTTTGTTTCTGGTATTCCAAGAGAGGAAATTTTCGTTACGAGTAAAGTTGCTGCGGAGCATAAAAACTATCAAGCTGCTGCGGCGTCCATCGATCAGTCACTAAAACAACTAGGCTTAGATTACCTTGATTTAATGATTATTCATAGCCCACAACCATGGAATGAGTGGAGACAATCAGGGAAAACCTATGATAAAGGGAATCTAGAAGTTTGGCGGGCATTAGAGGATGCTCAAACAGCAGGCAAGGTAAAATCAATCGGCGTTTCCAATTTTTTAATGACTGATTTAAAAAATATCTTAAAACATGGTAAAATCAAACCGGTTGTTAATCAAATACTAACACATATCGGTAATACACCATTTGACTTGATTGAATTTTGTCAAAAAGAAACGATATTATTAGAAGCTTACTCTCCAATTGCCCATGGCAAAGCATTACAAAACGCAACAATTATAGAAATGGCTGAAAAATATCACGTATCATCAGCACAATTATGTATCAAGTATGTGATGCAATTGGGTATGGTTGCTTTACCTAAAACTGAAAATCCAAATCATATGTTATCAAATATGGAATATAATTTTACAATTGATAAAAAAGACATGACCATATTAAAAGCAATTAATGTAACGGATTATGGTGAATTCACAAAATACCCCGTATTTAGTGGTAAGTAGAAGTTGAAGTGTTCTTCAACTTTTTTTGTTTTTTCCTTTACTTGGAGTTCACTCTAAAGATTATGATAGAAGAAGTAGGAAAAGTCATTGACAGAGGTGGTAGCGATGGAACTAGTTCTAGTCAATCTGTTTTTAGGATGCTAGCATTAACGCAAGAACAAAATCTTGCCTTAGCCATACCCAATGTAAGTCAATTATTTGCACGGCTATCAATAAGCCACGTGCAAGCAATCATGTAAATGAATAACAGGTCATGGCAGAAGCTGTCAAATGGGGGCGATGAGGCGCCGGTATTAATGCTGTTGCACTGGAGATCATTGTCACACCGCTTATTTTGTATGACTGGCTCTACACTCTTAATTGATAGTGGTGCGACAACTTTCTATTTTTATGGGGCACTTCAACTCAAAGACAACTTGGTGAAATGCCATTTCATTAATCAGCAGATTTGTGGTGTAAAAATGAAATGTTAAATATTGTTAGAGTTTTTATTTGACTTGGAGTCCACTCTAAGGTTTATAATGGACGTATTACTAATAAGGGGAAATGATATGAAAGTAGCAACATTTATTGAAACAGGAAAAATGGAAGTAACTGAATTTCCAATGCCAGTGATTGAAAAAGAAACAGATGCCATTACCTCTGCTCTGGTGCAAGTGAATTTAAAGAACTTGTTACAGATCAAGAATATCAAGCTTTAAATAAATAGAAAGAGTGATTTTATGGCAAAAAAAAACAGTTGGTCGTGATAATTTAGGGGAATTTGCTCCTAAGTTTGCAGAATTAAAGGAAGAAATTTCTGAAATTATTACCCATCTATCATTTTATGTGGGCTGGCTAAAAGCCTGGTCACCCTTTAACAGAGCAAAAGAAATTTGGATAGAAGAATAGGAGAGATTTATGGAATATATTACTTTAGGACAAACTGGGTTAAAAGTGTCACCACTTTGTTTAGGGTGTATGAGTTTTGGTGATCGCAGTAAAGGCTTCCATTCAGGTTGGTTGCTAGATGAAGAAGACAGTCGAAAGATTATCAAGAAGGCCTTAGATATGGGGATTAATTTCTTTGATACAGCTAATACCTATGCGGCTGGCACCAGTGAAGAATATCTGGGTCGCGCTATTCGCGATTTTGCTGATCGTGATGAGATCGTCATTGCCACTAAGGTTTATTTTGGTGATGGGCAGCATCCGGAAAACAGAAATACCCGTGGCCTATCACGCAAGGCAATCTTCACTCAGGTCGAAGCGAGTTTGAAACGCCTTGGCACAGATTACATTGATATTTTATACATTCACCGCTGGGATTATCACACGCCAATTGAAGAAACCATGGCCGCTTTAAATGATTTAGTTCGTGCTGGAAAAGTGCATTACCTTGGGGCATCAGCCATGTACGCTTGGCAATTTCAAAAAGCCCAATATATGGCTGAAAAGAATGGTTGGACCAAATTCTCGGTTATGCAAAATCATTACAATATGCTTTATCGTGAAGATGAACGTGAGATGATTCCTTTCTGTAAGGATTCAGGTGTTGCTTTGGTGCCTTATAGTCCTTTGGCTGCGGGTCGTGTTGTTCGTGATTGGGATGCGGATACAAAACGCAGTAAGACAGATGAAACGGCTAAGTCAAAATATGACAAAACGGAAGACCAGGATAAAGAGATTGTCAAGCAAGTCGCCGTTCTGGCCGAAGAATTAGATGTGTCTCGTGCGCAAGTAGCTCTTGCTTGGTTATGGCAAAAAGGGATTGATGCCCCAATTGTTGGTGTTACCAAGGAAAAATACTTGGATGACTATTTAGGTGCCTTCCAATTGACCTTGACTGATGACCAAATGGCTATGTTAGATCAAGCTTACCTTCCTCACCATATAGTTGGGGCTTTATAATGTAGAAACACTTATCTGACTAGGTAAGTGTTTTTGAGTGATTTTACATTCCATTTGAAAAATCTTATAATAGATTGAGAAAAGGAGTGCTTATGGTACAGTATAAAGAAAAATTGCCTGGTATGTTAGTGTGTCTAGTGATAGCTTTGGTAGCATGGTTTTTAGGCCAAGCCTTTCCAATTATTGGTGGGCCGGTTTTTGGTATCCTTTTGGGGATGGTACTTGCTCTTTTTTATAAGAAACGTGACAGGTCACAAAAGGGGATTGCATTTACCTCCAAGTATATTTTACAAATTGCAGTTGTTTTACTGGGGTTTGGATTAAATTTGATGCAGATTATGAAAGTTGGGATTGAATCCTTACCAATTATTATCTCCACGATTGCAACTGCTTTACTGGTCGCCTATTTCTTACAAAAATGGTTGCAGATTGATGTCAAAACAGCAACTCTGGTAGGCGTTGGTTCCTCAATCTGTGGAGGCTCTGCGATTGCTGCCACAGCACCAGTTATTGAAGCTGAGGATGGTGATATTGCCAAAGCTATTTCAGTTATTTTCTTATTTAATGTCATTGCTGCGCTTATTTTTCCTAGTTTAGGTCAGGTCATTGGTTTATCCAATCATGGCTTTGCGATTTTTGCGGGTACAGCTGTCAATGATACCTCGTCAGTTACAGCTACAGCAGCATCTTGGGATGCCATTCATCAGTCAAATACCTTAGATGGCGCAACGATAATTAAATTGACCCGAACACTTGCTATTATCCCCATTACCTTAGCTTTATCATTCTATCAGGCAAAACAAAAAGGCCATACAGAAGCGCAATTTAGTCTAAAGAAAGCTTTTCCAACCTTTATTCTATATTTCCTACTTGCTTCACTTATAACAACTGTTTTTAGTGTGATGGGACTTGCTCCAGCTCTTTTTGACCAGTTGAAATCTTTATCTAAATTTTTCATTATTATGGCCATGTCAGCTATTGGCTTAAACACCAATATTGTCAAACTTTTTAAAACAGGCGGAAAAGCCATTGTTTTAGGTGCCATTTGTTGGATCGCCATCTCCCTTGTTAGCTTAACAGTGCAAGCTCTTCTAGGGACATGGTAAAAGACCTATGTTTGTCTGTTTTTCAAATTTTTTCTCTATAAGCCTCAAAATTGCAAGACGACAAAAGTTTTGTTAGTCTAGAATAATAAGATGAAATAGGGAGGGAAAATGCAGTATTTAAGAAAGTTTGCTTTTATTCTATTAGAATGTGCTGTGCTAACCTTATTGATTTTTAATTTGGCGACTCTCTTTCCAATTCCTTATTTAGGCTCAGTTGCTAATCACTATACTGTTCCTTATGTCCGGCTTTGGTTACCACTGATGGTCGCTCTCTTTCTTGTCAGTCTATGTTATTCTTTAAAATATAAAACCAGTCGCTGGCATTTGCTAAATGCTATATTGGCAAGCCTCAGTTTGCTTATTGGAGTTTATATTATCATCTCAATTCAAACCAATCTCAATCAACTGGGAGCAGATGTTAGCTTTTTAAGATCCTATCAAGCAGAAGATACCAGTGGTGTTGATGTTACCGTTGAAACCTATGACCAAACAGCCCTAGGTCATGCCAAACTGAATGTTTACCGAGTTGCAGATGGCAAAAGAAATAAACCTGTCCTCATTTTCATTCATGGGGGTGGTTGGATTGCAGGGCATCGCAATTCCCATGCCTACTATTGGAAATCCTTTGCTAAATCGGGTTACGTCGTTGTGAGTTTAGACTATGATTTGTCAAGTAAGCATCGTCATCTCTCAAACGTCACCGAGAAGCAGTTGACAAAAGGCTTCGCCTGGGTTGAGAATCATATTGAGGACTATGGTGGGAACACCAAGAATTTATTTGTTACTGGTGTCTCAGCTGGGGGTAATTTAGCTCTGGAATTGGCCTATAAAATCAACAGTGGCAAGTATCAGTATGCTGATCACACCAAATTACCCAAAATAGATGCTGTCTCTGTCGCTTATCCAGTGGCCGACCCACGAAGCTTTTATGAAAATAGTGATTATGTCAAAGGGGATATTGCCAAGTATATGGTTGTCTCCTATCTTGGTGGTCGACCAGATCAGCTCCCCAAACAATATTCGGCTTTGACCCCCAAGAATTTCATTAGTAATCAGACGTCCCCGACTCTATTGATTTCAGGTGCGCGTGATAGTTTAGTGCCGCAGGAGGCAACCTATGCCTTAGCAGAGCAATTAACGTCAAAAAATATAACCAATAAACTTGTCATTGTCCCTTATACCAACCATGCTTATGACAGAATTGACGGCAATTTAGGGAGTCAAGCCTATCTCAAATTAAGTAAGGATTGGTTTAAGGAAACAATGACCAAAAACAAGTCACCACAATAATAAAACTAAGGAGTAGCCGTGAAAAACTATTTACAAGACCTTCAAACAGAAATTTCCCATTACTTGGAACTATTGTTATCATTAATTTTAACCATTGCATTAATCTTTCTTGCCTTTACACTGATTTCAGATTTACCAGACTTTATGTCTAACAAAGTTGACAATAACCAACTATTTGAAGTGATACTAGGCCATGCCCTAACACTTGCTGTCGGCGTCGAATTAATTAAGATGTTGTCAAAGCCATCACCAGGTACAGTTATTGAAGTGTTGCTATTTGCCCTAACCAGACAAATGATTGTTGATCACCCTAAGATGTTTGATTTCCTCTTGGGAATTATAGCCGTTGCAATTCTCTTTGTCATTCGTCGCTATCTATTTGTCAAGTTTGATGAGTCAATTAGTATTATGGTCCGCGGAAGCCAAAGCTTAAAAATGACAAAGGCCATTGCCCATGTGGTTATTGATGGTCCCAAAGAAGAAAAGCTCCGCGATTATATGGCACGTAAATTGAAAGAAGAAGACCACTCGGTTTCCACTGGTGCAGTCTTAGATCTAGGCCATTTTGCATTGCGGGTTGATAAAATGCGTAATGGGCTGATTACTCGAGTCGAAATTATCAAAGATTTATGATAGCTTTTTTATGACATTCGATTTGGAAATAATTAGAAAAAGCCTTACTGAGGCTTTTTTGTATTAATGAACAATTTTTATGGTTTGAGTAGTTCAAGGGAAATTTGATATAATAGGACAAACTGCAAGAAATGAGAGTATATAATTTGAAAAAAGAGATTCTCCTATTTGATCTTGATCATACCTTAATGGATTTTGATCAGGCAGAAGAAGTGGCCTTGACTGATTTATTAGCCGAGTGTCAGGTGTCAGACATGTCAGCCTACAAGGATTACTATAAACCAATGAATCAGGCTATGTGGAAAAGCCTTGAGAAGAAAGAAATCACCAAACAGGAATTGGTAAATACGCGTTTTGCCAAGTTATTTGACCATTTCGGAAAAGATGTCGATGGACCTTATTTAGCTGAACGCTACCAAGCCCACCTCAAAAACCAAGGGCAAACTTATCCAGGCGCAGCACAACTACTTGCAGACCTAAGATCAGCAGGATATCAGCTCTATGCAGTCACAAATGGAATCACTAAAATCCAAGAAGGACGACTGGTGCACTCTGATATTGGCACTTACTTTGAAAAAGTGTTTATCTCAGAGCAATCAGGCAGTCAGAAACCGGACAGAGCTTTTTATGACTGGATTGCTGCACAAATTCCGGGATTTGATGTGCAAAAAACATTAGCGATTGGAGACAGTCTTACAGCAGATATTCAAGGCGGCCATAATGCTGGTATTGAGACGGTCTGGTATAATCCACAAGGACTTGAAAACCACAGCCCGGCCATGCCGAATTATATTATTTCTGATTATCGTCAATTAAGACGCCTCTTATTAAGCTAATTTTGAAAATGTAAGGATTTCGTAGTAGATTTTTGTAATCGATTCCAAAATCTGTTAGACTTTAAGTAATAATAAAGGAGGCTTTGATTATGGCTTATAAAACAATTTACCCTTATACTAACGAAGTTCTAAATGAATATGAAAACATGACGGAACAAGCATTAGAAGATGTCTTAGAACAAGCACATCTCCTTTATAAAAAATGGCGTCAAGAAGATCATTTGGAAGATCGTAAAAAACAATTACATGAAGTAGCCAATATCCTACGTCGTGACCGTGATAAATATGCTGAAATCATGACTAAAGATATGGGGAAACTCTTCACTGAAGCACAAGGTGAAATTGATCTTTGTGCCGATATTGCTGATTACTATGCAGACAATGCAGATGACTTCTTAAAATCAACTCCATTACAAACTGATACAGGTGACGCTTATTACCTGAAACAAGCTACAGGTGTTGTATTAGCAGTAGAACCATGGAATTTCCCATACTATCAAATCATGCGTGTCTTTGCACCTAACTTTATCGTCGGTAACCCAATGGTTCTCAAACACGCGTCAATCTGTCCACGCTCTGCAGCATCATTCCAAGAGTTAGTAACAGAAGCAGGTGCTGAAGCTGGTAGCTTTACTAACCTTTTTGCATCATATGACCAAGTCTCTAAAATTATTGAAGACAAACGCGTTGTTGGTGTCTGCTTAACAGGTTCTGAACGTGGCGGTGCTTCTATTGCTGAAGTGGCAGGTAAAAACCTTAAGAAAACTACTCTAGAATTAGGTGGCGATGATGCCTTCATTATTCTTGATGATGCAGATTGGGATGAATTAGCCAATGTCCTCTATTTCTCTCGTCTCTACAATGCAGGTCAAGTATGTACCTCTTCTAAACGCTTCATCGTACTTGAAAAAGATTATGACCGTTTCGTTGACTTATTAACAAATACCTTTAAAACAGCTAAATGGGGTGACCCAATGGATCCTGAAACAACACTTGCGCCATTATCATCAGCACAAGCAAAAGAAGATGTATTGAAACAAATTAAATTAGCTTTAGATAACGGTGCGGAGCTTATTTACGGTGGTGAAGCAATTGACCATCCAGGAAACTTTGTGATGCCAACAATCATCTCAGGGATGACAAAAGATAATCCAATTTACTACCAAGAAATCTTTGGGCCAGTCGGTGAAATCTATAAAGTAGCTTCCGAAGAAGAAGCCATTGAAGTAGCCAATGATTCTAATTATGGACTTGGTGGTACAATTTTCAGTAGTAATAAAGAACATGCGGAATCTGTTGCTGCCAAAATTGAGACTGGTATGTCATTTATTAACTCTGCTTGGACTAGCCTACCAGAATTACCATTTGGTGGTATTAAGAATTCAGGTTATGGTCGTGAATTGAGTGAACTTGGTTTCACAGCCTTCGTTAATGAACATTTAGTATATACACCCCAAAAATAAACATGTCAGAATGACACGCAAGGCTTAAAAGGGATTCTTTTAAGCCTTTTTACATAAGGAGCCAACAATGACAATTAACGTATTTGCAACTGATATGGATGGTACCTTTTTAAATGACCAGAACACATATGATCAAGCCTATTTTGCGGCACTTTTTCCAACCCTAGTTGAAAAAGGCATGCATTTTGTAGCTATTAGTGGCAATCAATATTATCAAATTGCAACATTTTTTGAAGGTTACTTAGATCAGATGACAGTTGTTGGAGAAAATGGTGCTTATATCGTCGATAAAGGGAAAGTCTTGAAATCCTATCCACTGCCGAAGGCTATTGTTGAGCAAGTGATTGCTTATTTGGAACAACATCAGTTATCTTCAGAAGCAGTCGTTTGTGGTGAAAATTCAGCCTATATCTTAGCATCAGCAAGTCAAGAAAATAAGGAGTATTTTAGTATTTATTACACTAAATTGCAAGAAGTAGCAAGTTTTCAAGAACTGCCGCAAGATAATATATTGAAGTTTTCATTTAACACACCTATGGATGTAACTGAAGAGATTATTACAGTTCTCAATGAGACACTTTCTGGACAGGTTCAAGCAGTGGCTACTGGTCACGGTAATGTTGATGTGATTGGAAGGGGTGTCAATAAAGGCACAGCCATGAGTTTTTTATTAAACCATTGGGGCTTAAAAGCCAGTAATTTGGTTGCCTTTGGTGATAGTGATAATGATTTGGAAATGCTCAATTTGACTGATAATTCTTACGCTATGTTAAATGCCAATAACACTGTTAAAAAAGTCGCAACCTATCAAACAACGACAAATAATGAAAATGGTGTCTTAGTGGTTATTGATAAATTAATTAGAGATTAGAGCTGATTCAGTCAGCTCTTTTTTCACTCTTTCGGCGTAAAATTTGATAGAATAGTAACTATGAATGAACTGATAAAACATAAGCTAGAATTGCTTCCTGATAGTCCAGGATGCTACTTGCACAAAAATAAAGATGGTAAGATTATCTATGTCGGAAAAGCCAAAAATTTAAAAAATCGAGTTCGCTCTTATTTTAGGGGGAGCCATGACACCAAAACGGAATTGTTGGTTTCAGAGATTGCTGATTTTGAGTTTATTGTGACAAGCTCAAATACCGAGGCCTTACTTTTAGAAATTAACTTGATTCAAGAGAATATGCCCCGTTATAACATCAAGTTGAAGGATGATAAGTCCTATCCCTTTATCAAGATTACCAACGAGCTCTTTCCGCGCCTCTTAATCACGAGACAAATTAGGAAGAATGACGGCCTTTATTTTGGCCCCTATCCAGACTCTTATACAGCCAATGAGGTTAAAAAACTTTTGGATCGGATTTTCCCTTTTAAAAAGTGTACCAATCCCGTCAACAAAGTCTGCTTTTATTACCATATCGGCCAGTGCAATGCCCATACCATCTGTCAGACAGACAAAGCCTACTGGGATGGCTTGGTTGAAGACGTCAAACTGTTTTTGAATGGTAAAGATGACAAAATCATTGATGGACTAAAAAGCAAGATGCAGTCTGCTTCCGATGACTTAGAATTTGAACGAGCAGCCGAGTACCGTGATTTGATTTCGGGAATTGCTACGCTAAGGACCAAACAACGGGTCATGAGTAAAGACTTAATGGACAGAGACATTTTTGGCTACTACGTCGAAAAAGGGTGGATGTGCGTCCAAGTTTTCTTTGTCAGACAGGGGAAATTAATCCAACGTGATGTCAATATGTTTCCCTACTATAACGAGGAAGAAGATGATTTCTTGACCTATATGGGGCAATTCTACCAAGATAAACGACATTTCCTACCTAAGGAAGTCTTCATCCCTGCTAACATAGATCAAGAACTGGTAGAAGCCATTGTGCCAAGCAAGATTATCAAACCACAACGAGGAGAGAAGAAGCAGTTGGTTGCCCTAGCAACCAAAAACGCACGTGTCTCACTGCAACAAAAATTTGATTTACTAGAAAAGGATCTGAAAAAAACAAAGGGTGCTATTGATAATCTAGGTCAATTAATGGCCATTCCAACACCAATTCGGATTGAATCCTTTGATAACTCAAATATCCAGGGAACAAGCCCGGTTGCTGCCATGGTTGTTTTTGTTGATGGGAAACCCAGTAAAAAAGACTACCGAAAATTCAAAATTAAGACGGTCACTGGTCCCGATGACTATGCCAGCATGCGAGAAGTTATTTATCGTCGGTATAGTCGGGTTCAAAAAGATAATTTACAAGCTCCTGATTTAATTATCATTGATGGGGGACAAGGACAAGTCAACATTGCTAAGGATGTCATCCAAAATCAATTGGGTTTGGCTATCCCTGTAGCAGGTTTGCAAAAAAATGACAAGCACCAAACCCAAGAACTCTTGTTTGGTGACCCTTTAGAAGTTATTGATTTACCTCGAAATTCAGAAGAATTTTTCTTGCTTCATCGCATTCAGGATGAGGTCCACCGCTTTGCTATTACCTTCCATAGACAAGTCAGAAGTAAGAATTCTTTCTCCTCAAAATTGGACAAGATTGAAGGGCTTGGTCCAAAGCGCAAGCAAGCTCTGTTGAAACATTTTAAAAATATGACAGCTATTGGGAATGCTACTGTGGATGAAGTTAAAGCCTTAGGGATTCCCCAAAAAGTTGCCGAAAATCTCTTGGATAGTTTTAAAGAAAACGGGGATTAAATTTTTGGTTGAAATTTGCAAAAAAGCATGAAAACAGTTTCAAAAAGTGCTAAAATAAGGTATACGAAAATAAAGATAGATAGGAAGTTTTGCTATGAAATTTCTAGAATTGAATAAGAAACGCCATGCTGTTAAACGATTTAATGATCAGAAAGTTGATTTTAAAGATTTACGTACAGCCATTGAAATTGCGACATTAGCTCCAAGTGCCAATAATATTCAACCTTGGAAGTTTGTTGTGGTTGAAAACAAAAAAGCTGATCTTGCAAAAGATATGGTAGAGGGAAATAAAGTTCAAATTGAACAAGCCCAATATGTGGTAGCCATTTTCTCTGATACGGATTTGGGCAAGCGTGCACGTAAAATTGCGCGTGTGGGTGTTAAATCTTTACCTGATGATTTAATTGGTTACTATATGGAAACCTTGCCTCCACGTTATGAAAAATTCTTACCAGACCAAAAGAGTGATTACTTAGCTTTCAATACTGGTCTTGTGGCTATGAACTTGGTTCTTGCTTTGACTGACCAAAAGATTTCGTCTAATATGATTCTTGGTTTTGATAAAGCAACGATCAATGAGATTTTGGACGTGGATTCACGGTTTCGTCCTGAGATTTTAATCACGGTTGGTTATAGCGATGAGCATCCAGAGCCTACTTATCGACTTCCTGTTGATGAATTGATTGAACGTCGCTAAGGATTTCTAGAGCATTCTATTGGCAAAAATGGTATAATACTACTATTAATAACAATAAAAGGTTAAGTAAGTTGTATGTGACCATACAGCTTATTTCCCTTTAGAAGAGGAGTAATTGAATGATAGATTTTAAAGCAGAAGTTGAAAAACGCAAAGAGGCCATGCTTGAGGACCTGATTAGTTTGTTACGCATCAACTCTGAGCGTGATGATAGTCAAGCGGATGACCGACACCCATTTGGTCCTGGTCCAGTTAAAGCTTTAGAACATTTCTTAGCAATGGCTGAGCGTGATGGCTACACAACTCGTAATATTGACAACTACGCTGGTGACTTTGAATTTGGTCAAGGGGATGAAGTCTTAGGTATCTTTGGTCACTTAGATGTTGTGCCTGCTGGTGCTGGCTGGGATACAGATCCTTATGAACCAGTGATTAAGGACAACCGTATCTATGCGCGTGGGTCTTCTGATGATAAAGGACCGACTTTAGCGTGTTACTATGCCTTAAAAATTATCAAAGAACTAGGTCTGCCTGTTTCTAAAAAAGTTCGTTTCATCGTTGGTACGGATGAAGAATCCGGATGGGGTGATATGGATTATTACTTCGCACATAATGGCCTTAAAAATCCTGATTTTGGTTTCTCACCAGATGCGGAATTCCCAATTATCAATGGTGAAAAAGGTAATATCACTGAATACCTTCATTTTGAGGGTGCTAACGATGGAGCCTTTGTGCTTAAGAGCTTCAAAGGGGGCTTGCGTGAGAACATGGTTCCTGAATCAGCAACTGCCCTTATCACGTCAGCACATGACTTTAACGTCCTAACAGCTGCCTTTGAACAATTCCTTACTGAAGAAAAAGTAACAGGTCAAATCACAGAAGAAGAAGACGGCATTAAAGTGACTGTCATTGGTAAATCTGCCCATGGTTCAACACCAGAACTTGGCATTAACGGAGCTACTTTATTAGCTAAATTCCTCAACCAATTCACATTTGCTGGTCCAGCAGAAGCCTTTCTTAAAACTGCAGGTCAAATTCTTCATGAAGATTTTGATGCTAAAAAACTTGGTCTTGCTTTTGTCGATGACAAAATGGGTGCCCTTAGCATGAATGCAGGTGTCTTCAACTTTGATTCAGAATCAGATGATAACACAATTGCCCTTAACTTCCGCTATCCAAAAGGCATTGATCCTGAAGGACTTAAAGCTGGTCTGGAAGAATTAGCTGGTATTGCGCGCGTGAGCTTATCAGAGCATGGACACACACCACACTACGTGTCTATGGATGATGAATTAGTATCAACGTTATTGTCAGTTTATGAAAAACAAACTGGTCTTAAAGGATTTGAACAAGTCATCGGTGGCGGAACTTTCGGACGTCTCCTAGAACGTGGCGTAGCCTTCGGAGCAATGTTCCCAGGTGACGAAAACACAATGCACCAAGCCAACGAATACATGCCATTAGACAATATCTTCCGCTCAGCAGCAATCTACGCAGAAGCTATTTATGAATTAATCAAATAAAGAGAGAAAAGGAAGTCACGAGGCTTCTTTTCTTCTCCAATAAAATATAAGAGGCAAAAATGTCACTTGAAAATTGTTATGTAAATTGGTAAACTCCATATATATGATATTGTTAATCGGAAAGTGTAAATGGATAATTCTCAAATAAAGAATACCCCTAACGTTACCAAATCAGAAAATCAATTGTTTTTTGACAACTTGAAAAAAGAAATAGTGTTAGGTCATCAAGATATTCAATCAGGTAAGATAACTTCACTTATTGATGTCAGAGAAGAATTTATTCTGGACTAAAAAATTTTTTATAGATTTTGAAAAGCTTACTAATAACGATGCCTTAACTATTTAAGTTTGAGAGCAAAAAACGAGTCTGGGACAACTGTTCTCAGACTCGTTTTTTATAAAGATTTATGTATGTAAGGCAGTGGTTGAGTGGGCTCTAATACGTTGAAAATCAACGGTTACAGCCCTACTCAACTTTGCGGAGGTGGGACGACAAAATCAAACTTCTGCGAAATTACTGATTTTTATCCCACTCTCTTTTATTTCCCCAAACAGAATTGACTGAATAGTTGGGTGATGAGTTCGTCTGGTGCAGCGTCACCGGTGATTTCTCCGAGGATTTCCCATGTTCTGGTTAGGTCTACTTGAAGCAGGTCAACGGGCATGCCCAGGGCTAGACCATCGTTGACAGCTTGTAAGCTTTGGACAGCTTTTTCAATTAAGGAAATGTGACGGGCATTGGATAGATAAGTGGCATCGTGTTCAACTAAGCCTGCATTATCAAAGAAGAGTTGATTGATGCGGTCTTCGATTTGGTCAATATTTTCATTGTTGAGAACTGAAATTTCAATAACATCTTCTGGTAATTGGTCTTTCTCAATCTGTATTTCAAGGTCTGTCTTGTTGAGCAGGATGATACGGTTGCTGTCCTGGCTAAGGTCAATAAGCGCACGGTCTTGTTCTGTTAATTTTTCTGAACTATTGAGAACAAGCAGTACCAAGTCAGCTTCGTTGAGGGCTTTTTTAGAACGTTCAACACCAATTTTTTCAACCACATCTTCGGTATCGCGGATGCCGGCAGTATCAACTAATTTTAAGGGTACGCCCTTAATGTTAACATACTCTTCAATCACGTCACGTGTTGTTCCGGCTATATCAGTAACAATAGCCTTCTCTTCACGCAAGAGGTTATTAAGCAAACTAGATTTACCGACATTTGGCCGGCCAATGATAGCAGTGGAGAGACCCTCACGAAGGATTTTGCCGCGCCTTGCAGTGCGTAGCAAATTCTCCAAAAGCGTCTGAAATTCTTGGGTCTTCTCACGCATTAAAGCAGTAGTTATTTCTTCGACATCGTCGTACTCGGGATAGTCGATGTTCACCTCGACTTGGGCTAAGGTGTTGAGAATCTCCTGGCGGGTATCATCAATCAACTGCTTGAGGGAGCCATCTAGTTGCTTTACAGCTATATTCATGGCCTTATCTGTTTTAGCACGAATGATATCCATTACAGCTTCGGCTTGGGTTAAATCGACGCGTCCATTAAGAAAGGCACGCTTTGTAAACTCACCTGGTTCTGCCATACGGGCCCCGTGCTTGATAAGTAATTGAAGGATTTCATTTGTGACCGCAATCCCACCATGGGTGTTGATTTCAACAACGTTTTCACGAGTGAATGTCTTAGGCTCGCGCATGACTGAAACCATGACCTCATCGAGAATTTCATCTTTATCTGGATCAAGGATATGTCCGTAATTAATGGTATGGGAGGCTACTGTATCAAGGTCTCTCCCTTTGAAGACTGATTTGGCAATGCTTAAGGCCTGACTCCCAGATAAACGAACAATCCCAATGGCACCTTCACCAAGAGGGGTTGAAATAGCAGTAATTGTATCAAATTCTTTAGTTATACTCATAAGTCTAATTGTAGAATAAGTCCTCAAAGATTGCAAGGTTTTGTCTTTGCTTGATTCCACTGAAAGCCTTATAAAAATTCTGCATCAAGGAATATTTTCATTAACAAGATAGGGCTTTCATGTTATAATAAAGTGTCTGAACACTTTTTATTTAGGAGGAATCATGGAAGCGCTGAAAAAAATTGCTGGTGTAACGGCTGCTCAATATGTCACAGATGGGATGACAGTAGGTTTGGGAACTGGTTCAACAGCTTATTTCTTTGTTGAAGAAATTGGTCGTCGTATCAAAGAAGAGGGGTTGCAAGTTGTTGGTGTGACCACTTCAAGTACAACCACTAAACAAGCTAAAGGTTTAGGAATCCCATTAAAATCTGTTGATGAGATTGACAGTATCGATCTAACAGTTGATGGTGCTGATGAGGTTGATAAAGAGTTTAACGGTATCAAAGGTGGCGGTGCTGCACTATTAATGGAAAAAATAGTTGCTACGCCGACCAAAGAGTATATTTGGGTTGTTGATGAGTCAAAAATGGTTGAGCAGTTAGGTGCATTTAAATTACCAGTTGAAGTTATTCAATATGGTGCCAACCGACTCTTCCGTGTTTTTGAAAAAGCGGGATACAAGCCTTCATTTAGAATGGCTGGTGAGCAACGTCTGATCACTGATATGAAAAATTATATTATTGATTTGGATCTCGGTTGCATTGACAATCCTATTGACTTTGCTGATACACTTGATAAAACAGTTGGCGTTGTTGAACATGGCCTTTTTAATGGCATGGTCAATAAAGTTATTGTTGCAGGTAAAGATGGGGTTAAAGTCTTAGAAGCTCCAAATAACTAGTGGCTTTAGAAAAAATATTATAGGTTTTAGGGAGCTAACCGTAACCTCCCTTAGATTGGAGACGTATGTCTAAGTTTAATCGTATTCACCTAGTTGTACTGGATTCTGTAGGAATCGGTGCTGCGCCAGACGCTGATAAGTTTTTTAATGCTGGTGTTGCAGATACAGACTCTGATACGCTAGGTCATATTTCAGAACAAGTTGGTTTAACTGTTCCAAATATGGCGAAAATCGGTTTAGGTAATATTCCTCGTGGAACAGCCCTAAAAACTGTTGCCAAAGAAGCAAATCCAAGTGGCTATGTGACAAAATTGGAAGAGGTTTCTCTTGGTAAAGATACCATGACTGGTCACTGGGAAATTATGGGTCTTAATATTACAGAGCCTTTTGATACTTTCTGGGATGGGTTTCCTGAAGAGATTTTGACCAAAATTGAGGAATTCTCAGGTCGTAAGATTATTCGTGAAGCTAATAAACCTTATTCAGGAACGGCTGTTATTGCTGACTTTGGTCCTCGCCAAATGGAAACAGGGGAGTTAATTGTTTATACTTCTGCAGACCCTGTTTTACAGATTGCGGCTCATGAAGACATTATTCCATTGGAAGAATTGTATCGTATCTGTGAGTATGCACGTTCAATTACTTTAGAGCGTCCAGCCCTCCTTGGGCGAATTATTGCCAGACCATATGTGGGTAGGCCAGGGAACTTCACGCGTACTGCCAATCGTCATGACTACGCTGTCTCTCCATTCCAAGACACGGTTCTTAATAAGCTAGCTGATGCTGGTGTGCCAACCTATGCCGTCGGAAAAATTAACGACATCTTTAACGGTTCTGGTATCACAAACGACATGGGACACAACAAGTCAAATAGCCACGGTGTGGATACATTGCTGAAAACAATGCAATTGCCAGAATTTACTAAAGGTTTCTCATTTACTAACCTGGTTGATTTTGATGCCAATTTTGGTCACCGTCGTGATACGGAAGGTTACCGTGATTGCTTGCATGAATTTGATGACCGTCTACCTGAAATCATTGCTAATATGAAAGAGGATGACCTTCTATTGATTACGGCTGATCACGGCAATGACCCAACTTATGTGGGAACTGACCATACACGTGAGTATATTCCACTATTAGCTTATTCACCTTCATTTACTGGAAATGGTGTGATTCCACAAGGTCATTTTGCGGATATCTCAGCGACAGTGGCTGATAACTTTGGTGTTGAAACTGCCATGATTGGCCAATCATTCTTGGCTGAATTAGTATAGGGGTCAAACAGATGGAAAAAGTTACCATTTATCATAATCCAAAATGTGGAACGTCACGCAATGTATTAACCATGATTCGTCATGCGGGAATCGAACCTCATGTGATTGAGTATTTGGTGAATCCACCGAGCAGAGAAGAAGTGTTAGGTTTAGTGGCAACAATGGGAATTTCTTTTGACGAATTAGTTCGGAAGAATGTGCCAGAATATCATCAGCATGGACTGGATGTAGAAACTGTGTCTGATGAGAAGATTTTGGATGCCATGATGGCAGATCCGATTTTAATCAATCGACCTATTGTTGTGACAAGTAAGGGTGTTAAGCTCTGCCGTCCATCAGAAGTATTATTAGATATTTTACCAGTTCCTCTTCCTAGTCCTTATACTAAGGAAGATGGAGAAGTGGTCTATCCTAAATAAGGAAAGGGGATAACATGTCGTTAATGACAAAAATTAAGGAAACAAGAGATTTTTTAATCTCAAAGGGAATCGCGTCGCCAGAATTTGGTCTCATTTTAGGATCAGGATTAGGTGAATTAGCTGAAGAAGTAGAAAACGCTATTGTTATTGATTATTCTGATATTCCAAACTGGGGGCAATCAACAGTTATTGGACATGCAGGAAAATTAGTCTATGGAGAGTTAGCTGGTCGCAAAGTCTTAGCTTTGCAAGGACGTTTCCATTTTTATGAAGGTAATCCACTTGAAACAGTTACTTTCCCAGTACGTGTGATGAAAGCTTTAGGCTGTACAGGAGTTTTAGTAACAAATGCAGCTGGAGGAATTAACTATGGCCCTGGAACACTTATGGTTATAACAGACCATATTAACATGACAGGCAATAACCCATTAATTGGTGAAAATTTAGAAGAGTTTGGACCTCGCTTCCCAGATATGTCTGATGCTTATACTGCTGACTACCGTAAAATTGCTCATTCAGTTGCAGAACGTTTGGAAATTAAGTTAGAAGGTGGTGTCTATATTGGCGTAACAGGACCTACTTATGAAACACCTGCCGAAATCCGTGCCTTTAAAACACTCGGAGCTGATGCTGTTGGTATGTCAACTGTTCCTGAAGTTATCGTAGCAGCGCATTCTGGTATGAAAGTGCTTGGAATCTCTGCCATTACAAACTTCGCAGCTGGTTTCCAATCAGAATTAAACCACGAAGAAGTTGTTCAAGTAACTGAACAAATCAAAGGTAACTTCAAAAGCTTGGTTAAAGCCATTCTTGCTGAACTATAATAATATATTTATTAACAAAACTAAAAAAATCAGAAAGGACAGAGAAGTTCATTTGCAAATTTGAATTCAGGTCCTTACTAAAATTAAAAAATATAAAATCAGAAAGGTGAGGGCTGAGTTCATTAATTGAACACGGGCTGAGGACTGTGTGAAAAAGATAAATTGTCTTGCGTTTACAATGCGACGTCAGTTTCCTATTTTCACGGTGTCCTCTTAACGCCCTTTGTATCTTCAATTTGAACTCGAGCGGAAAGCTTGGAAAATAGATAACCTTCGTCAGAAATCAGGATTTCTGCTCAGGTTCCTAATTTTCAGTCGCTTTCTGTTCGCTCTCTGTATCATTTATTATGTCTATTCATATTTCTGCTCGTTCTGGCGAGATCGCTGATAAAATTCTTCTTCCTGGGGATCCTTTGCGTGCGAAGTTTATTGCCGAAAATTTCCTTGAGGATGCTGTTTGTTTCAATGAAGTTCGTAACATGTTTGGTTATACTGGTACTTATAAAGGGCACCGTGTGTCTGTAATGGGGACTGGTATGGGGATGCCTTCAATTTCGATTTACGCACGTGAGTTGATTGTTGATTATGGGGTGAAAACACTTATTCGTGTTGGTACTGCTGGTGCTATTGATCCTCAGGTTCATGTTCGTGAATTAGTCTTAGCCCAAGCGGCAGCAACTAACTCAAGTATCATTCGTAATGACTTCCCAGAGTTTGATTTCCCTCAAATTGCTGATTTTGGTTTGTTGGACAAGGCTTACCATATTGCTAAAGAGATGGGAATTACTACACACGTCGGAAATGTTCTGTCTTCTGATGTTTTCTATTCAAACTCACCAGAACGTACTATGCAACTTGGAAAACTTGGTGTCAAAGCTGTTGAGATGGAAGCAGCAGCACTTTATTACTTAGCTGCTCAACACAATGTTAAAGCTTTAGGTATTATGACTATTTCAGATAACTTAAATGATCCAAGTGAAGATACAAGTGCTGAAGATCGTCAAACAACCTTTACTGATATGATGACAGTCGGATTAGAAACATTAATCGCAAATGACTGAATTAAATGAAACAATAGGCATCCTTTTGGATGTCTATGCTTATAATCACGCCTATCATATTGCGTCAAAAACACCCAATATTTCTAAAGACGCCCAATTTTTGATTGCTTTACTAAAGGAACGACGTGAATTGAATTTGGACTTTCTCTATTCACATCAAGCTGATGTCAAAAGAATTGAAGAGACCTACCAATTTCCCTTGGTGATGAATTCAGATATGGTAGATGAGCAATTGGCTAATTATATTTTGGATTTAGAAGTCAAGGTAAAAAATGGTGAAATTATTGATTTTGTGAGATCGGTTTCTCCCATTTTATACCGTTTATTCCTAAGGCTTGTAACATTTCAGATCCCTGACTTTGCGTCTTATATTATTGATACAAAAAATGATGACTATGATACTTGGAATTTTGATGCCATGTATCAAGCGCATTTACCTATTTTTGATCTGTATTTAGCCAAACGACAAAATCGAAATATCACTAGTCGGAGTTTGACGGATATTATTCAATTATCGAACCTTCCAGATGATATCAAAGAGACTGTTGAGGGATTAAGAAAGTTTGAAAAATCGGTGCGTAATCCTCTAGCTCATCTTATCAAACCGTTTGATGAGGAAGAATTATATCGCACGACACGCTTTTCATCACAAACTTTTTTGGACAATATTATTGATTTGGCCACCTATGCCGGGGTTAATTATCAACGGACGCCATTTTATTTTGATCGCCTAAATGCTATTATTGAAGAGCAATTAGACATTAAATAAGCTAGTCAATTTTAAAATGACTAGCTTTTTTCTGTTTAAAATTGGACCTCTTGGATAAGATAATCAATAAAGGCTTGGCCCATTTTAGATAAATTAGCTTTTTCATGAGTGATGTAAACAATATCAATTAGGTCCGGAACATCAAGTGGGATTGCAAGGATGTCATCGCCGTTTAAGTTGCTGTTTAAGATACCACTGGCTACAGTATAGCCGTCAAGACCAATCATCAGGTTGAATAAAGTGGCACGGTCACTGACAACAATGGATTTTGGATGAGTGATTTCTGATAACATTTCTTCTGAAAAGTAGAAGGAATTGTGTAAGCCTTGATCATAGCTGAGGTAAGGGTAGGATTTTAAGTCGTCAAAACTCAAGGATGACCGATTGGCTAGTGGGTGCTTGCGGCTAATAAAGACATGGGGGTGTGCTTTGAAAAGTGGCGTCGCAATCAAATGGTTATCTTCCATCAGTTTAGTAAGGACGTCTCTATTGTAATCATTCAAAAAGAGAACACCAATCTCTGATCGAAAATTTTTCACATCATCAATGATTTCCCAGGTTCTCGTTTCACGTAAGAAAAGTTCATACTGGGTCATGTCTGTCTCTTTTAATAGAGAAACAAAAGCATTCACAACAAAGGCATAGTGTTGTGAAGAGACGCTGAATAATTCACGTTTGGTATTTTTATTTTTATAGCGGTCTTCTAGAAGCGATGTCTGTTCGATGACCTGACGCGCATAAGATAAAAATTCTACGCCGTCTTTTGTTAGGGTAATCCCTTTGGGATTTCTAATAAAAATGGTGATTCCCATTTCCGTTTCTAAGTCTTTTACAGCATTTGATAGGCTGGGTTGGGTTATAAATAATTTTTTAGCAGCAACATTCATAGAGCCACATTCGACAATCTTGATGATGTAGTGTAATTGTTGTAATCTCATGGCTTTAGTCTAACTCAAATTGTTAAAACTTTCAAGATAGAATGAAAAATAATAGAATAATTAGAGAAGTAAAATGTATAGAAAAATGTATAAATACGCCTAGAGGTATAGCAAACTGTTAATCGAAGAAGTAAACACTTTCAAGGAAATTACTTGTATTCTTAATCTTTTCTTAATCACGACAAACGCATGAAGAAAGCTTTGTTTTCAGAAATCAAGATTCATAATGACAAAATCAGTCAAAGTAGTAAACTAGAAGTGAGGTGACTAGGATGATTGATTTTATTATTTCTATTGATGAACG